>NZ_JBHVGU010000026.1:0-130630 GCF_042800575.1 Streptomyces sp. NPDC057616
CCATGCGCCCAATCCAGGCGCACAGCCAAACCGAGGCAAGCGGTGTCAAGCATCAGGTGAGGCCACAGCGTCAATCATCAACCGAGACAAGACACAAGCGCCTCATCCCGGCGGGATAGGACTTTCCCTACTTCATCAAGGCCCGCGCGCGGCGCGGGCGCGCGCCGCCTCGACGGCGCGGCCTGCCTCTGTCTTCGCCCCGGCTGGCCGCGCCAAGGCGGCGCGCTTGCGAGCTGCGGGCATGGAGTGGGAGACACCCTCTGTGGCTGGGGCGGTCGGCTCCACGGCTTTAGCCACCTCCCCGGTCAGGGTCCCGCGTCGAGCAAGATCAGGGGGCCACTCGCGCTAATTGCGGTCAGGCTCAAAGCCTGCCCGAGTTGCCAACCAGCGTACGGCCCCCTGATCATGCTCGACCCCAGACCGGGCAGGCCACCGGCCAAACCCGCTCCGTCGACCTAATTTTCTGCCTTCCTTGCAGTGGTTTCATTCGGCAATGTAAAGCGGATATGCAAGTACATCATTTACCCGGAGTACCCCACTATCTGTTGGAATACACTGCTCGTCTGACATGTAAGCAATTCTGTATACGGTTTCTATTCTCCGGGGGCGTCCCGGCATTCCGCCGACAGACTTCAATTTCTCAATCGGATGACGCTCATCATTCTCGTCGCCCCACCCATTTGGCATCTCAAACTGGTCTCGCGTCGCTTGCATGACGCGATGCAGTTCACCCTCGGTTCGGTAATCCGCGCCTCCGGCCATAAAATTGGCGACCATTCGAAGGGCTGAGATGCCGGACATGAACCAGCGCATCGGCCACTTCAGTTCCCCCATCTCCTGCACCAGAAAAATGAAGGATCCTACGATGTCATATTCCCATTCGGCGGGATTTTGGGGCGGCGTCGGATCGCTTATCCAAACCGTAACGGCTTGTGGAACCTGAAGCCCTTCGAAATGCTGCTCCAGCGGAACGATGACTGGCGTAGCGATCATCTGCTCGTGTACGTACCACCCGGCATGCTCTCCGTGCCAAAAATCTCCAGCTCGATCCGGGCGAAACGCGTGGAGCTGTCCTGTTTCCCTCAGTGATTCAACGACAGCCTCGATCACGTCATGGTCGTGAGGGGTAGAAGTCTTCGCGCTAGAAGATCTGAGATGCCTTAGACTGAGAAACTTTAGAGATGCCGAGACTTCATTCTCTGACGAACTGGGACCTTGCTGCATTTCGGCGAATTGCCGATAAAGCCCCTCGATAAGCCTTTCGTTTACAACGATATACTCTTTCAATGGTCCCATGTAGCCACCTTCGTTATGGATGGTTTGTATCACCACCCTGCCATGGGCTCTCCCTCTGCGCGCCGGTTTCCTTGAAACCGTTTATGCCCTCCCTCTAGCCCTCAGTACGCGCACGTACGAGTCAGTAGTGACCGTCTGGGTCTGGCTGTCAAGACACCAGGACGCATGACTCATATGGGCGTCGGTCGAACAGCCCTGGAAAGACGGCGCGTGCCACGGCCGTGCCACATCAGGCGGTCAGCCACGGTCAACGACGGTTCGCCGCTGTCGAACCACACCGCTGAGCCGGACCTCTCCGAACCAGGGGGACCTGCACACCCTCGCTTCCTCGCACAGCCGCCCTTACAAGGCGGATGTCCCTCGTCCTGTATGGCGCCGCGGGAGCGTCTCGCCCCGTGTGGCCGGATCGCTCCCTTGTGGGTACTTCGTGTACGTGTCAAACAGTTGAGAGGCGGAGTGATCGGGGGAGGGGACGCTTCATGTCTGCGCTAGGTGACGATCGGGTTGTGCCTTCGGATTGGGCGGTGGAGCGGTTCGGCCAGCATGCCGGCAGGCTTGCCGCGGCAGTTCCGTCGCAGCTGGCCAGGGCTCACGCGCGAGCTCACGCCGTGCACCTGACGGCCCGGTTGAAGAAGCGCAGTCCCTACGGCGCAACCCTGGCCGAGGCGGTGCGCGAGAACCTGGCGGATACGGCGCGGGAGCTGGAGGAAGCCGTGCGGGACGTGCGCGGCTACGAGTACGCCGTCATCAACGACCACGCGCTCTTCCCCTTCAAGTACGCCGACCGTCCGAAGCCGCTTGATCGTGCTCGGTTGGCTGCCAATGCTTCCCCTACACGCCGCCGGATGCTCCTGGGGCACGGTCCGCAGCCTCAAGAAGGGCTGTTCCCCCTCGATGACGACCTGACGACCGAGGAGTACGAGGAGCTGCACGAGACGTTCGAGGCCCTGGGTGCCTCCACGAAGCTCGTCTGTCTCTTCTTCACGGCCGACCCTGAGAACGGCATCCACTCCATCCACTGGGGAGACGCCCACCTCGAACCTGACCGCACCTTCACCTGGCTCTACAGCGAGCAGCTCCCGGTCGCTCCCCAACCGCTTGAGTGACGGCCGAGGCCGGGCGTGACCTGCGTCATGTCGGCGACGGGCGGGTAGCTCCTGGGCCGTCCCTGGGCCGTGCGAGGCCCCTCGGCAGCGACCGACAGCGACAACCAGTGACAGGTCAGCTACCGGGGCGGTCGGCGAACGTCCAGGTCACGGACCCTCAGCCATACGGGTTTCCCCCCAGGGGTGGCGGTCAGGCAAGATGGGGTGTATCTGCCCACTGCCAGATTTCAAGCTGCCGGACGGTTTCTCTTGGCTGAGTTCATTTACACCATGCGCAAGGCGCGCAAGGCGCACGGCGACAAGGTGATTCTCGACGACGTCACCCTGAACTTCCTCCCGGGTGCCAAGATCGGCGTCGTCGGTCCGAACGGTGCCGGTAAGTCGACCGTGCTGAAGATCATGGCGGGGCTGGAGCAGCCGTCCAACGGCGACGCGTTCATCTCGCCCGGTTACAGCGTCGGCATCCTCATGCAGGAACCCACGCTGAACGAGGAGAAGACCGTCCTGGAGAACGTCCAGGAGGGTGTCGCCGAGGTCAAGGGCAAGCTCGACCGGTTCAACGAGATCGCCGAGCTGATGGCCACCGACTACTCCGACGCGCTGCTCGAGGAGATGGGCAAGCTCCAGGAGGACCTCGACCACGCCAACGCCTGGGACCTCGACGCCCAGCTCGAGCAGGCCATGGACGCGCTGGGCTGCCCGCCCGGCGACTGGCCCGTCACCACCCTCTCCGGTGGTGAGAAGCGCCGCGTCGCGCTCTGCAAGCTGCTGCTCGAAGCCCCTGACCTGCTGCTTCTCGACGAGCCCACCAACCACCTCGACGCCGAGTCCGTGAACTGGCTGGAGCAGCACCTGGCCAAGTACGCGGGCACCGTCGTGGCCATCACCCACGACCGGTACTTCCTCGACAACGTGGCCGAGTGGATCCTCGAGCTCGACCGCGGTCGCGCCTACCCCTACGAGGGCAACTACTCCACGTACCTGGAGACCAAGCAGACCCGTCTCAAGGTCGAGGGCCAGAAGGACGCCAAGCGCGCCAAGCGGCTCAAGGAAGAGCTCGAGTGGGTCCGCTCCAACGCCAAGGGGCGGCAGGCCAAGTCCAAGGCCCGTCTGGCGCGGTACGAGGAGATGGCCGCCGAGGCCGAGAAGATGCGGAAGCTGGACTTCGAGGAGATCCAGATCCCGCCGGGCCCGCGGCTCGGCAGCATCGTCGTCGAGGTCAACAACCTCAACAAGGCCTTCGGCGACAAGGTCCTCATCGACGACCTGAGCTTCACGCTGCCGCGCAACGGCATCGTCGGCGTCATCGGCCCGAACGGCGCCGGCAAGACCACCCTCTTCAAGATGATCCAGGGTCTCGAGACCCCGGACTCCGGCGACATCAAGGTCGGCGAGACCGTCAAGATCTCGTACGTCGACCAGAGCCGCGAGAACATCGACCCGAAGAAGACCCTCTGGGCGGTCGTCTCCGACGAGCTCGACTACATCAACGTCGGCCAGGTCGAGATGCCGTCGCGGGCGTACGTCTCCGCGTTCGGCTTCAAGGGACCCGACCAGCAGAAGCCGGCCGGTGTGCTCTCCGGCGGTGAGCGCAACCGCCTCAACCTCGCGCTCACCCTCAAGCAGGGCGGCAACCTGCTGCTCCTCGACGAGCCGACCAACGACCTGGACGTCGAGACCCTCTCCAGCCTGGAGAACGCGCTGCTGGAGTTCCCCGGCTGCGCCGTGGTCGTCTCCCACGACCGGTGGTTCCTGGACCGGGTCGCGACCCACATCCTCGCCTACGAGGGTGACTCCAAGTGGTTCTGGTTCGAGGGCAACTTCGAGTCGTACGAGAAGAACAAGATCGAGCGGCTCGGCCCGGACGCGGCGCGTCCGCACCGTGCCACCTACAAGAAGCTGACCCGGGGCTGATCGATCTTGCGGCACATCTACCGCTGCCCGCTGCGCTGGGCGGACATGGACGCGTACGGCCACGTCAACAACGTGGTCTTCCTCCGCTACCTGGAGGAAGCCCGTATCGACTTCCTGTTCCGCCCGGACAAGGATTTCCAGCAGGGGTCGGTGGTGGCGCGCCACGAGATCGACTACAAGCGCCAGCTGGTCCACCGGCACGCGCCGGTGGACATCGAGCTGTGGGTCACGCAGATCAGGGCGGCGTCCTTCACCGTCTCCTACGAGGTGAAGGACGGCGACGAGGTCTATGTACGGGCGTCGACGGTGATCGTGCCGTTCGACTTCGAGACCCAGCGCCCGCGCCGGATCACCGCGGAGGAACGGGACTTCCTCGAGGAGTACCGGGACGACGACAAGGAGGAGGCCGTCGCGGCATGACGGTGCTCCATCTCGCCGACGAGGGGGAGGCGGCGGATCTCGCGGCCTTCCTCTCCCGGCTGATCCACTACGACCGTTCGGCTGCGGTGCGACTGCAGGCCGCCGGGACCGCGCTCGCCGTCTTCGGGCGGCCGCCCTCCTTCGAGGTGCTGGCCGTCCGCGCGGTGCGGCTCGCGAAGCCGTACGAGAACGGCCTCGACGTCACGCTGGACGTGACCGTCTCCGCCGGTGAACTCCTGGAGTCCGTCGACGAGTCGGCGGCCACGGCGCAGGTGCCGGGTGCGGTGACGGGGCCGCCGTGGGCCGGGGTGCTGCCGCCGCGGGGCGGCTGGCGTGGCGAGCCCGGGCTGCCGGCGCCGGACGCGCTGCGGGCGACGGTGCAAGCGGCTGTCGCCGAATTCCGGTCCCGTACGCAGGAGTTGGCGGAGGAGCGGCGTACCCGCGCCGAACTCGACGCGATCGGGCGGGAGATCTGGTCCCGCACCGTCGGCGACACCCGGCTTCCGGTACGGGCCGCGCACGCGGCGCAGTCCCTGGGGTTCCTGCGGGCCGGAGTGCCCGTGGACCTGTTCTCGTCCGGGGCGTGGCTGCGGCTGCGCACGCCCTTCGGGTCGGTCGCCGTGCGGCGGGCGGGACTCGGGGCGCTGGACGTCAGCGTCCGCTGAGCCCTTGAACCTTTGAGCCTTCGGCGGGTGGCCGGCGGTCAGTCGTGGTCGCTGTCGTCCGGCCATACGGCGATGTGGTCGGGCTCCAGTTCCAGGGCGACCCGGTCGCGCATGCCCAGGGTCTCCGTGTACTCGGCGGGCAGCTGGAGGCGGCCCGCGCGGTCGAGCATGGCGTACTCGCGCGCCACCACCGTCTCGGCACCCGTCACCTCGTCGACCTCGCTGCGCCGCAGGACCTCGGTGGAGGTGCGGCCGTCCCGGATGGCCACCGTACGGCGGACCTCGCCGGCCACCGCCTGGTCGTGGGTGACGATCACGACGGTCGTGCCCAGCTGCTCGTTCGCGGTGCGGAACGCGGCGAAGACCTGTTCCGCGGTGTGGGAGTCGAGTTCGCCGGTGGGTTCGTCCGCGAGCAGGACGGCGGGGTCGTTGGCGAGGGCCACGGCGATGGCCGCGCGCTGCTGCTGACCGCCGGACATCTGGTGCGGGCGGCGGTCCCGGCAGTCGGGGATCTCCAGCAACTCCAGCAGCTGCAGGGCCCGTTCGGTCTGCTCCCGGCGTGACCTCCGCGGGCGGAGGGCCGTGCCCCGGCCGGTGAGCTGCATCGGGAGGGCGACGTTCTGGGCCGCGGTGAGGTAGGGCAGGAGGTTGCGGGAGGTCTGCTGCCAGACGAAGCCGACGGTGGTGCGCCGGTAGGCGAGGCGGTCCTTCGCGGACATGGTGAGCAGGTCGCGGCCGGCCACCCGGGCCGCGCCCGCGGTGGGGGTGTCCAGACCGGCGAGGATGTTCATGAGGGTCGACTTGCCGCTGCCGGACGCGCCGACGAGGGCCATGAGCTCGCCCTTGCGGACCAGGAGGTCGAGGCCCTGGAGGGCCTGCACCTCGATGCCGTCCGTGGTGAAGATGCGGACCAGGCGGTCGCAGGTGATGAGCGCGTCGTGGCCGTAGGAGGGACGAGCACGCCTCTCGGTGGCGCGGTGGGCCAGGTCGGCGAGGGTGGGGTTCGGTGCCGTCATCGGGCGCCTCCTGGGGCTCGGAGCGTGGGCGGTGGCCCTGATGGGGCGGTGGCAGGGCTGCCGGGTGCGGCCGTACGGGGGCTCATCGCGTATCGCCCGCCCTCAGCTCGGCCACGGCTCCCCGGCGGCCCGTCCACCACGCCTGGACCGCCGAGACCCCCACCGTCAGCAGGACGATCGCGGTCGCCGGGACCGCCAGGGACAGCGCGTCCGTGTGCAACGCGGCCTCGCGCGTGGGGGATTGGGCCGTGGCCAGGGCGATGGTCGCCAGGTCGACGCCCGGGGACAGCAGGCGGATCGTGGCCCAGCCCGTCAGGGCGCCGCCCGCCGCCGCGAGGGCCGCCTGGGGGAGGGACTCCAGGACGAGCAGGCGGCGGCTCTGCGGGCGGGTCAGGCCCATGGTGCGCAGACGGGCGAGGAGCGCCGTGCGTTCGGGCGCGGTGCGCAGCAGCGAGAGCAGAAGGGCCAGGACGGCGTAGCCGGCGCCCGCGGCGACCGCCGCCGTGTAGACGCGTTCGGCGCCCGACTGGAGGGGCGAGTCGACGTAGCCCGCGCGTTCCTCGGAGCGCAGCTGTACGTCCGCGGAGGCCGGGGCGGTGCCGCGCAGGGCCCGCGCGTCGAGGTGGCCGCCGGTGAGCAGCAGCGCCGTCGTGCGGGAGGCCGGGCCGTGCAGGCCGGCGCGGTCCACCACCAGGAAGTTGTCGCCGGTCACGGCCGGCGTGCGGTCCCGTACGGCCGCGATGCGCACCGTGATGGTCGTGCCGTCCTCCAGGCGTACCGGGAAGGGCCGGGTGCCGTACGTCCTGGCGGCCGACGGGGAGGCCAGCGCCGGGAGCGCGTCGCGGGCACCGCCTCGCCTCAACTCACCGGCGGAGAAGGCGCCGATGCGGGTCTCGCGCGTCAACTCGGCGTACTGCGCGGGGTCCACGCCCGCCAGCGGCACCGACTCCCGCAGGTCGGTCGGCTTGGCCTGGTACGTGATGCTCACCTGCGTCACCGCCCGCACGCCGGGTGAGCGTCGGATCCGGTCCGCCAGATCCGACGGCAGCGCGCCCGTCGCCTCGATGCGGGCGTCGGCGCCGACCGTGAGGAGGGCCGCCTGGTCACGGGCCTCGCGCACCCCCGCCAGGACCGAGCCGCCGAAGGCCGCCGTGGTGAGGGCGGTCAGCAGGGCGAGGAGCGGCAGGACCGCGGAGGCGGAGGTGCGGCCCGCGCGGGCCAGCGACAGATGGCCGATCGCCCCGCGCAGCCGGGCGGCCGGACGGGCCAGGCCGCGCAGCGGGAAGGGGTAGAGGCGGACCAGCAGCAGGGCCGCGGCCACGCCCACCAACACCGGTGCCAGAGCCGTCAGTTGGTCGTCCGAGGTGCCCTGCCGGCGCAGGGTCACCACCGCGCCCAGGGCCACCACGACCAGGGTGAGCTCCGCGACCGTACGGCGCCGGGAGGGCCGTACCGTGGCCAGGTCTCCGCGGGCGGCGTGCAGCCGCACCACCCGGTGGGCGGCCGCGGCGCGCAGGGGCAGGGCCGCGCAGGCGACCGCCGTGGCCGTCACCGCGGCCGCGATCGCGTAACCGGCGCGCTCGCTCGGGAGCGCGAGCAGGGCCGCGCCCAGGCCCAGCGCTCCCGCGGGCAGCGCCACCACCGCCGTCTCGGCGAACAGACGGCCCGTCAGGCCCCGCAGGGACGCACCGCGTGCGCGCAGCAGCGCGAGTTCGGTGCGGCGGCGGTCGGCGGCGAGGCCGCCCGCCAGCAGCAGGACGACGGCGGCCACGGCCGCGGTGCCGAAGGCGGCGACGGCGACCAGCGGGCGGACGCCGCCGCGGAGTTCGGTGAACACGGCCACCACGTCGTCGAGTCCGGTGCTCACCGTGGTGGACGGATCGGTCGCCGTACGGATCCTGTCCAGGGCCGGGCCCGCTTCCAGGGAGGCGATCGCCGACCTCAGGCGGTCCGCCTGATGGGCCTGGAGCACGGTGGACGAGGGCGCCAACTGCCAGTAGCGCCACAGGTTTCCGGGCGTGCCCAGCAGCGCCGGGGCGGCCTCGGGGGCGAGCAGCAGGGTGGCGCGCCAGTACTTGTCGCGGTCGGGGCCCGGTGCCACGACCACGCTCGGGCTGCGCAGGAGGGGCACGGTGGACCAGTAGGCGCCGCCGGGATCGCGCGGGGCGACGACGCCGGTGACCCGGACGGCGAGCGGGGGGCGTTCCACGCCGGGCACATGGACGACCGAACCGACCTTGAGATGCAGGCTTTCGGCGGTCGCCACGGTCACGGCGGCCTCCACCTCGGCCGTCTCGGCGGTGACCCGGTCGCCGGCGCGCGGCAGGCGTCCTGAGCGGAGCGTCGCGTGCCGCGCCAGCCCCTGCTGCGCCGCGAGGGTGAACTGCGGCGGCAGCGCGCTGAGCCACGGCAGCCAGCGCTCCGGGGCCGGCAGCGAGTCGGCCGTGCGCACCCCGTACGTCGACTGGCCGCGATCGACGGCGAGCGAGCGCGGGACGGCGGCGAGGACCTGCGCGTACTGCGGGCCGAGCGTGCCCGGCCGCAGCGCCTCCTCGCGCTGCTCCCGGGTCATGAGCAGGCCGGGCTGCTCGGCCGACACGTCCAGGCTGGTGCTCGCGGGCCGCGCCCGCTCCACGGCCCGGCGCAGGCCGGCGTCCTCGTACCGGTCGACGGCCCGCGGGAACGCGGCCGCGAGACAGGCGGTCAGCGCCACGAGCACCGCCAGTGCGCAGGCGGCACCGGGCGCGGCGCGCAGCCGCGTCCGGATCCACGGAGCCCGCACCGGGTTCGTCCCGCTCAGCCCTCTCACTCCCCTCATCGCCTCACTCCCCCTGCTCCCGCAGCGACACCGCGGGGTCGCCCCGGCGCAGCGCCGGCACCGCGGTCACGAGCAGCGGCGCCAGGGCCACCGCCGCCAGCAGTACGGCCACGTCCGGAAGGGGGAGTTCGACCCGCACCTCCGGCACCGGCCGGGTGGCCTGCGCGGTCAGCACGATCAGCGGGATCACCGCCCGGGCGAGCACCGTGCCCAGCGCCGCGCCCACCACCAGCGCGAGCGCCACCAGGACGCCCTGCTCGACGGCGATCATGCGGGCCAGCCGGCGGCGCGGGGCGCCCAGGGCGCGCAGCACCGCCAGTTCCGCGCCCCGCTCGCGCAGGGAGCCCGCCGCGCTCACCGCGAAGCCGACCGCGGCCAGCGCGGCCGCGACCCCGGCCGCCGCCGCGAACGCCGCCTCGGGGCCCGCGCCGAACGGGTCGTCCCGCAGCTGCGCGGCCGTCTCGTCCCGCACCAGGACCTGCGACGGATCGAGGTCGGGCAGCGCCCGCAGGGCGGCGGCGACACCGGCGGACTCGCCGGGATCGGTCCGCAGCCACCACTCCGTGGGCGTGACGCTCTCCCCGTGCCGGGCCTCCAGCACGCGGTTCACCGCTCGCAGGTCGACCAGCAGGCCACCGCCGGTCGAGTCGCCGGTCGTCGGCAACTCCCGTACGGCGCCCACGATCCGCACCGGCACGCTCTCCCCGCCGACGGTCACGTCCAGCCGCTGGCCGGTGCGCGCCCCCGCCGACGTGAGGAACCGGTCGGTCGCCACCGCCGTGATCCCGGGCGGAGCCGGCTGCCGGACCTGCATCCGCACCGTCAGCGACGGGCTCGCCCAGGCCTGGTCGGCCGGCACGTACCCGGTGCCGTAGGAGAAGGCCGGCGGACCCGACGAACTCGTGCCGTGCGCCGCCGGGTTGGCCGCCTTGTCCGGCGACGCGACCTGCCCGTCACCGGCCACGGTCCCCTTCCAGCCGCCCGGCAGGGCGATGTTCCGCGCGGTGCCGTCCGCGCCCGTCGCGGTCAACCCGGAGACGCGGAGCCGGTGTTGCTCGGGATGCCTGACCGGCTGCGCCATCACCAGCTGCACGGCGGTGAGGGTCAGCGGCCCGCCGGACACGGGCACGTCCAGCGCGTGGGCCCGCCCGTCGGCGGGCAGCTGACCGGCCGGCACGTCGTACGGCGTCCCGTACGCGTCCTCCAGCGTGAGCGTCACGTCCGCCGTCGTGCCCGCGCCCGCCGAGCTGTCCAGGGCCGCCGTCAGCCGCAGCCGGGCGGTGTGCGCGGGCACCTTCGCCCCGGCCGCCGTGCCCTTCGGGCCGAGCGCCCTGAGCAGCGGCCCCACAGGCTGCGACGCCAGGTCCCGGCGCATCAGCACCGTGTCCGCGGCGTGCGCGGTGTCCACGGCCAGCAGCGTGGCCGTACGGCTGCCGGACAGCGGGAGTTCGGTCCGCAGGACCGGGGCCGCCTGCCGTACGTGGGGGACCGCCGCGTACCGCTCCGTGCGCCCGAGCCCGCCCACCCCCTCGGCGAGGACGCGCACCGGCGCGCCCGCCGCGAAGTCCGCCTGGTCGTCCTGCGAGCGGTTCCAGGAGGCGCCCTGCCCGATGGCGAGCATGCCGAGCGCGACCGCGAGCACCAGCAGCAGCACCGGGCCCGCGCCGCGCATCGGGCGGCGGCTCAGCTGCCAGCCCGCCAGCGCCGCGGTCAGCCCGCGCCCGCCGGCCGCCCGGCGCTCGGCGAGCCGCGCCACCAGGGGCAGCAGCCTGAGGGTCACCGCCGTGCCGGCGAGCAGCGCGAGGGCGGGCGCGGCGACCAGCAGCGGGTCGATGCCGAGGGTGCCCGAGGTGTCGCCGGTCACCGCGCCGGAGGTCTGCCGGCCGAGCTGCCAGTACGCGACCGCGGCCACCGCCAGCAGGCCCAGGTCCGCGCCCGCGCGCACCGGGGCGGGCAGGGAGCGGGCCCGCACCGGCCCGAACCCCTCCACGGTGAGCGCGGGCAGCGTCACCGCCAGCGCACAGCCCAGTGCCACGCACCCGGCCACCAGCCACACCCCGGGCCGCCCCGCGGCCGGCACGTCCAGGCGCAGCCCGATCCGGGCCAGCGCCCCGTGCCCGGCCAGCAGCCGGGTCAGCGGCCCCGACAGCAGGGGCGCGCAGACCAACGCGGGCACCGCGAGGAACAGCGCCTCCAGGGCGGCGAGCGCCCCGACCCGGGCCCGGGAGGCGCCGCGCGCCCGCAACAGCCGTACCTCGCCCGCCCGTTCGGCGCTCAGCAGCCGTGCCACCAGCAGCAGCGCACAGCCGGCCAGCAGCGCCAGCTGCAGGGCGACGATCAGCAGGGTGGAGCGGGAGACCAGCAGCGAGCGCTCGATCCGCCCGAGGACGTCGGGCAGGGCGGTGTCCGCGACCGTGGTACCCCTGAGCGCGGGCTGCTTGCGCAGGGCCGCGCCGCCCGCGCGGGCCGCGTCGCGCAGCTCGCCGATCCGCCCGGTCGTCAGGGACGAGTAGTCGGCCGTCGCCAGCCACGCGGAGGGGCCGGTGCTCACCCGGCCGTCGCCGAGGACTCCGGGGGCGGAGAGCAGCGGGCCGTACGTCGTGAAGCCGATCGTCTTCACGCCCCGGCCGCCCAGGTCGTCCAGCCGCCAGTAGGGCGCGTCCGGGTCGACGGGCCGGTACAGGCCGGTGAGCGTGACGCGCACCTTCGGGCCGTCGAGCCGGTCGGTGAGGGTGAGCCGGGAGCCGGGCCTCAGCCCGAGCCGCCGGGCGGCCGACTGCGGCAGGGCGGCCTCGACGCGGGTGCCGTCCCGGGGTGCGCGTCCCTCCACGATGCGCACCTGCGTCGGGTCCAGCGCCGCGAGATAGGTCAGATCCGGCTCCCCTGACCGCTCGGCGGGCGGCTGCAGCGCGCGCGGAAGGGCGTACGGGCCCGAGCGCAGCAGGCTCCGCACCGTCACCGGCAGCCCGTCGAACGTCCGCCGGGCCCCCTGCCGTACGGCGCTGCCCGCAGCGGCGCGGCCCTCGGCCGGCACGTCGGCCTTGACGATGAGGGCGGCGTCGGCGGCGTTCTGGGTGGAGCGCAGCGAGTGGCGCAGGGCCGCGTCGCCGATCGCGCCCGAGTAGGCGGTGAGCGTGGTGAGGACGGCCGTGGTCAGCAGGACGGTGAGCAGCGCGGCGGTGAGCAGGAGGCGGTGCGCGCGGGCCCGCAGCAGGACGAACCGTGCCACCGCACCGAACGCCGTCACACCCAACCCCCCGTGGTTGTCCAGACCTCCGGGCGATGCTGTCAGAGGGGACGGCTCACGGGTAAGCGCTTGTACGGCGGGCTTGACCGGATCGTGACCGGATTCCGGCGCACCGCGACCGGAATCCGTTCGTCACGTGGTGCGTCTCAGTCAGGGGTGTTGATCATCGACGCGGCGGCGTACGTCAGGTACTTCCACAGCTGCTGCTCGTGCTCCTCGGACAGGCCCAGCTCGTCGACCGCGTCGCGCATGTGCCGCAGCCAGGCGTCGTGCGCCTCGCGGTTCACGGTGAAGGGGACGTGGCGCATCCGCAGCCGGGGGTGGCCGCGGTTGTCGCTGTACGTCGTCGGGCCGCCCCAGTACTGGATCAGGAACAGGGTCAGGCGCTCCTCGGCCGGGCCGAGGTCCTCCTCGGGGTACATGGGCCGCAGGACCGGGTCCTCGGCCACGCCCTCGTAGAAGCGGTGGACCAGGCGGCGGAAGGTCTCCTCCCCGCCGACCTGCTCGTAGAAGGTCTGCTCCTGCACCGTGCCGCGCCGAATCTCATTCACCCGTCCATGCTCTCAGACCGGGGGACCGAGGACTTGAGGCTTAGGGCCCGTCTTCCGGATCAGCTCGGCGTCGCGGGCTCACCTGATCCGAAACCCAGGCCCTGGGTCCCCCGCGGAAGGGACGAAATCCGGATCGGGGCGTTCCGGTGCTCGCCTCGTGCGCCGGGCCGCAGGACAGTGGACGTATGGGCGCGCATGCTCTCGACGAGAGCGACAAGGACCTCGGCGGCCTCGCGGCCTCGGCGCGGGCCGGGCTCGTGCGGGAGATCGAGGCGTCGGGGGCCTGGGCGGACGACCCGGTGTGGCGGGAGGCGTTCGAGGCGGTCCCGCGCCATCTCTTCGTGCCGTACTACTACGTCGCCGTCGTCGGCGGCTACGAGCGGCGCTGGGGCGAGAGCCCCGATCCGCGGGCTCGGGAGACATGGGTGCGCGGCGCCTACGCGGACGCCCCGCTGGCCACCCGGCTGCGCGACGGTGAGCTGCTCTCCTCCAGCAGCCAGCCGTCGCTGATGGCGATGATGCTGGCCGAGCTGCGGGTCGAGGACGGCAACCGGGTCCTGGAGATCGGCGCCGGCACCGGCTACAACGCGGCCCTGCTGGCCCACCGGCTCGGCGACGACGGCCTGGTCACCACCGTCGACCTGGAGCCGGAGATCACCGAGTCCGCCCGGCGGCACCTGGCCGCCGCCGGACACCATCCGGCCGTCGTCAGCGGCGACGGCGCGCGCGGGGTGCCCGAACGCGCCCCCTACGACCGGATCATCGTGACCTGCGCGCTGAGCTCGGTGCCGCGCGCCTGGCTCGCCCAGTGCACCCCGGGCGCCCGCATCCTGGCGCCGTTCGCCACCGGCCTGATCGCCCTGACCGTGCGGGACGCCGGTCATGCGGAGGGGCGCTTCCTGCACACGCCCGCCTACTTCGTCCCGCTGCGCGGCGCGGGCCGCCCCGAGCGGGATCAGGACGACCTCGCCGGGATTCCGCGCCGGGTCAGGGAGCACGAGGGGTTCCGGTTCCTGCTCGCCCTTACCCGCGGCACCCTCGCCCCGCAGGAAGCCCTCACCCTCTGGGAGCGCGAGGAAGAACCCCTGCGCGAGCGCTACGGCATCACGGTCGACGGCCAGCGGCAGTGGGCTTGGCTGGACGATCCGGAGGGGCCGTGCACGTGGCCCCTCCCGGGCTGAGCCGGCAGTTCGGCAGCGCCCTTGAGGGGCGCGGGGAACTGCGCGATCGGCCGCGACGGTGCCGCGGACGGACGACGGCACATCGCGGCACGTCCGGCGGGGCCTCTAGCCGCGGCGGATCGTGATCGTCGTCCAGGCGCCCACGTGCACCCGGTCGCCGTCCTGGAGCGGCACCGGCACGAAGGGCTGGATCGGCTCCTCGGAGTTGTTGACCGTCGTGCCGTTCGTCGAGTTCTGGTCGACGACCGCCCAGCTGCCGTCCGGCTGCTGGACCAGCACCGCGTGCTGGTGCGAGACGCCCGGGTCCTCCGGCGGCACCGCCAGGTCGATGTCCGGGGTGTCGCCGGTGGAGTGGCGGCGGCGCCCGATGGTGATCTGGTTGCCGCTGAGCGTGCGCTGCTGCTCGGGCGAGTACGCGGGCAGGTTCAGGCCCGCGGCCTCGGGGCCGGAGCGCTGCATCATCGCCATGAAGTACTCGCGGTCCGGGCCGATCGTCGCCATCCAGGTGGCCGGGCCGGCGGGCGGCTGCCCGTAGCCCTGGCCGGGCGGCGGGGGCGGGGCCTGGGTCGGGCCCGGCTGCTGCGGGTAGCCGTAGCCACCGCCCTGGCCGGGGCCGCCGGGACCACCGGGGCCGCCCTGACCGCCGGGGCCGCCGGTCGGCGGGGAGATCACCCAGTCGTCGTCACCGCCGCCGAAGGACGGGCCGCCGGGCTGCGGCGGCCGCCCCGTCTCCTGCGGGAAGCCGGGCGGGGCCGGCGGACCGGGCTGGTGGAACGCCTGCGGGGCCCCACCGGGGCCACCGGGACCGCCGGGAGCACCCGGGCCACCGGGACCGCCCTGTCCGCCGGGACCGGCGTGCGGCGTCGGGCCGGGCGGCGGCGGGACCGGGCGCGAGGGGTCCTGGCCGAAGCCGGACGGGTCGCCGAAGGGGCCGCCCGGGCCGGCCGGGTCCGAGCCGTAGGGCGGGCTCGGCGGGATCGGCTCGGCGGGACGGTTCATCTGCGACGGGCGCGAGCCCTGGTACTCGTACGAGTCACCGGCCCCGCCGTACGACGGGCCGGGGCCGCCCGGACCACCGGGACCACCGGGGCCGCCGGGCGGCTGCTGGAAGCGCACCGCGGGGCCGGGCGCCGGCGGGCGCGGGGCGGCGGGGGTGTAGGAGGTCGCCGTGTTCGTCAGGAAGTTCCACCGGCACTCCTCGCAGAACGGCGCGCCGCCCTCACGGGGCGTACGGCACTGCGGGCAGAGCTCCGGCTCGGGGTCCGGCACGGAGGACAGGTGGCCACGGCCGGGCTGCGGGCCCTGGCCGGGCGGCGGGAAGCCGTAGCCGCCGCCGGGCGGGGGCGGCGGAGGGGGCGGAGGCACGGCACCGGCCATGCGGTGACCGCAGACCTCGCACCAGTCGTCGGAACCCGACTGGTGTCCGTTCGGGCAGGTCGGCATGTCGGCGCTTCCCCCTCTCCTTTTCCGGCCGTATGGCCGGGTTTCTCCAACCCCGGGGGGTCGGGCTCGCTCGTTACCAGGTCACTTCTTTACACGAACAGTCTTTGTCGACCGAGTTTCGAGCGTCATCTCGTCGGCCTCCTCGACCTTCGCCTTCAGTCGCACAGTACCGGTCGCGGCGTCGACCACGTCCACCACCTTCGCAAGCAGTTTCGCAGTATCCGCGTTTCCGGAGGCGCTGGCGAGTTGAACGGCCCGGCCCAGTTTGGCCGTTGCTCCGTCGAAATCTCCCGCTTTGCGCAGGTCGAGCCCCTGCTGGATGGCCTGTGCCAGTTCGGCCTGCCCGGTGTAGTGGGCGACCTGCGGGTTGATCGACGTGGAGGCGGCCATGTCGTCGGTCCACACGGCCCGGACGAGGCCCTGGGCGCCGAGGTTCTGCGCGCTGCCGTCGGGCTGCGGGATGACCAGCGAGACCCGGGCGGCCAGCATCTCCTGGCCGATGCCCGCGGAGGGCACCTCGACGCATACGTGGTAGTCACGGGACTCGTCGCCCCAGGAGCCCGTGGGGTAGTCCCCGGCGCGCGGGCCGGCTTCCGTGCGGCGGTCGGTCAACTCCTCGACGGTCGGGGCGACTTGCTTGACGAATTTGATGGCGGTGCCCACCGGGATCCACAGCCTGAGGGTCACGTCGGCGACCTCCTTGCCCATGGCCGTCTCCATCATGTGCGTGAAGTCGGCGGCGAGGCCGGCCGGGTCGGCGACGATGTCGGCCGTGCCCAGCAGCGCGGAGGCGATCCCTGTGACTTCTTTCACTTCCCAGTCGGTGCCCACGCCCCGTGCGTCACAGGTGAACCGTCCGGCACAGGCGTCCAGGGCGGCCTTGAGGTCCTCGGGCGACTCGTGCTCGTTGCGGCCGTCGGTGAGCAGGATGCCGTGGCGGATGGCGACGTCGGCCGAGGCGAGCAGGCGGTCGGCCAGGCGCAGCCAGGTGCCGATGGCCGTGCCGCCGCCCGCGCTGAGCTTGCGCAGCGCCTGCTTGGCCTGCTCGCGGGTGGTGGCGTCGGCGACGGCGAGGCGGCCGCCGCCCGGGTAGACCTCCTTGGCGACGTGGGTGCCGCCGATCACCGCGAAGTGCACGCCGTCGCGCAGGGTGTCGACCGCGGCGGCCGTCGCGTCCCGGGCGTTGCGCATCTTCGTCGGCGGGTAGTCCATCGAGCCGGAGCAGTCGACCATGATCGCCACGGCCGCGGACGGGCCCTGTCCCGGCGCGTAGAGGTGGGGTGCGGCCACGGCGCTGCCGACCGTGCCGCCTCCGGTGGCGGTCACCGTGACGATGGCGTTGACCTCGCGACCGCCCTCCGGCAGGTACTCGTTCTGGTACACGTCCATCGAGAACTGCGGCACGTTGGACTTCGAGAAATTGGCCATGCCTACTCAAATCCCCCTTGAAAACCTCACAGTCGCGAGGTGATTCCTGGAAGTGGACCGGTCCCCTCCGATCCGGGGAGACCGCCCCCGTACGCGGCCTCAGGCCGATCCTGCCCCCTGAGGCACGGCCGGGAACGGGACGACGGCCACTGTTACGTTGTCGTGGCCCCCGCCGTCCAGGGCATGGCCCACCAGGACGCGGGCGCTGTGCAGCGGCCGGGTCGCGGCGTCCGGCGGGACGATCTCGGCCATCTCCTCCGCCGCCTCGGCGTAGTTCCACAACCCGTCCGTGCACACCACCACCACACCAGGCCGGTCCGGCTTGAAGGAAGCGGTGTGCGGCTCCAGCTCGTAGGCGTCCGCGCCGAGCCAGCCGGTGATCGCGTGGGCGCGCTCGTCGGCGTACGCCTCGGCCTCGTTCATCAGGCCCGCGGAGACCATCTGCGCGGCCCAGGAGTCGTCCTCGGTGAGCCGGGCCGGGGGCGAGCTGCGGTCCACCGGGACCCAGTAGACGCGGCTGTCGCCGACCCAGCCGACGACCAGCAGCCCGGGCGTCACGATCGCGCCGACGATCGTGCACGCGGGCGCGTTCTGGTGCGGGCTGTGCTCGCGGGCGGTGGCGGGCTCGTCGGCCAGGGCGTTGACCGCGTGCGAGGCCGTCACGATCGCGTCGTGCATGGCCTGCTGCGGGTGGGTGCCGCGCGGCAGGGCGGTCAGCAGCGACTCGCTCGCGGCCCGGCCGGCGGCGAGCGAGGCGTCGTCGGGGCGGGTCGCCGAGGAGACGCCGTCGCAGACCACGGCCACGGACGCGGGGGAGCCGTCCGGGAGGGTGGCCTGGCCGATGCCGAACGCGTCCTCGTTGCGGTGGTGGCGCAGTCCGCGGTCGCTGACCGCGGCGATCGGTCCCGCCTCCTGCTCCATGTGGTCGCGCTCGCGGGGCTGGGCGTGCCCGCAGTTCTCGCAGTATCCGTCGCTGTCGACCCGGCCCGCGCGGCAGGCCACGCAGAGCTTGGCCGTCCCGGCGGAGCCGGAGAGGTCGGCGATGCGCGGGTCCGGTGCCTGGAGCGGGTACTCGTCGGGCTCCGGCGGCCGGTCGAAGCGCACCCCGGAGGCCGGGGAGACCGGCGAACCCGTGGGCGGCTCCGGCGGCAGCGGGGAGTCGCCCGAGTCCGTGCCGGGCAGGTCCGCCGAGCGGTGCGTGGCCGCCGGGGTGTCGGAGCTGTCCGGCTCGGCGGCGAGCGGCCAGGCCGCACCGCGGTCGCCGCCGTCGGCCGGAGGCGGCACCGAGCCGTTCAGGGCGATCGTCGGGTGGTCGTCCGGCGGCGCGGGCACCGCGGACAGGTCGTATCCGCACGCGCCGCAGAAACGGTCG
This sequence comes from Streptomyces sp. NPDC057616, assembly GCF_042800575.1. Taxonomy (NCBI): domain Bacteria; kingdom Bacillati; phylum Actinomycetota; class Actinomycetes; order Kitasatosporales; family Streptomycetaceae; genus Streptomyces; species Streptomyces sp. NPDC057616. Next base: position 18,458 of record NZ_JBHVGU010000026.1, read on the forward strand.
TCCGACTCGAGCGGCCACTCGCAGCTCGGGCAGTTCGACAGGGCGGCCTGCTGGGGCATCTGCGACATCAACTACACCCACGTCCGGGGGCGGTAACGGTTGGCACGTTCCACCAGGTCGATCCTCTCCTCGCCGCCGGGCGCCAGCCGGGCCAGCGTGCGGTACGAACGCTCCAGGCCGAAGCGGAGGCCCCGCTCGTCCAGATCGCTGCCGAGCAGCACCCGTTGAGCGACGGGCGCGGAACCCTGCCCTCCGGAGAGTATCCAGTCCAGCGCGCAGCCGAGGACCTCGGCCGACAACTGCTCCCGGCGCGCCGGGTCCAGACCGTAGGCGTCCAGCGCCTCCACCTGCCGCGCGGCGGCGGTCAGGTCGTCCAGGAACGCCGTGTCCCCGGCGGTCGCCGTACGGCCGCGCAGCCGCGCCCGCACCGCGGCCACCCGGGCGGCCGTGTAGTGGATCGACGACTCCGGCACCGACTCCAGCGTCCGTACGGCGCTCGGCCGGTCCCCGGTGGCGAGCTGGACGCGGGCCAGGCCGAAGGCGGCGCTGACGTAGCTCGGGTCGGTCGCCCACACCAGGTGGTAGTACTCCGCCGCGTTGTCCAGCTGGCCCAGCACCTCGGCGCACAGGCCGAGCGCCAGCTTGGGCGCGGGCTCGCCCGGGAAGGCGTCGTAGATCGCGTCGAAGGCGAGCGCCGCGCCCTCGTGGTCGCCCGTCACCAGGGCCGCGACGCCCCGGTACCAGACGACCCGCCAGTCGTCGGGCCGCTCCTCCTCCAGGTTGAGCAGCGCCTCCAGCGCGGTGTACGAGTCGCCGTTCTCCAGCCAGGCGCGGATCTGCCGCAGCCGGGTCTCGATCGACGGCGACGGCGCGGCGGCCAGCGCCCCGAGCAGCTCGGCCGGCGCGGTCGTCATCAGGCCCGCGAGGAAGCCGGCGTTCGGGTCCGCGGGGTCGACGCGGGGGACCGGCAGGGCGAGGGCCGCGACGGGGGAGTTGACGGTCTTGACGATCGCCGGGGTGCCGTCGGGCGAGGCGGGCAGCCGGGGCTGCTGCTTCGCCCGGGGCAGCGCCCGCGTCCCCAGCAGCGACACGTCCCCCTCCAGCTTGGGGAACAACTCCGTGTCGGTGACTCTCAGTTCGGGCCCGAACAGCGTCGACAGCGCGGGCCGTGCCCGCCCCGACTGCAGGGAGACGACCTCGCGCAGCACGCCCGTCAGCTGCTCCGCCATCTCCTGCGCGGAGGCGAACCGGCGGGCCGCGTCGGGGTCGGTGGCGCGCACCAGCAGCCGGTAGAAGGACTCGTACCGGCGGAAGACCTCGATGTTGTCCGGGTCGGGCAGGGAGTCCACGAAGACGTTCGTGTAGCCCTGGAAGTCGAAGGTGAGGACCGCGAGCGTGCGGGCGACCGTGTAGAGGTCGGACGCCACCGACGGGCCGACCTCGGCGACCTCGGGCGCCTGGTAGCCCACCGTGCCGTAGATCGCCGACTCCTCGTCGTCCATGCGGCGCACCGCGCCCATGTCGATGAGCTTGAGCTGGTCCTCGGTCTGGATGGCGTTGTCGACCTTGAAGTCGCAGTACAGCAGGTTGCGGCTGTGCAGATGGCCGAGCGCCTCCAGCGCCTCGATGCCGTACGCGCACGCCTGCTCCACCGGCAGCGGATCACGCTTGCCCGCGGCCGTACGGCGCGAGTTGGCGATCTCCTTCAGCGACTTGCCGCCGACGTACTCCATGACGATGTAGCCGTCCAGGGAGCCGGTGCGCTGGTCGAGGTGCTCGACGAAGTTGTAGATCCGCACGATGTTGGAGTGCTCGATCTCGGCCAGGAAGCGCCGCTCGGAGATCGCCGCCGCCATCGCGTCCTGGTCGCCGGTGTCGAGCAGGCCCTTGAGGACCACCCAGCGGTCGGAGACCGCCTTGTCGACGGCGAGGTAGACCCAGCCGAGCCCGCCGTGCGCCAGACAGCCCACGACCTCGTACTGGCCGTGCACCACGTCGCCGGTCTTCAGCTTCGGCACGAAGGAGTACGGGTGGCCGCACTTGGTGCAGAAGCCCTCCGTGCGGCCCGGCCGCTCACCGCGCGCCCGGCCGACCGGCGCACCGCAGTCGGAGCGCGAGCAGAACCGCTTGCGCTCGGGCACCTCCGGGTTCTCCAGGACCATCGCGCGCGGGTCGGGGCGCGGCACGTCCGGCACCTGCACCAGGCCCACGCCCAGCCGGCCTCGGGCGCTGGTGTTGGTGCTGGAGCCGGAGCTGCGCACCGACACGGAGCGGCTGGAGCTGCGGCCCGACAGGGAGCGGGAGAGCCGCCCGGAGACCGAGCGCCGCGACTTCGACGACTGCGAGGACGTACGAGAGCTGCTACGGCTGCTGGAGCGCGAACTGCCGCTGCCGCGCGAACCCTTGTTGCCGCCCGTGATGCCCGTGGCGGGCGAGCTCACCATGCCGTTCTGCGAGACCACCGGCGCCAGGCCGCAGGTGTCGCAGTACAGCTCACCGCCGCCCACGTCCTCGTACGTGCCCTCGCAGTCCGGCCGCTGGCACTGCTGCTGTGCCTGACCACTCATGACGTCACAGCACCCCCTTCGTCACTCACGCTCCCGGCCCCCTGCGGTCGGCGGGTCCGCTCTGACCCGGCACCCGCGGGGTGCTCAGCGCTTCGGCGGCCGCGTGCTGGTAGCGCAGCACGGCCTGTTCGGCGACGCGCAGGTCGCAGGGCGCACTCCACAGCATGCGGCGCGCCGCGTCGTACCGCTCGATCAGGAACGGGTCCTCGGCGAGCCCGTGCCGGGCCACCTTGGCCTTGTACGCGTCGAGGCGGCCGCGCAGCTCCGCGCGGACCGCCAGCGGTGCGGTCACCGCGGTCAGCGACTCGCGGGCCCGCAGCAGTTCGTCCTCCGCCTTCTCCTCCAGGGACTCCAGGAGCGGGGAGAGCCGGTGCCACTGCGCGTGTCTGCGGTACTCGGCGGCCGTCGCCAGCTGCTCCTGGAGCTGGGTCGGCGGACCGCTGACGACCGGCACCTCCGTGGCGGCGATCTTCGCGAGGACCTCCCCGCGCGCGGTGCGCGCCTCGGCGAGCGTGCGGTCCGCGCGGCTGAGCACGTCCCGCAGCCTCACCAGCCGCTGCTCGGCGTCCTGCCGGACGGTGAGCACGGCGTCGATCTCCCGGCGCACCTCCTCCAGGGCGCGCGCCTCGCGGTCGTAGACGGTGGTGTCCGGACGGCCGCCGCCGGGCGCCGAACTGCCCTGTGCGGGCAGCCAGTAGGCGAGCGGGTCGGAGACCACCTGTTCGCGCAGGGAGGTCAGGGTGCGCGTGATGCGCTCGAGGTCGTCGCCGGCCGGGTGCTCCCCGGGGCGCACGCCGACGGAGTGGGCGAGCTTGCGGGTGCGCTGGAGCTCCGCGGCCAGTAAGTCGATCCGCGCGGGCAGCGCCGACCAGACCGCGTCGGCGGCGACGACCATGTCCAGGCTCGTCGCGTACAGCTCGTTCATCACGTCGACCAGGGCGGCCAGCGAGAAGCGCCGGCTGAGCTTGCCCGAACCGCCGTGCAGCGTGGGCGCGTTCGCCGTGGCCATGGCGGAGTCCGCGATGGTCACGGCCTCGCCGCGCAGCAGCTCGGTCAGCTCCACCAGGTCCTCGTGGCTGGACCAGCGGCGGCGGGAGCGGATGTCCCGGGCGGAGCGCAACGCGTCCGTGTAGGCGTCGAAGTAGGTCCACAGCAGCGTGATCGACGCGTCCGCGGCCGTCCAGCGCTCCTTGGTGACGCCGGTGAGCTCCGCGCCCTCCAGGAGCCTGCGGCCCGCGTGGTCCTGCAGGGCGAGGAGCGAGGTCTCGATCGCCTCGTGCTCCGCGCCGAGCCGCGCCAGCGCACGGTCCACCTCGTCCCGGTCCATCACCGGCCCGGCGGGGTCCGTGGCGCCCATCGATCACCTCTCGCTGCTGTCGTGTGCCGTCGTGTGGTCCCTGACGTCCGTTCGCCGGCGTCCGTCCGATGATCGGTCACTTGTAGTGGGCGGTGGGAGGGGTCGCCGACGTCGACTTCTTGTCGCCCTGGTCCATGGTGGGGTGCAGCCACTTCGCGTACGAGGCGGCCCATCCACCGTTCTTGATGTAGTTCTGCAGGGTCCGGTTGACCTGGCGTACCAGATCGTCCGAACCCCGTTTCATCGCCACGCCGTAGTACTCGTCGGTGAACAGGCCGCCCTTCAGTTCGACCGTCGGGTCCTGCGCGGCCTGGCTCGCGGCGAGCGCGCCGTCGGTGACCACCGCGTCGACCTCGCCGAGCTGCAACTTCACCAGGCAGTCGAGCTGGTTGGGGACGACCGTGCCTATGTCGGTGGAGGCGGGGATCCTGCCGCCCTTGTCCGCCTTGAGGTTGTCCAGCGCGGTGGAGCCCTCGGCCGAGCAGACCTTCCGCCCGGCGAGGCTGCCGTCGTAGCCCTTGATCGTCGACTTCTTGGGCGCGAGGACCTGCTGGCCGGTCCTGAAGTAGGGGGCGGAGAAGGCGACGTCCCTCAGGCGGTCGCAGTTGATGGTCATGGTGCGCACCACCATGTCGACCTCGCCGCTCTGGATGGCCGGAATGCGCTGGTTGGTCGGGATGGCCTTGAAGGAGACCGCGTTCGGGTCGCCGAGGAGGTCCTTGGCGATCTGGTGGACGAGGTCGATGTCGAAGCCCTCCAGCGCGCCGGAGGTGTTGTTCGGGTTGAGGTAGCCCCAGCGGTAGCTGTTGGTGTCGACGCCGACGATCAGCCGCCGGTCCTTGCGGGCCTTGATCTTGTCGACGACGTCGGTGCCGCCACCGCCGGACGGCGACAGGCTCTGGTCCTGCGGGGCCAGGCCGTTGTCGCACTTCGTGTCCGCCCTGGCCTGGGTGCCGTGGGCGAGGCGCCGGCCGCCGGTGTCCGGGGCACCGCCCGACTGGGTGTGGGGCAGCAGCAGCACGAAGGCGAGGGCCAGCACGCAGACGGCCGCCATCGCGCCGACCCCGCCCCAGCCCCGCAGCCCGGCTCGCAGACGTCGGGCCAGACGGTGTGCATCCATCTTCACGCCCCCTCTCACCGGTACTCCGACAGCCTGCGCCCGATGCCCAGCACCGCGCCGGCCGCGCCCAGCACGGCCAGGACCGCGGCGCCGTAGGGCAGCCCGGTCAAGGCGTCCTTGCCGTTGCCCGCGGCCTGCTTGAACTCCGCCTGCTCGTGCAGGAGCGCCGTCTGCAGGGCCTTGTCCACGTTGTCGAAGCACACGCTCGTGGGATCCTTGCCGACGCCGATGACCTTGTCACGGGCCTGCTGGTACTCGCCCTTGTCGTTGAGTCCCTGGGCGACGCCGTGCCGGTCCTTCCACGCCTGCATGAAGCTGTTCGCGTCCTTCACGGGCTTCCTGCCCGCCGAGTCGTCCGCGAGGCCGCCGGCCTTGGTCAGCGACGTGGCCAGCCGGCCGATCTGGTCGTCGTAGCCGAACGCGTACGCGTCCACGGGCTTGCCGTTGACGTCCTTGGTGTCCGCGCCGCGGCGGATCAGACTGAGGTTCTCGTCGCTGCGGGCGGTCAGGGACGCGATGCGGGCGTCGTGCAGGACGTTGAGCGAGCGGACGCCGTGGTCGTAGGAGTCGTTCAGCCCGGCGCGGGCGACGGTGTGGCCGACGGCCAGCCAGAGCAGCACCACCGCGGAGGCCGCCGAGGCGGTGACCAGGCCGTGGTTGAGCACCCGGTTGGTGCGCAGGTAGTTGCGGCGCTGGACCCAGGCCAGACCGCCGAGCGCGACGAGGCCGAGGCCGATCGCGGGCCACGGGAAGGACTTCGCGTCGGCGTAGTCGGACTGGAGCCGCTGGTTCTCCTTCTGGTACAGGTCCTCGGCCTTGGGCAGCATCTGCTGCTGCATCTGCTCGTTGGCCGCGCGCAGGTAGGCGCTGCCCACCGGGTAGCCCTGGCGGTTGTTGGCGCGGGCCGTCTCGATCAGGCCCTTGTACTGCGGCAGCAGCGTGTTGAGGTCCTCGATGGTCTTCGCCGAGTCGGAGCCCGCCTTGGAGTTGGAGGCGGCGGTGACCAGCTTCTGCGCGGCCGTGCGGATGTCGTCCTCGTACCGCTTGCGCATCGCCGGCTTCTCCTGCGGGCCCGCGAGATAGCCGCTGGCCGCCGCCGTGTTGGCGTCGGCGAGCGAGCGGTAGATGTCGGCCGCGTCCGAGCTGAGCGGCTGGCTGCTGGTGAGCACGTCGTCGGCGGCCGTCGCGCGGTCGGTCATCTGCCAGGCGGTGACCGCGCCGAACGCGACGACGAGGAGGGCGACGAGCGCGCCGATGATGCGCAGCCGGCCCGGCTCCGTCGTGGCCGCGTCCCGCAGCCGGTCGACGCCTTCGGCGAAGGCCGTGCGGCGGGTCGCGGCGGGCTCGGACGGGACGGTGGGGTTCGGGGGCGGCGGGGGAGCGGGCTGCTGCCCCTGCTGCTGTTGCGGCGGCACGGCCGGCATCGTGGGCACGCCGGATCCCGGTGGCGCCGCACTGCTCTTCGGCGGATGTGTCACTTCGACCTCCCCCATGGTCATCCGTCGCCGCAAGTATCCCTGGCGGGTCCTGCCGGCGGCAGGGCAGGGTTCCGCATCACCCTGCCCATGAATACGCCTGGGGAATCAGTTCGGTTCCGGTCCGGGGCCGACGCCCCGGACCCTTGCTGCGGCCCGGTCGATTATGGCTCGCCGAGGCTCAGGATTCGAAGTGGGCGCGCACCCTTTCGTGCACCTCCGCCGACGCGTCCACCCGGTCCAGGCCCAGCAGCGCCGCGCCCAGCACCGGACTCGCCGTCACCACCCGGGGCACCGCCTTCGGCGCCCGCACGGCCAGCAACTCGCGGATACCGTCGCTGAGTTGGGGATGCTGTGCGGCCAGGACGCCGCCGCCGAGCAGCACCGGGGTCTCCTCCTCCAGCAGGTCGAGGCGGGTCAGGGCCACCGTCGCCATGGTGACCACCTCGTCGGCGAGCCGGTCGACGATCGCGCGGGCGATCGGGTCGCCGCCCGCCGCCGTCGCGAAGAGCACCGGCGTCAGTTCGTGGCGGCGCTCGTGCGGCACCTGTTCCAGGTGCAGCGCCTCGATCAGCGTGAGCATGGTGGGGAGGCCGAAGTGGGCCGGGAGCGTGCGGGCCAGTTCCGTGGGTTCGCCGCGGCCGTCCTCCGCGCGCGCGGCGAACCACAGCGCCTCCTCCGCCAGGCCCCATCCGCCGCCCCAGTCACCGGAGATGCGCCCGATCGCGGGGAAGCGGGCGGTGCGGCCGTCGGGGCGCATGCCGACGCAGTTGATGCCCGCGCCGCAGACGACGGCCACGCCACGCGGCTCGGTGATGCCCGCGCGCAGGATGGCGAAGGTGTCGTTGCGGACCTGGACGGCCGTGCCCCACGCGCGCGCGTGCAGCGCGGCCGCCAGCTGCTCCTCCTCGACGGGGAAGTCGGCGTTGGCCAGGCACGCGGAGACCTGGTCCACGGCGCTCACCCCCGCCGCGGCGAACGCGGTGTCCACCGCCGTGGCGAGGGCGTCCACGGCCGCCTGCACGCCCACCACCGGCGGCCGGAACCCGCCGCCGCGGGCGGTGGCGAGGACGGTCCCGTCGGCCGCCACGACCGCGACGTCGGTCTTGCTGTTGCCCGCGTCGACGGCGAGGACACGTGCGGTCATGCCCACGCGAGATGCTCCCGGTTGTGTGCGATCAGCTGGTCGGTCAGGGCGTCCGCGTACGCGTACTGCCCGATGAGGGGGTGGGCGAGCAGGGCGCGGAAGACCCGGTCGCGGCCGCCGCGCAGCGCCGCCTCCAGGGCCAGGTCCTCGTAGGCCGTCACGTTCGCCATCAGGCCCGCGTACAGCGGGTCGACGGACGGCACCGCCAGCGGGAGCGCTCCCTTCGCGCCCACGGCGGCCTGCACCTCGATGACCGCGTCGTCGGGCAGGAAGGGCAGCGTGCCCCGGTTGTAGGTGTTGACCACCTGGTACGGGCTGCCGCCACCGCCCAGCAGCGCGGCCGCCAGGTCCACCGCGGCCTCCGAGTAGTAGGCGCCGCCGCGCTTGGCGAGCAGCCCCGGCTTCTCGTCGAGCGCCGGGTCGCCGTACATCTTCAGCAACTGCCGTTCCATCTCGGCGACTTCGGCGGCCCGGGAGGGCTTGGTGCGCAGCTCGCGCACGACCTCGTCGTGGGCGTAGAAGTAGCGCAGGTAGTACGAGGGGACCACGCCCAGGCGGTCCAGCAGGGCCCGCGGCAGCCGCAGGTCGCCGGCGATCGTGTCGCCGTGCTCGGCCAGCAGCTTGGGCAGCACGTTCTCGCCCTCGGGGCCCTCCAGGCGTACGCCGGTCTCCCACGTGAGGTGGTTGAGGCCGACGTGGTCGAGGTGCACGTCGGAGGGGGAGACGCCCAGCATCCCGGCGAACTTGCGCTGGAAGCCGATCGCCACGTTGCACAGGCCCACCGCCTTGTGGCCGGCCTGCAGCAGGGCCCGGGTGACGATGCCGACCGGGTTGGTGAAGTCGATGATCCAGGCGTCCGGGTTGGCGCGGTGGACGCGTTCGGCGATGTCCAGGACCACCGGGACGGTGCGCAGCGCCTTGGCCAGGCCGCCCGCGCCGGTGGTCTCCTGGCCGACGCAGCCGCACTCCAGCGGCCAGGTCTCGTCCTGCTCGCGGGCCGCCTGCCCGCCGACGCGCAGCTGCAGCAGCACGGCGTCGGCGCCGTCGGCACCCGCCTCCAGGTCGGAGGTGGTGACGATACGGCCGCCGTGGCCCTGCTTGGCGAAGATGCGGCGGGCGAGGCCGCCGACCAGCTCCAGGCGCTCGGCGGCCGGGTCGACCAGCACCAGCTCCTCGATGGGCAGGGTGTCCCGCAGGCGCGCGAAACCGTCGATGAGTTCGGGGGTGTAGGTCGAGCCTCCGCCGACCACGGTGAGTTTCATACGGGGTTAACCCTTCACTCCGGTGAGCGTGACACCTTCGACGAACGCCTTCTGGGCGAAGAAGAACACGAGGATCACGGGGGCCATGACCAGCACGGTCGCGGCCATGGTGAGGTTCCAGTCGGTGTGGTGCGCGCCCTTGAACGACTCCAGGCCGTAGGACAGGGTCCAGGCGCCGGGGTTCTCCGAGGCGTAGATCTGCGGGCCGAAGTAGTCGTTCCAGGCGTAGAAGAACTGGAACAGGGCCACGGCCGCGATGCCCGGCTTCGCCATCGGCAGGACGACCCTCAGCAGGGTGCGCAGCTCGCTGCAGCCGTCCACCTTCGCCGCGTCCAGGTACTCGTTCGGGATGGTCATCAGGAACTGGCGCAGCAGGAAGATGGAGAACGCGTCGCCGAACGCCATCGGGATGATCAGCGGCCACAGGGTGCCGGCCAGGTCCAGCTGCTTCGCCCAGAACAGGTACATCGGGATGATGACCACCTGGGGCGGCAGCATCATCATCGAGATCACCAGCATGAGCGCCAGATTGCGGCCGGGGAAGCGGAACTTGGCCAGGGCGTACGCCACCGGGATCGAGGAGACGACGGTCAGCACCGTGCCCAGCCCGGCGTAGATCAGCGTGTTCCGCCACCAGGTCAGGAAGCCCGGGGTGTCGAAGACCTTCTTGTAGTTGGACCACTCCCAGGTGTGCGGGATCAGGTCGCGGCTGAGTGCCTGGGTGTCGCTCATCAGCGAGGTCAGGAACACGAACACGAAGGGGAGCACGAAGAAGAGCGCGGCCGCGACGCCGAGGGAGTGGATCGCGACCCACTCCAGCAGCGACCTGCGGCGGGCCGTGCGCTCCGCGGGCGAGACCGGTGCCTTCAACTGCACCGGCTTGTCCAGGACTTGGGCCATGGTCAGTCACCTGCCAGGTTGAGACCGCCCCGGCGCCGCATCAGGAACGCGGTGAACACCATGGACAGGGCGAACAGGACCAGGGCGACGACGCACGCGGAGCCGTAGTCGAAGCGCTGGAAGCCGAGGTTGTAGACGAGCTGGGGGAGGGTCAGGGTCGACTTCTCCGGGTAGCCGGGCTCGAACTGGGTGCCCGCGCCCTGGATCACGCCCGAGGCGACCTTCCCCGCGATGAGCGGCTGCGTGTAGTACTGCATCGTCTGGATCACGCCGGTGACGACGGCGAACATGACGATCGGCGAGATGTTCGGCAGCGTCACGTAGCGGAACCGCTGCCAGGCCGACGCGCCGTCCAGCTCCGCTGCCTCGTACTGCTCGGTGGGCACGTCGAGCAGCGCGGCCATGAAGATGACCATCAGGTCGCCGATGCCCCACAGGGCGAGCAGGGTGAGGGCGGGCTTGGACCACTGGGGGTCGTTGAACCAGCCCGGGGCCGGGACGCCGACCTTCTCCAGGATCGAGTTGACCGGACCCGTACCGGGGTTGAGCAGGAAGGCGAAGGCCATCGTCGCGGCCACCGGCGGAGCCAGGTAGGGCAGGTAGAACAGGGTGCGGAAGACGCCCGTGCCCGTCTTGATCTTGGTGATCAGCAGGCCGACGCCGAGGCCGAACACGACCCGCAGCGTCACCATCACCAGCACCAGCCAGAGGGTGTTGCGCAGGGCCGGCCAGAAGAAGGGGTAGTGCTCGAAGACGTAGGTCCAGTTCTTCGTCCCGCTCCACGTCGGCGGCTTGAAGCCGTCGTAGTGCATGAAGGAGAAGTAGACCGTGGAGATCAGCGGGTACGCGAAGAAGACCGCGAAGCCGATCAGCCAGGGCGACATGAAGGCGAGGGTGCGAAGCGCCGACCTGCGGCGCTTCGACGCCAGGGTGATCGTGGCCATTACTTCGCCTGCGCGATGTCCGTGTCGATCTGCGCGGCCGTCTTCTTCAGGCCCGCCTTGAGGTCGGTGACCTTGCCGCTCTCGTAGTCGTAGCCGAAGTTCTGGATCGTGGTCAGGTAGACGCCGCCGTTGACGGAGGCGGGAGACGTCGTGGAGTTCGGGTTCGCGGCGATGTCCAGGAACGTCTTGAAGCGCGGGTCGTACTTGAGCTTCGGGGACTTCAGGGCGGCCAGCGTCGAGGGGACGTTGTGGATGGCGTTGGAGAAGTTCACCACCGCGTCCGTGTCCGTGGTCATGTACTTCACCAGCTCCCAGGCCGCGTTCTGCTTGTGGCTGTTGGCGGCGATGCCGGTGATGGTGCCGGTGATGTAGCCCTTGCCGTACTGGGCGGCCTGGTCGTCGGGGACGGGCAGCGGGGCCACGCCGATGTCGAACTTGGGCTTGGCGTCCAGGGCCATGCCCAGGCGCCACTCACCGTCCAGCTGCATGGCCACCTGGCCGGTGTGGAAGGGGTGCTTGACGCCCCATTCGTCGCCGAGCTTGGAGCGGTAGGTCTCCAGCTTGCTGAAGCCGCCGAGCTCGTCGACGAGCTTCTTCTGCAGCGTGAACCCGGCCTGGAAGGCGGGGTCGGTGGCGAGCTCGGACTTGCCGGCCTTGTCGAAGTACGTCGGCGAGAACTGCCCGAAGTAGTGTTCGGTGGTGGTCTCCCAGCCGTGGTAGTTCGGCATGAAGCCGAGCTGCTTGTAGCTGCCGCCCTCGTCGATCGTCAGCTTCTTGGCGTCGGCCTCGAACTCGGTCCAGGTCTTGGGCGGGTTCTTGATGCCGGCCTTCGCGAACGCCGTCTTGTTGTAGTACAGGCCGTAGGCGTCGCCCAGCAGCGGGGCGGTGCAGCGGTTGCCGTCGAACTGCGTGTACTCGTTCATCGCCTTCGGGAACGTCGTCTCCGGGTCGATGTCCGCCTTCTTGAAGAAGGGGTTCAGATCGACCAGCGCACCCGAGGAGCAGAACTTGCCGACGTTGTTGGTGGTGAAGGAGGAGATGACGTCCGGGGCCTTGTCGCCGCCTGTGCGCAGCGCCTGGTTGATCTTGTCGTCGGTCATGTTGGCGACGACGTTCACATGGATGTTGGGGTGCGCCTTCTCGAAGCCGGCGATCAGCGTGTTGACGGCCTTCACCTCGTTCGGCGCGCTCCAGGCGTGCCAGAAGTTGATGGTCGTCTCCTTCGAGGCGTCGTCGTCGGCACCGGAGGAGGACTGACCGGTGCAGGCGGTGGCGAGGAGGGCGAGGGAGGCGGACGCGGCGAGGGCGGCGACCGCCTTCCGGGACACTCCGGGTGCGACTTTCCAGGACTTTCCGGGCATGGCAGGGTCTCCCAGGGGCGGGACGGGGTCGGGTGAAGGGGAGGCGCGGGGTTGGGGCCGCGGGGGCAGAGGATCAGCGGGAGGTGTCGAAGACCTCGTCGCGGGTGGCCGCGAGCGCGCTCTCCAGCGCGCCGCGCAGCACGGGATGTTCGGGTACGCCGCCGACCACGAGCCGGGGCCGGGAGGCCGCCAGCTCCTCCAGCTCGGCCTGGACGAGGGCGCGCAGCACCTCGCCGCCCGAGGTGAGGGCGCTGCCGCTGAGGACGACGAGTTCGGGGTCGAGGACGGAGACGAGCGAGGCGAGACCGGTGGCGAGGCGGGTGGCGTACGTCTGGAGCAGCTGCCGGTGCGGGCCGTCGTCGCAGGCGGCCGCGCGGGCGACGAGGGCGGCGGCGGACTCGGCGTACGGCCCGGCCGGGATGTCCTCGATGCCCAGGCTGCGGGCCAGCTTCGGGACGGCCTGCGAGCCCGCGAGTTCCTGGTAGCCACCGCTGTTGGCCTTGGTCACCTGGCGCACCAGGGGTACGCCCGGCACCGGCAGGAAGCCGACCTCGCCGGCGCCGCCGGTCCAGCCGCGGTGCAGGCGCCCGCCGAGGACGAGGGCGGCGCCGAGGCCCCCCTCGTTCCACAGCAGCACGAAGTCCTCGTGCCCGCGGGCCGCGCCCAGCCGCTGCTCGGCGACGGCGGCGAGGTTGACGTCGTTCTCGTACTCGACCGGCATCGGCAGGGCGGCGGCGACCTCGTCGAGCAGGCTCGGGGTGTGCCAGCCCGGCAGGTGGGAGGCGTAGCGCAGGCGGCCGGTGTTCGGGTCGAAGGCGCCGGGGGTGCCGATGACGATCCGGTGGACGTCGTCGCGGGCGAGGCCCGCGGCCTTCACGGCACCGTCGAGGGCGTCCGTGACCTGGCGGACGACGGGCTGGGCGGGCCGCCTGCCCGGGGTGTGCAGTTCGTAGGAGCCCACCGTGCGGCCGGTGACGTCGGCGACGGCGGCGAGGATGCGTTCCGGGGTGACGTCGAGTCCGGCGGCGTACGCGGCGGCCGGGTTGACCTCGTACAGCTGGGCGTTGGGGCCGGGACGTCCCTCGGTGGTGCCGGTGGCGAGGACGAGGCCGGCCGCCTCCAGACGGGCGAGCAGCTGGGAGGCGGTCGGCTTGGACAGGCCGGTGAGCTTGCCGATCCGGGTGCGGGACAGCGGTCCGTGCTCCAGGAGGAGGTCGAGCGCCGCGCGGTCGTTCATGGCGCGCAGGACGCGCGGGGTGCCCGGCGTACCGGCCGTTCCTGCCATGGGGGCGCCACCTGCCTTTCGACTGCCCGAAGCTTCTCATTGATCACTGTTAGGAAAGTTTCCTATTGGCTGGAAAGGAACGTAAGCCCAGGGCGAAGGGGGCGTCAATAGAAACCGCCCCCGAGGCAACAGACTCGTTACCTCGGGGGCGGTGGTGGTACCGGCGGCCGGGCGGCCGCTACTTCGTCGGCGGCCGCTGCTGCACGATCGGGGAGGCCGCCGCGGCCTGCGGGGACTCGGAGTTGGCGAACACCGACGGGGGAGCGACCGCCGCGTTCGGGTCCGGTATCTCCTCCTCCGCAGGAGCCGTCGCGCCGCCCACGATGCGGATGTCCGCCGCGTCGAAGGCGCGCTTGATGCGCCAGCGCAGCTCGCGCTCGACGGTGAGGGACTTGCCGGGCATCGTCTTCGCGGAGACGTGGACCACCATCGAGTCCAGCAGCACGCTGTCCAGGCCGAGGACCTCGATCGGGCTCCACAGGAGCTCGTTCCAGGGCTCCTCCGCGCTCATCTTCTCGGTGACCTCGTCCAGCACCGCCTTCACCCGGTCCAGGTCCTCGGACGCCTTCACGGTCACGTCGACGCCGGCCGTCGCCCAGCCCTGGGAGAGGTTGCCGATGCGCTTGACCTCGCCGTTGCGGACGTACCAGATCTCGCCGCCCGCGCCGCGCAGCTTGGTCACGCGCAGGCCCACCTCGATCACCTCGCCGGAGGCGACGCCCGCGTCGATGGAGTCGCCGACGCCGTACTGGTCCTCGAGGATCATGAAGACGCCGGAGAGGAAGTCCGTGACGAGGTTGCGGGCGCCGAAGCCGATCGCCACGCCCGCGACACCGGCCGAGGCCAGCAGCGGCGCCAGGTTGATCTGGAACGTGCCGAGGATCATCAGCGCCGCGGTGCCGAGGATCAGGAAGGACGCGACCGAGCGCAGCACGGAGCCGATCGCCTGCGAGCGCTGGCGGCGACGCTCGTTGTTGACCAGCAGCCCGCCGAGCGCGGTGCCCTCCGCGGCCTGGGCGGTGCGGGTCATGCGGTCGATCAGCTTGGTGATCGACCGCTGCACGATCACCCGCAGCACGATCGCGATCACCGCGATCAGCAGCACTCTGAGCCCGATCGCCAGCCACGTGGACCAGTTCTGCTCGACCCAGCTCGCGGCGTTGGTCGCGCCTTCCTGGGCGTCCTGGAGCGTGGGAACCGTCGGTGTCGTCGACTGCGAGGGGGTCGGTGACGGCGACGAACCGGCGGCCAGTAGGACGGCGGGCAGGGACACGGCGAGAACCTCCAGGTGCAGCGATCCGCTCCACCGGCAGATGGTCAAGGTCACGAAAAGGTCACCGGGGGTGCGGGAGCACCACACTAGCGGTGCAGCGTGTGTGGATCCTTGCCGTCTTCTGGGGAGAGACGGTGCTCACGTGGGGATGAACAGGTGGGATGAAGAGTTCGCCGTCCTGGAGATGAATGAGATGTGGTCGAAAACACTCCCAGCCCGTTACCGGGACATGGTGGCGCTTCCACCAGGCCAGAGGGGAGACTGACTGCAGATCGTCCCGGCGCGAGCCACGCGCCGCCGACGCACAAGGAGGCATCCGTGCCGCATGTCCTGGTCCTCAACGCGTCGTACGAGCCACTCGGCGTCGTACCGCTCCGCCGCGCGCTCGTCCTCGTCCTCGAGAACAAGGCAGTCTGCCTCGAGGAGTCCGGCGCCTTCATGCACAGCGCAACCGTCACAGTCCCCGCACCCAGCGTGGTCCGGCTCAAGCGATTCGTCCGGGTTCCCTATCGGGGGCCCGTTCCTCTCACCCGGCGGGCGCTCTTCGCGCGCGACGGGGGCCGGTGCATGTACTGCGGTGGCGTCGCAACCAGCGTCGACCATGTCATTCCGCGCAGCCGCGGGGGCAAGCACGTATGGGACAACGTGGTGGCGTCCTGCCGCCGCTGCAACCACGTGAAGGCCGACCGACACCTCTTCGAGATCGGCTGGCGGCTGCGCCACAAACCCGCCCCTCCCACCGGCCTGGCCTGGCGCATCATCGGCACAGGTCATAGGGACCCGCGCTGGCTGCCCTACTTGCAGCCGTACGGCGCGGAGGACGCCATGGCCCGGATCGACGGCATTTCCGCCTGACGTCCGGGCCTTCGCACACCCGTGGCCCAGGGCATGCGGCACCCGGCGCCCGGTTCCGGGGGACCCCGTGTCCCCCGGGGCCCGACGCCGCGCGGGCGGCCGGCCGTGCGGTGCGGCCGGTCCGTGATGCGTCCGGCCGCCCGGTGCGCGGGGGCATCCGCACAAAGATCCGAGCCTGGCGCGTGCGACCGGCGCAGGATGTGCGGCGCAGAATGTGATGAGAGGCACGATGTTCCGTCCCGTACGTCTGCCCTCGCGCGGACGGGGTAGGGCTGCGGTAACCGTCGCCGTACTCGAGAAGGAGGCCACAGTGGCCGCATCGGCACATCTTCTGCTCTCGGCCCTTTCCAAACGCGAGGAGTTCGCCGACTACGAACCGCACCTGTGCGCGTTCAGCGCGGAGGGCACCTGCGTCGAGACCCCGCTGACCAGTGAACCGCCCCTGCCGGACGCCGAGCCCCTGACCAGCGAACCGCCGCTCGCCGACGCCACGCCCCTGACCAGTGAGGCGGTGGGCCTCGAGCCGGAGACCACGAGGCCCTAGATGACAGAGCAGGGGCCGGCCGAACCGCCCTCCGAGGACCTGACCCGGCTCGCCGGACTGCACGGCGTCGCCACCTCCTACAGCCCCTCCCCGGACCGCACGGTCGCGGCCTCCGCCACCGCCGTCACCCTCGCCCTCGCCGCCCTCGGCGTCGACGCCGCCACCCCCGGAGCCGTCCGCGCCGCACTCGCCGGCCGCGAGCTGGAGCTGAGCCAGCGGCTGCTGCCCCCGACGGTGGTCATCTGGAGCGGCGGCACGTCCTCCGCGCTCAAGGCCCTCCCGGCCGGCACCCGGCTGCACGTCGAGACCGAAGAGGGCGAGACACACACCTCGGTCGACGAACTCCCGCCCGGTGTCCACCGGTTGACGGCCACCGCGCCCGACGGCCGCGCCGCCGAGGTCCACCTGGTCGTCGCCCCGGCCCGGCTGCCCACGCCCACCACGCGCTCGCACGGCCTGCTCGTCCAGCTCTACTCCCTGCTCTCGCAGCGGTCCTGGGGCATGGGTGACCTCGGTGACCTCGCCGAGCTCGGCGCCTGGGCCGGGCGCGCGCTCGGCGCGGGGTTCGTCCAGGTCAACCCGCTGCACGCGGCCGTACCCGGCGCCCCCACCGACCCCTCGCCCTACCGCCCCTCCTCCCGCCGCTTCCCCGACCCGGTGCACCTGCGCGTCGAGGACGTCCCCGAGTACGCCTACGTCGAGGACCCCGCGCGGCTGCGGCCACCGGCCGCACGCGCGGCCGAACTGCGCACCGCGGTCCTGGAGAAGGGCGCGCTGATCGACCGGGACGCGGTGTGGGAGCTCAAGCGCCAGGCGCTGGAGCTGATCCGCGAGGTGGAGCTCGGGCCCGGGCGGCGCGCCGCCTACGCCGACTTCCTCGCCGAGCAGGGCCAGGCCCTGGAGGACCACGCCACCTGGTACGCCCTGGCCGAGGTGCACGGCTCCGACTGGAGCACCTGGCCGCTGGAGCTGCGCGACCCCCGCTCGGCCGGTACGGCCCGGGCCCGCGGCGAGCTGATGGACCGGGTCGACTTCCACTGCCGCCTCGCCTGGCTCACCGACACCCAGCTCACCGAGGCGCAGCGGGCCGCGCGCGAGGCCGGGATGCCGATCGGGATCGTGCACGACCTCGCGGTCGGCGTGCACCCGCAGGGCGCCGACGCCTGGGCGCAGCAGGAGTACTTCGCGGCCGGGATGTCGGTGGGCGCCCCGCCGGACGCCTTCAACGCGCGCGGCCAGGACTGGGGCCTGCCGCCCTGGCGCCCCGACCGCCTCGCCGAGTCCGGCTACGCCCCCTACCGCCGCCTGCTGCGGGCGCTGTTCCGCTACGCGGGCGCCTTGCGCATCGACCACGTCATGGGCCTGTTCCGGCTCTGGTGGGTGCCCCAGGGCCACCCGCCCACCGAGGGCACCTACGTCCGCTACGACGCCGAGGCCATGCTCGCGATCCTCGTGCTGGAGGCCTCCCGCGCCGGATCGATCGTCATCGGCGAGGACCTGGGCACGGTCGAGCCCGGTGTGCGCGAGAAGCTGCGCGAGCGCGGGGTGCTCGGCACCTCGGTCCTGTGGTTCGAGCGGGACTGGGAGGGCGACGGCCGTCCGCTGCCGCCGGAGAGCTGGCGCGCCGACTGCCTCGCCACCGCCACCACCCACGACCTGCCGTCCACCGCGGCACGCCTGACCGGCGAGCACGTCGAGCTGCGCCACCGCCTGGACCTGCTGACCCGCCCGCTGGAGGAGGAACGCGCGGAGGCGGCGGCCGACGCGGGGGAGTGGCTGGCCCTGCTCGGCCGCCTCGGCCTGCTGCACGGCACGGGCGGCGGCCACGCCGTGTCGGAGGAGGAGGCGCAGATCCAGGCCGTGCACCGGTTCCTGCTGCGCACCCCGTCCCGCATGGTCGGCGTCTGGCTGCCCGACACCGTCGGCGACCGCCGGCCCCAGAACCTGCCCGGGACCTGGGACCAGTACCCGAACTGGCGGCTGCCGGTCGCGGACGCCGAGGGCCGCCCGGTGACCCTGGAGGAACTGGCGCGCTCGCCCCGGCTGCACGCGCTGCTGGACGTGCTGCGGACGGCGCCGCGGGAGTAGCGGCGAGCGGGGAGGGCAGGGCGCGGGAGCGGGAGGGGCGGGGCGCGGACTCCCGTACGGCACCCCGGACGAGCGCCCCGGATCGGCGTTGGATACTTTTGTGACCGTGGACAAGAAGAACGCCCTGCGCGCCGGCGCCCTGGCTGCCGGTACGACGCTGATGATGCTGCTCATGTCGTCCCCCGCGCTCGCGCTGACCCGCGACGACGGCGACGACCCCGGCAACGGCCTGAGCGTCGCCGAGACGCTCGGCCTCTACGTGCTGATCCCGCTCGGCCTGTTCGCGGTCATCGCGGGCCTGGTCTTCGTCCTGGACAGGTCCAAGGACCGGGAGCCGAAGGCCAAGGCGAAGGCCTGACCCGCTGCTTTTCGAGGGCGTCGCCCCCGCGCCGTGACGGCGGGGACGGCGCCCTCGCCGTGTCTCCTGGCCCTGGGACGTCACCGGGGCCCGCGGTGTCTTCGGGACTCCGGCGTCCTCAGGGGCTCGGCGCCGTGAGGTAGCGCTGGAGCGTCGGCGCCAGCCACGCCACGATCTCCTCGCGGGTGAGCGCCACGGTCGGCGGCAGCCGCAGCACGTAGCGCGTGAGGGCCAGCCCCAGCAGCTGCGCGGCGGCGAGCCCGGCCCGCGCGGGGGCCTGCTCCGGATCGGGGCACACCGTGAAGGCCACCGGGACCAGCTGGTCCCGGAAGACACCCTGCATCCGCTCGGCCCCGGCCCGGTTGGTCGCCCCGACCCGCAGCAGGGCCGTCAGCACCTCGTTCTCCTCCCACATGCCGAGGAAGTGCTCCACGAGCGCCCGGCCGACGTCCTGCCGGGGCAGCGCGGCCGCGTCCGGCATCGACAGGTCGATGGAGACCGCCGCCGCGAACAGGCCCTCCTTGTTGCCGTAGTAGCGCATCACCATCGACGGGTCGATGGCCGCGTCCTTGGCGATCGCGCGGATGGTGGCGCGCTCGTAGCCGTCGGCGGCGAAGCGCTCGCGGGCCGCGGCGAGGATCGCGTCACGGGTGACGTCGGAGCGCCGGCGCGCCCCGGAACCGGACTCTGTGCTGCTGCTGTCGCTGACCTTCACCTCACCAAGCGTAGGCCAACATATGTTGGCCAACAAGTGTTGACTCTGCTCTCGAGGCGGCTCTACGGTGGTCAACGCACGTTGGCAAACAGTCGTAGGCAAACAGTCGTAGGCCAACAAGCGTTGGCAACCGGAGGTCATCATGCAGACCCAGCACTCCGTGATCGTCGTCGGCGCGGGCCCCGCCGGTCTTCTGCTGGCCGGCGACCTCGCCACCGCGGGCGTTCCCGTCACCCTCGTCGAGAAGCGCCCGCACCGGATCAGCAACCTCTCCCGCGCCTTCGTCCTGCACGCCCGCACCCTCGAGCAGCTCGACGCCCGCGACCTCGCCGACGGCCTGGAGAAGGCCGGCCGCCCGCTCGACAGCCTCCGCCTCTTCGGCCGCCTGAGCATCGAACTCGGCACGCTGCCCTCCCGCTACAACCACCTCCTCGTCATCCCGCAGTACGAGGTCGAGAAGGCCCTCGAGCTGCGGGCCGTCGAGGCCGGGGTGGAGTTCCGCCACGAGACCGAGCTGACCGGCCTGGCCCAGGACGCCGACGGCGTGACCGTCGAGCTCCGCACGGCCGGCGGGGCGGCGGAGAGCCTGCGCGCGGACTACGTCGTCGGGACCGACGGCATGCGCAGCGCCGTGCGCGAGGCGATCGGGCTGCCCTTCCCCGGCCACTCCGTCATCCGCTCCGTCGTCCTCGCGGACGTACGGCTGGCCGAGGAGCCGGAGAACCTGCTGACGGTCAACGCCGCCGGCGACGCCTTCGCCTTCCTCGCGCCCTTCGGCGACGGCTACCACCGGGTCATCGCCTGGAACCGCGCCCGCAACGTCCCGGACAGCGAACCCCTCGACCTCGACGAGGTCAAGGAGGTCACCCGGCTCGCCCTCGGCCGCGACTTCGGGATGCACGACGCCCGCTGGATGTCCCGCTTCCACAGCGACGAACGCCAGGCCCCCGCCTACCGCGTGGGCCGGGTCTTCCTCGCCGGGGACGCCGCGCACGTCCACACCCCGGCCGGCGGCCAGGGCATGAACACCGGGCTCCAGGACTCGGCCAACCTGAGCTGGAAGCTGGCCGCCGTCGTCCAGGGGCACGCGGACCCGGCGCTGCTCGACAGCTACCAGGCCGAGCGGCACCCCGTCGGCAAGGCCGTGCTGCGCAGCAGCGGCGGCATCGTGCGCCTCGCGATGGCCAAGCGCCCCTGGACGCTTGCACTGCGGGCCGCGCTCACCACCTTCCTGAACACCGTCGGCCCGGCCCGGCGCAAGGCGGTCGGCGGGATCACCGGCATCGGCCACCGCTATCCCGCCCCGCGCGGCGCCCACCGCCTCACCGGCACCCGCGTCCCGGACGTCGCCCTGGAGAGCGGCCGTCTCCACGAGGCCCTGCGCGGCGGCCGGTTCGTGCTGATCACCCCGGAGGCGTACGAGGACGGCGGTGCCCGCGAGGGCCGGCTGGCCGTGCAGCGCTGGGCGAGCGAGCGGCACACCACCGTCCTGGTACGCCCCGACGGATACGTGGCCTGGGCGTCGGACGCGGCGGACGGTGCCGCGATCGAGGCGGCGGTCGCCGCCCACGTCGGCTGACGGCCCCGTCCGCCAATCGTTCAGTGCAACTGAAAATACCGGTCGAAAACTTTCGATGGACGTGACGGGTGCGGCGCTGCGACGGTGGAGCGACAGGGACCACCGACCAGCGAAAGGACCTGCGTGACCGCCGTCCTCGAAAGGACCACCCGCACCACCCCGATCCCGAAGGCAGCCGCCCTCGGGATCACCCTTGCCGCCCTCGCCACCGTCGTGTGGTCCGGCAGCTTCGTCACCTCCCGCGCCCTGCACGACAGCGTGCCGCCGGTGCAACAGGCCTTCTGGCGCTGGCTGGTGGCGCTCGTGGCGGTCGCGCCGTTCGGGGCCCGGCAGGCGTGGCGGCAGCGGAGGGCGATCCGGCGCCATGCCGGCTTCGTGCTCCTCGCCTCGCTCCTCGGCGTGACCGTCTACAACACCCTCGTCAACCAGGCCGGGACGACGACGCCCGCCGCCACCATGGGCATGATCATGGCCGCTTCGCCGGTGCTGATGGCGGTGTCCGAGCGGATGGCGGGCGTACGGCTGGGGACCCGCCGGGCCGCCGGGCTGATGACGGCCTTCGGGGGAGTGGTGCTGCTGACGGGCGGCGGCGCGGGCTTCTCCTCCGGCGACCTGTGGATGACCGCCGCCGCCTGCTGCTTCGGCAGCTACAGCGCGCTGCTGCGCCGCAGGCCGGCCGAACTCGGCGGCACCGCCTTCCTGTTCACCACGTTCCTGCTCGGCACCGCCCTGCTGCTGCCCGCCCAGGCCGTCAGCCTCACCGTCCAGGGCGGCTTCACACCCACCCCCGGCACCGTCCTGCCGCTCCTGTACGTCGGCGTGGCCTCCTCCGCCGTCGCCTTCTTCGCCTGGAACAAGGCGATCGCCCTGGTCGGCGCGGCCCGCGCCGGAGCGGTCTACCACCTCCAGCCCGTCTGCGTCGCCCTGCTGTCCTGGGCGGTCCTCGGCGAGCGGGTCGACCCGCGGCAGGTCCTGTGCATGGCGCTGATCCTCGGCGGGGTGGCGCTGGGCGCCGCCGGACAGGCGGCCGCCCCGGCCGGTAGGTTGCCGCCATGGCCGAGTGGGACATCCGGAAACTGCAGATCCTGCGCACGCTCGGGGAGCGGGGCACGGTGACCGCGACGGCAAAGGCGCTGCGGATGACGCCGTCGGCGGTCTCGCAGCAGCTGACCAATCTGGCCAGGCAGCTCGGGGTGCCCCTGCTGGAGGCGGACGGGCGGCGGGTGCGGCTGACCGACGCGGCGCGGCTGGTGCTGCGGCACGCGCAGGCGGTGTTCGAGCAACTGGAGCGCGCCGACGCCGAGTTGGCGGCCTACGTCCACGGCGAGGTGGGCGAGGTGCGGGTCGGCGCCTTCTCCACCGCCGTGCCCGCCCTCGTCGTACCGGCCGTGCGGGCGCTGCGGGCCGCGCACCCCGGCGTGAACGTGCGGGTGCGGGAGGCGGAGGCCGGGGAGGCGTACGAGCTGCTGGCCGCCGGGGACGTCGACCTCGCGCTGTCCCTCGCCGCCCAGGCCCCGACGGCGGCCGACCCGCGCTTCACCCGTGTCCCGCTGCTCGCCGACCCCCTCGACGTCGTCCTGCCCCGCGACCACGCCCTCGCCGCCGTTGACGGGCTGCGCCTCGCCGACCTCGCGGAGGAGCCGTGGATCTTCGGCGGCAGCGGGCCCTGGTCGGACATCACCCGCACAGCCTGCGAGGCGGCCGGGTTCAGCCCCGTGCAGGCACACTCGGCGGCCGGGTGGACGGCGATCCTGGCGATGGTGGAGGCCGGGATGGGCGTCGCGCTGGTGCCGCGCACGGCGATGGTGCGCCGGGACGGTGTGGCGATGCGGGAGCTGACGGCGGACCGGCCGCGGCGGCATGTGGTGGCGGCCGTACGCAAGGGCGCCGGGGAGGGGGCGGCGGTGGGCAGGGTGCTGACGGCGCTGCGGACCGCCGCCGAGGAAATCTCCGGTCCCTCCGGCACGCGCCCGCGATAGCGTCGCACCGTTCCCGCGTGACGCAATTCCCGGAGGTGCCCGTGGTCGCCGACGTCTGCGCCGTCTGTGGAAAGCCCTTGCCCGGCCGGAAGGGGCGCACCGGCCGCAGTTCCGTGTACTGCTCGGCCGCCTGCCGGCAGAAGGCCTACCGGGAGCGGCAGCGGGGCGGGCCGAGTGTGCAGGGGCTGATCGAGGACATCGGCCGGCGGGTGGCGGAGCTGGTGCCGCAGCCGGCCTCGGTCCTGTACTCCGGGGTGACCGAACTGTCGGCCGAGGTCGCTCGGTTGCGGCGTATCGCCCGGGTCGCCCGGGACAGCGCCGGCGATTCCGTCACGCAGGCCGCCGTGACGGAAGCCCCCGTCCTCACCGAGGCCGACTTCGCCGCCCTCACCGAGTCCCACCGCCGGGAGATCCAGGTCCACTGCTACCGCATGACCGGCTCCTACGACGACGCCGAGGACCTCGTGCAGGAGACGTTCCTGCGGGCCTGGCGCGCCCGGGACGCCTTCGAGGGGCGGGCCGGGACCCGCACCTGGCTGTACCGCATCGCCACCAACGCCTGCCTGGACTTCCAGCGCCGCGCCGCCCGCCGCCCGCAGCGCTACGAGCCGATCCCCGGCATGAACCACGGCACCGGCGAGGCCCCCGACCGCCTGACCTGGCTGCAGCCCTACCCCGACGACCAGCTGCCCTCGGCCGAGGAGCAGCCGGAGGCCGCCGCCGTCTCCCGCGAGACGCTGGAGCTGGTCTTCCTCGCCGCCCTCCAGCACCTCCCGCCCCGCCAGCGGGCCGTGCTGGTGCTGCGGGACGTCCTCGGCCTGACCGCCGCCGAGACCGCCGAGGCCCTCGGCCTGACGGTGGCCTCGGCCAACAGCGCCCTCCAGCGGGCCCGGCCCACCCTGCGCGACCACCTGCCGCGGCAGCGCGCCGACTGGACCGCCACGGAGCCGACGGAGGCCCAGCGCGCCGCCCTGCAGCGGTACATGGCGGCCGCCGAGGGACTCGACTTCGCCGCGATGACCGAGCTGCTCGGCAAGGACGTGCGGCTCACCATGCCGCCCAACCCCTTTTGGTTCGCGGGCCGGGACGCCCTGCTGGAGTTCCTGCGCCCCACGCTCGACCCGGCGTCCCCGATGTTCCTCGGCCACTGGCGCCACCTGCCCGCCCGCGCCAACGGGCAGCTCGCGGCGGGGGGTTACGTCCGCAGGCCCGGCACGAACGTCTACCGCGCCCAGGTCCTGGACGTCCTGCGCTTCGACGCCGAGGACCGCGTCGAGGAGATCACGTCCTTCGAGCCGCACCTCTTCCCCGCGTTCGGGCTGCCGCTGCGGCTGTGAACCGGCGACCGATGAGTGATCGCGGCCGCGTGCGTCCGTATGACCGACTCGTACGGAACGGCTCTGAAGGAGATCATCATGCAGCTCAACGGCAAGACCGCGATCGTGTACGGCGCCGGCGGCTCCATCGGCGGTGCGGTCGCCCGCGCCTTCGCCGCCGAGGGCGCCCGGGTGCACCTCGTCGGACGCACCCGGAAGACGCTGGAGGCGGCGGCCGCCGGCCTCGCGAACGCCGAGGTGGCCGTCGTCGACGCCCTCGACGAGGCGGCCGTGGAGAAGCACCTGGAGCAGGTCGGCGACGTCGACGTCTCCTTCAACCTCGTCACCCGCGGCGACGTGCAGGGCGCCCCGCTCACCGACATGGCCGTGGACGACTTCATGCGACCCGTGGTCAACGGCCTCCGCGCCAACTTCATCACCGCCCGCGGCGCCGCGCGCCGGATGGCCGCGCGCGGCTCCGGTGTGATCCTCACCCTCAACAGCGGCTCCGCGCACGGCAGTCCGATGATGGGCGGCACCGGACCGGCCGACGGGGCGATCGACACCCTGGTGCGCAACCTCGCGATGGAGTGCGGGCCGCAGGGCGTGCGGGCCGTGGGCCTGTGGGCGGCCGGCGTGCCCGAGACGTTCACCGTGGAGAAGCTCTCCGCGGTCAACCCGGCGATCGACGAGTCCGCCGTCCAGGGCATCATCGCGGGCCTCGCCGGTATGCGCATGACCCGCCGCAACCCCACGCTCGCCGACGTGGCGGCCACGGCGGTGTTCCTCGCCTCCGACCACGCGGCCGGCATCACCGGCACCTTCGTCAACGTCACCGGCGGCATGATCGCGCGCTGACCGCCGCGGCCCGGCCGCGGGAACGCGAAAGGGCGCCCGGTGGGTACCGGGCGCCCTCCGTCGTCCGGGCGGCTACGCCTGCGCGTCGGCCGCCTGCGCCTTCAGCGCGCGCTCCACGCCCGAGCGGGACTCGGAGACCAGGCGGCGCAGGGCCGCGCCGGGCTCGGCGGAGGCCAGCCAGGCGTCCGTGCGCTCCAGCGTCTCCTGGGAGACCTGGACCGCCGGGTAGAGGCCGATCGCGATCTGCTGGGCGATCTCGTGCGAACGGGAGTCCCAGACGTCCTTGACGACCTCGAAGTACTTCTCGGCGTACGGCGCGAGCAGCTCGCGCTGGTCGGTCTGGACGAAGCCGCCGATGACGGCCTCCTGGACGGCGTTCGGCAGCTTGTCGGACTCGACGACCGAGGCCCACACCTCCGCCTTCGCCTCCGCGGTCGGGCGGGCGGCGCGGGCGCTGGCGGCGTGCCGCTCACCGGCGGCCGTCCGGTCCCGCTCGTACTCGCCGGCGATCTCCGACTCGTCGTAGCGGCCGACCGCCGCGAGCCGCTGCACCAGCGCCCAGCGCAGCTCGGTGTCGACGGCCAGGCCCTCGATCGTCTGCGAGCCGTCCAGCAGCGCCTCCAGCAGGTCCAGCTGCTCCGGCGTACGGGCCGTCGCCGCGAACGCCCGCGCCCAGGCGAGCTGGTGGTCGCTGCCCGCCGCGGCCGCGCGCAGATGGGCCAGCGTGGCGTCGGTCCAGCGGGTGAGCAGGGCCTCGCGGGCGGCCGGGTCGGCGTACAGGTCGATCGCGAGCTTGACCTGGCGGTGCAGCGACTGCACGACACCGATGTCGGACTCCTTGCCGACGCCCGACAGGACCAGCGAGAGGTAGTCGCGGGTGGCGAGCTCCGCGTCCCGGGTCATGTCCCAGGCCGAGGCCCAGCACAGGGCGCGCGGCAGCGAGGACTCGAAGTCGCCGAGGTGCTCGGTGACGAAGGCCAGCGACTGCTCGTCCAGGCGGACCTTGGCGTACGACAGGTCGTCGTCGTTGAGCAGCACCACGGCCGGGCGGGGCCGGCCGACCAGCCGCGGCACGGCCGTCAGCTCGCCGTCGACGTCCAGCTCGACGCGGTCGGCGCGCACCAGCTTGCCGCTGTCGGCGTCGAGCTCGTACAGGCCGACGGCGATGCGGTGCGGGCGCAGCGTGGGCTCGCCCTGGGCGCCGGCCGGGAGTGCCGGGGCCTCCTGGCGGATGGCGAAGGAGGTGATGACGCCGTCGGCGTCCGTCTCGATCTCCGGGCGCAGGACGTTGATGCCCGCCGTCTGGAGCCACTTCTTCGACCAGGTCTTCAGGTCGCGGCCGGAGGTCTCCTCCAGCGCGCCGAGCAGGTCGGACAGGCGCGTGTTGCCGAAGGCGTGGCGCTTGAAGTACGCCTGCACGCCCGCGAAGAACTCGTCCATGCCGACGTAGGCGACGAGCTGCTTGAGGACCGAGGCGCCCTTGGCGTAGGTGATGCCGTCGAAGTTGACGAGCACGTCGTCCAGGTCGCGGATCTCGGCCATGATCGGGTGGGTGGAGGGCAGCTGGTCCTGCCGGTAGGCCCACGTCTTCATGGAGTTGGCGAAGGTGGTCCACGAGTGCGGCCAGCGCGACGCGGGGGAGTACGCCTGGCACGCGATGGACGTGTAGGTGGCGAACGACTCGTTCAGCCACAGGTCGTTCCACCACTCCATGGTGACCAGGTCGCCGAACCACATGTGGGCCAGCTCGTGCAGGATGGTCTCGGCGCGCAGCTCGTACGACGCGTCCGTCACCTTGGAGCGGAAGACGTACTGGTCGCGGATGGTGACCGCGCCCGCGTTCTCCATGGCGCCGGCGTTGAACTCCGGCACGAAGAGCTGGTCGTACTTCTCGAAGGGGTACGCGTAGTCGAACTTCTCCTGGAACCACTCGAAGCCCTGCCGGGTGACCTCGAAGATCGCGTCCGAGTCCAGGTACTCCGCGAGCGAGGGGCGGCAGTAGATGCCCAGCGGCACGCTCTGCCCGTCCTTCTCGTACACGCTGTGCACGGAGTGGTACGGGCCGACGATCAGCGCGGTGATGTAGCTGGAGATCCGCGGGGTCGGCGCGAACCGCCAGACGTCGTCCTTGGGCTCGGGCGTCGGGGAGTTGGAGATGACGGTCCAGCCGGTCGGCGCCTTCACCGTGAACTGGAAGGTCGCCTTCAGGTCCGGCTGCTCGAAGGAGGCGAAGACGCGGCGGGCGTCCGGGACCTCGAACTGGGTGTAGAGGTAGGCCTGTTCGTCGACAGGGTCGACGAAGCGGTGCAGGCCCTCACCGGTGTTGGTGTAGGCGCAGTCGGCGACGACCCGCAGGACGTTGGTGCCCTCGAGCAGTCCCGGAAGGGCGATGCGGGAGTCGGCGAAGACCTCGGCGGGGTCGAGCGCGTCGCCGTTGAGCGTCACCTCGTGGACCGCCGGGGCCACCAGGTCGATGAAGGACTCGGCGCCGGATTCGGCCACCGCGAAGCGCACCGTGGTCACGGACCGGTAGGTGCCGCCCTCCTGCGCGCCGGAGAGGTCGAGATCGATCTCGTACGAGTCAACGGAGAGCAGCTTCGCCCGCTGCTGTGCCTCTTCGCGGGTCAGGTTTGTGCCAGGCACCGGGTCATCTCCTCGTCAATGTGTCGGTTGCGCCATCCTTCCATGTGGCGGGGCCGATGGACCGAGGGCTATCCCTCGAGAAGTGCCTGTCCGTTTCCCGCCGGTCATCCGGCAGGGCGCGCGCCAGCCTGGGACGCATGACGACCTACACGGCACGACCCATCGCACCGTCCGTCCTCGAGGAGCTGCGCACCGCCGACGACGCGGGCCGCCCGGCTGCCCCCTGCACCGACGACGAGGGGGGTGCCCCGCTGCGCTGCTGCCTGCGCCGCAGCGAGCCGGGGGAGCGGATCGCCCTCGTGTCGTACGCGCCACTGCGCCGCTGGGCCGCCGAGACGGGCGCGCGGCCTGGTGCCTACGACGAGCAGGGCCCCGTCTTCATCCACGCGGACCACTGCCCAGGCCCGGACGGCGGCGCGGGCTACCCCTTCGCGAACGCCCACCGCACGCTCCGCCGCTACTCGGCCGACGGCCACATCCTGGGCGGCGCCCTGGTCCCCGCCCCGGACGACGAGGCCTTCCACCAGGCCTTCGACGACCCGTCCGTGACACTGATCCACGTCCGGGCCGTCGAGTACGGCTGTTTTCTCTACGAGGTCAGGCGGGCCTAGCCCTTCAGCTCCTCCGCCACCAGCTCCGCGATCTGCACCGCGTTCAGGGCCGCGCCCTTGCGGAGGTTGTCGTTGCTGATGAACAGGGCGAGGCCGTTGTCGACGGTCTCGTCCTTGCGGATGCGGCCGACGTAGGACGGGTCCTGGCCGGCGGCCTGCAGGGGGGTCGGGATGTCGGAGAGCTCGACGCCCGGGGCGTCCTTCAGCAGCTCCGTCGCGCGCTCCGGGGAGATCGGGCGGGCGAAGCGGGCGTTGACCTGGAGGGAGTGGCCGGAGAAGACCGGGACACGCACGCACGTGCCGGAGACCTTGAGCTCCGGGATCTCCAGGATCTTGCGGGACTCGTTGCGGAGCTTCTGCTCCTCGTCCGTCTCGTTCAGGCCGTCGTCGACGAGGTTGCCGGCGAAGGGCAGCACGTTGAAGGCGATGGGGCGCTTGTAGACGCCGGGCTCCGGGAAGTCGACCGCCGAGCCGTCGTGCGTCAGCTTGTCCGCGTCGGCGACGACCTTCTGCGTCTGGCCGTGCAGCTCCGCCACGCCCGCGAGCCCCGAGCCGGACACCGCCTGGTACGTGGCGACGATCAGCGCCTCCAGGCCCGCCTCGGCGTGCAGCGCCTTCAGGACCGGCATCGCGGCCATCGTCGTGCAGTTCGGGTTGGCGATGATGCCCTTGGGGCGGTTCGCGATCGCGTGCGGGTTCACCTCGGAGACGACCAGCGGGACCTCGGGGTCCTTGCGCCAGGCGGAGGAGTTGTCGATCACGACCGGACCCTGCGAGGCGACCTTTTCGGCCAGCGCCTTCGAGGTCGCGCCGCCCGCGGAGAACAGGACGATGTCCAGGCCGGTGTAGTCGGCGGTCGCCGCGTCCTCCACCGTCACGCCGTCCAGCTCCGTCCCCGCCGAGCGGGCCGAGGCGAACAGGCGCAGCTCGGTGACCGGGAAGTTCCGCTCCTTGAGGATCCTGCGCATGACCGTGCCGACCTGTCCGGTGGCTCCGACGATTCCGACCCTCACGGTGACTCCCTCTGCGTGTTCGTGCCTGGTGCGGCTTCTGCGTGTCTGCGGCGTTTCCATGATGCGGCCGACCCGGGTCCGCCTGTCCAATTCTTTGCACTCCATGCCCGAGGAGTGGGATGCCCAGGGGTGTGACGTCCGCCTCTGGACAAGTTTCCCGCCGTCCGCCGAACGTTTCCGTGCGCTGCGACGTCGTAGAGGAAACGCGGTGAGGGGGGTGGCTTGTGCTGCGCAGAAAGGCCCGCCGTGCACCGGAGGACGACGATCCTCTGGACACGGCTCAGGAACGCCGGGTGCGGGCGGTGCTCGCGCTGGGCGGGGTGCCGCAGGCGGACCTGCCGGACGGGGTGCAGCAGGTGCGGTTGCGGCTGCTGGAGCGGGCGGCGAAGGGGTACGAGGCGCCGCGCGACGTCTCCGCCTGGGCGGCCGTCGTCGCCTCCAACCTGGCCATGGACTGGCACCGCGCCAAGCGCCGCCAGGAGCGGATCGGTGAGCGGCTGGCCTCGCTGCGGCAGCTGGAGCACCCCTCGGGCGAGGACACCAGCGTGCTCTCCCTCGCCGTCGCCCAGGGCCTCGACGAGCTGCCCGACGCCCAGCGCCAGGTCCTCGTCCTGCGGTTCTACGCCGATCTGCCGGTCCGCTCGATCGCCGAGGAACTCGGCGTCCCGGAGGGCACGGTCAAGAGCCGGCTGCACACGGCGGTACGGGCCCTGCGCGCCCGCCTGCACGAGGACGAGGTGGTGTGACATGGCCGCGGAACACAACGGCACCGACGCGCTCATGGCCGCGCTCACCGGCGAGGAGCTGTCCGACGAGGCCCGCGCGGACGCCGCCTTCATGACCGGGCACCGCGCGGCCGAGGCCGACCTGGCCCTGCTGCGGGAGCAGCTCGCGCTCATCGGGGACGCGCTGGCCGCCCAGGCGCCGCCGCGGCCGGAGCCCGCGCCCGTACGGGCACCCCGGGACCGGCACCGGGTGCGCAGGTTCGCCTTCGCCGCCGTGACCGTGGCCGCCGTAGGCGGGATGCTGGCGGGGATGGCGTGGCTGGTGGCACAGAACGGCGGCAGCGGATCCGCGTCCTCCGCGAGCGGCGACGCGAAGGCGGCGCCGTCGGCGGCCGCGGACGGCTCCTCCCTCGCGAGCCCCGCCCGCCTCGCCTGCATGCGCCTGGTCGCGGAGGGCGACGTCACGGACGTGAAGCCCGTGCCCGCGGTCACCGGGCAGGAGCGGGTCACCCTGCACGTGACGCGCTCGTACAAGCCGGCCAGGAGCCCGAAGGAGGTGGTCTTCGTGCTCGAGCAGGGCCTCGTCGAGAAGGCCCTGCACAAGGGCGACCGCATCCTGGTGGCCCTGCCGGAGCACTCGGCCGTCGCGGACCGGGTGGTCGTCGGCGCACAGGAGATCACCCGCGAGCGCGCCGGGCTGGTCCGCGCGCTGCCCGAGGCGGCCGGCCTGCGCTGCGGCGGATGAATCGGCCGCGGACGAGAGCAGCCGCCGACGAGAAAGGGCGGGCGCCCGTAGGACGCCCGCCCTGACCGCCGTGGGACCGCTACGGCGTGACCTTCTCGATCTGCACGCTGCCGGTGCCCGCGACCGTGCCGCGGGAGTTCACCAGCTGGACCCGGCCGAAGAACTCACGGCCCTCCGGGGCGGCCGCCGCGGCGGTGACGCTGCCGGAGACGGTCGCCGAGTCGCCCGTGCCGAGCTTGACCGGCGCCGTCTCGTCGACGCTGACGGTGCCGAGCGACGAGGAGAAGAAGACGTCCCGGTAGTCGTACGCCGTGGAGCCCGACGGCACCGAGTAACCCGCGACCTCGATGGTGTACGTGCCGGCGGCGGGCGAGGCGATGGAGACCGCCTCCTCCGAGTCGCCGTCGGCGGACTGGCCGACGACCGTGCCGGCCGCGTTCTTGACCGTCAGGTCGAGGTCGGCGGCCGTGTCCGAGACGTTGCCGATGGCGACGTCCAGCGACTTGGCGCCCGCGGGCACCTCGACCGTGGTGGTCTGCGTCTCCCCCTCCTTGACGGACGGGCGCGCCGACTTGGCGGAGCCGAGCGGGCCGCCGACCAGGTGGCCGTCGAGGGCGGCGAAGGCGTTGGTCGCCTTCCAGGAGACGGCGGCCGGGGTGCCGACCTTGGCCTCGGGGACCGTCACGGTCTCCGGGTCGAAGGCCGCGCCGTAGACGGCGACGTCCAGCTTGTAGGGGTTGTCGAGCAGCGGCGAGGTGCGGCGCGACTCGACCTCGATCTCCCACACGCCGGGCTGCGGGTCGGCGTACGAGCGCACGTCGGGCTTGCAGCCGTTGGTGTTCGGGTAGTTGCTGTAGCAGTACGGGGTGCCGGTGTCCTCGACCGGGACGCCGTAGGGGTGGATCGAGATGAAGCGGGTCTGGCTCTTGTCCTTCAGCCCGCCGATCGCGACCTCCAGCGACTTGGCGCCCTCGGGCACGGTCAGGAAGTACGACCGCGTGCTGTTGCGTTGCACCGTGTTCGACGCGGAGTAGGTGTACTTCACCGGCGTCGAGACCACCACGGTGGTGAGGATCTGCTTGTCGACCCCCTCCGTCCTCGGGTCGTCGACCTCGAGGATCGCGCTCTTGAGGCCCGCGGAGCGGGGAGCCGCCTGCACCTTGACGGTGACCGGCTGGTTCAGGGGCAGCCGCACCTCGTCGGAGCCGACGATGCGGAAGGTGTCACCGGCGTTGTTCGCGACATGCAGCTCGTGCCACAGCGCCCGGTCCGGACCGGAGGTGCGGGTGATCGTGACGTCGTACGTCTTCTTCTGCCCGGCCTTGAGGCCGCCCTCGCGGTCGTAGAGGCCGGTGCCGAAGCCCGGCGTCTTCAGGGCGAAGTCGATCGCGGTGTCGACCGGCGCCTTGACCGTGTAGTCATGGGCGCTCGCGCCGTCGCGGATCGCGTCCCAGGCGTCGACGATGTCGATGAGACCCGCACCCTCCTCGTAGGCCTGCACACCCTTGATGTGGTCGGCGGTCGAGGTGAGGGCGGTGCGCAGCGTGGCCGGCGTCAGGTCGATGTGCTTCTGCTTGGCGGCGCTCAGCAGCAGCGCGGACGCGCCGGTGGCCTGCGGGGAGGCCATCGAGGTGCCCTGCAGCATGGAGTAGCCGGCCGGCAGCGAGTAGCCCGCCTCGGCGACCGGGGAGCCCGGCAGCCAGGTCTGCGTGGAGTTGATCGAGGCACCCGGCGCGGACAGGGTGGGCGTGAAGCCGCCGTCCTCACGCGGGCCGCGCGAGGAGAAGGGCATCATCGCGTACTTCTTCTCCACGGCCGAGCCGTAGTTGGAGGCCCAGGTCTCGCGGGAGATGGTCGCGCCGACCGAGATCACCTTGTCGGCCAGGCCCGGGTCGCCGATGGTGTTGGCACCGGGGCCGGAGTTGCCGGCCGAGATGACCAGCTGCACGCCGTAGGTGTCGATGAGGCGCGTGTAGAGCTCGGCGCGCGCGTTGTTGCCGTCGTTGAGGGCCGGCAGGCCGCCGATCGACATGTTGACGATGTCGACGCCGCGGTTGACGACGAGGTCGATCATGCCCTCGGTGAGCGCGACGTTGGTGCAGCCGCCGGTCCAGGTGCAGGCACGGGAGGAGACGAGCTTCGCGCCCGGGGCCGCGCCGTTCATCCGGCCGCCGAACAGGCCGTGCGCGGAGGTGATGCCGGCGACGTGCGTGCCGTGCTCGGACTCGATGACGCCGATGTTGACGAAGTCGGCCTTCTTGCCCACCCAGTCGCCGCCGTAGGGGTCCATCGGCACGTCCTTGCGGATCTGCACGACGAACGGCTGGCGCTCCACCACGTCGGTCTTCGGGTCGTCGGTGCCGAAGTAGCCGACCTGGTACCCGTCCTTGTACGGCTTCATCGGCTCGTCGTCGCCGAAGTCGAAGTTGTTGTCGAGGTCGACGCGGACGGTCCCGGCGGCGGGGTCGTAGAGGACGCCCCACTTGTCGGTGGTGTCGCCGTCGCGGTTCGCGTCGCCCTTGGCGTCGCCGCCCGCGGTGACGGACTCGCTGAACGTGCTGACCTGGTACGACCCGGCGGGCGCCGTCCAGGTCCGGCCGCCGTAGGTGAAGCTGGGGCCGGAGACGGAGGTCACCATCGGCCGCCAGGTGGCGTCGCCGTCGACGATCGGGTCGGTCGCCGTGACCCAGTCGACGATCTTCCGCTCGCCGGTGGTGGTCTTCTGCAGGGCGGGGTGGCCGAGGTCGACACCGGAGTCGAGGATGCCGATGGTGACCCCACGGCCGTCCGACTTCGGGTGGTCCTTCACGAAGTCGACGGCGCCCGTCTCGAAGGACGGGTTGTAGGGGTTCTCGGCCGGGGTGTTCTTGTTCGGGCCGGAGTAACCCGCGCTTCCCGAGCCGGACCTGGCGGATCCGCCGGTCACGCTCGGGTCGTCCAGAGGTATCTCCTTGCGCAGGTCGATGCCGTGCACGGAGGAGAGCTTCGCGGCGGCGGCGATGGCCGACTCCGCCCTGGCGGTGGGGACGGTCGCGCGGACGTAGCCGAGCTTGTCGTAGGTCCGGCCCACCGAGCCGCCCTTGACCGCGTCCAGTTCGCCGGCGACCTGCTCGGTCTGCCCCGGCGCGGTGGCGATCATCATCGTGACGTTCTTGGCGCCGTCGGCCTTGGCCTCGGCGAGCAGGTCCGCGTCGTCGGAACCGAGCTTGTGCTGCGCGGACTTGACGGTGGCGTCGGCGGGCGCGGTGGCGGACGGACCGTCGGCGGAGAAGGCCAGGGGTATCGGCCCGGCCGCGGAGAGCGCGGTGACGAGACCGGCGGCCACGGCTATGCGGGCCACGCGTCTCGCGCCGGGTATCGGGTCGCGCTGGGGGTGGGTCATCGGCATCCCTCGTACGTGAAGATTTCTGTGCCGGACGAGCGCAGCTTTACCCAAGGGACGCTTGTTTGGGAAGTGTTGACCGAAACGAGGGGCGGGTATGGGGAAAACCCCCGATGCCCTTTAGTCGGATGAGTCACCAATAGCGGCAAATGGTGCGGCGGTTCACGATTCCTTCGAGCGCGCGTAATGCCGCGACGCCTTGGCCCGGTTGCCGCAGGAGGCCATGGAGCACCAGCGGCGGGTGCCGTTGCGCGAGGTGTCGTAGAAGTGCAGCACGCATCCGTGCCCTGCGCAGGCGCGGATGCGGTCGGGGGCGGCGGAGAGCAGCTCCAGATAGCCGCGGGCGGCGAGCCAGGCCGGACCCCAGGACGGGTCGCGGAACTCGGGCGCCTCGCCGGGGCCGTCGGCGGTGAGGGTGGCCCGGATGCGCCCGTGCGCGAGGACGGCGTCGACGGCGTCCGCCCCTTCGGCGAGTGATCCGTCCACGGCCTTCTTCAGCGCGTCGCGTGCCTCCCGCGTGTGCCGCAGGGTCGCCGCGTCGGCCGGGAACCGCCCCTCGAGCCCGTTCGCCGCGAGCCACACGGTGAGCCCGTCGAGGCCGTCGAGCAGATCCTGCGTGACCCCCTCCCGGTTCCAGCGCGTGTTGAGCAGGTCGAGCGCGAGCGGCTCGCCCGTGAGGGGGCGCGGGTCGGCGGTGGCGGGCATGGGGGGCTCCTTCCGGGCTAACCACTGAAGACTACGTGGCCGGTTGACGTTCCTCGATTCTAACCGCTAATCTTGATAACGACGGTTACAACGGACTGGGGGAGACCCATGACCCTGAACACCGGGCACATCGGCCTGAACGTCACCGACCTCGACCGCTCGCTCGCCTTCTACCGCGACGTCCTGGGCTTCGTGCTGGTCGCCGAGGGCAAGGAGGAGGACCGGCGGTACGCGTTCCTCGGCGACGGCGAGCGGCTCGTCCTCACCCTCTGGCAGCAGGCGGAGCAGCCGTACGCCGGCGGCCGCGCGGGCCTGCACCACCTGGCCCTGGAGGCGGAGTCGGTCGAGCGGGTCAGGGAGTACGAGCAGGCGCTGCGGGCGTACGGCGTCGACTTCGCCTACGAGGGCGTGGTGGCCCACCGCGAGGGCGCGGCGTCCGGCGGCATCTTCTTCCACGACCCCGACGGCACCCGGCTGGAGATCTCGGTGCCCAGCGGCGCGGACGGCGCGCCCGCACCCCACGAGTCCGCTCCGACCTGCGGGTTCTTCTGATGACGGACGTCTTCCACGCGGGTTCGCGGGCGCTGCAGGACCGGGCCGGTGTGCGCGAGGTGGCCGATCACGTGGGCCGGGCGATCGGCGCGGGGATCAAGCCCGTGGCGGCCGCCTTCCTGGAGCTCCAGCCGCTGCTGGTGCTCGGCGCGGCCGATCCGTCCACGGGCGCGGTCTGGGCGTCGCCGCTGGCCGGGGCGCCGGGCTTCGTGCGCGCGACGGGCCCGCAGCAGGTGTCCGTGACGGGCGGTGTCGGCCCCGCCGACCCCCTGGCCGAGGCGCTCGCGACCGAGGGCACCCCGGTCGCCACGATCGCCCTCGACCCCGGCACCCGCCGCCGTATGCGCCTCAACGGCCGCCTCCGCCCGACGGCGCGCGGCTTCGCGGTGACGGCGGAACGGGTCTTCGCGAACTGCCCCAAGTACATCCAGCGGAGACAGTCGTACGAGGTGCTGGCGGACAGCGAACCGGGCCCGACCACCAGGAGCCGTGAACTCTCCGCCCGGCAGCGGGAGTTCGTCGAGTCGGCGGACACCTTCTTCGTCGCGACCGTGCACGAGGGGCGGGTCGAGGTGAGCCACAAGGGCGGCAATCCCGGATTCGTGCGGACCGGTTCCGCGACGGAGCTGAGCTGGCGGGACTACCCGGGCAACTCCATGTTCCTGACCCTGGGCAACATCGCCTCCGACCCCCGGGCGGGCCTGCTGTTCCTGGACTGGGAGACGGGCGCGGTGCTGCAGCTGACGGGCGAGGCGCGCACGGAGTTCGACGAGGACGGCGAGGCGCGGGTGCGGTTCGTGGTGACGCGGGCCGTGCAGACGCCGTCCGCGGTGCCGCTGCGCTGGTCGGCGCCGGAATACTCGCCTGCCAATCCCGCCCGGGCGCACTAACTTCCTTCTGTGCGCCGAAAATTGAGGGTGGCGGCCTACGCCATGTGCATCCGCGACGAGAAGATCCTGCTGGCCCGCTGGCTCGACGACGAGGGCCGCCCCGAGTGGACCCTGCCCGGCGGCGGCATGGAGCACGGTGAGCACCCTTACGACACCGTGCTGCGCGAGGTGGAGGAGGAGACCGGGTACCTCGTGGAGATCACCGGCCTGCTCGGTGTGGACTCGATCAGCCGCACCTTCACCCGCGGCTTCGGCCGCAGGACCGACCACCACGGCGTACGCCTCGTCTACGAGGCTCGCGTGATCGCCGGCGAACTGCGCCCCGAGATCGGCGGCTCCACGGACCTGGCCGCCTGGCACCCCCTCACGGAGGTGCCCGCCCTCAACCGCGTCGGCCTGGTCGACGTGGGCCTGAGACTGTGGCAAGAGCGGCCGGTGACGGGGCGGGTGACGGCCCCGGCCGACGAGTGACGGGTGCCACTTCTCAGGGCCCTGAACTGCCTTGCGTACCCCGAAAGATGAACACGGAGTGACCGCCCCCCGGCCGCGCGACGAGCGGTCGGGGGCGTGCCGGGTGCGCCAAGATCCACGTACGGTGATCGGTGTTGCGCGTTGCCGTCTCGTTCACGCGCAGGTCATTCCCGGTGCCAAGCATCCAGAGCGAGCGGGATGTTCGCGACAGCGATCGCCCGCGACCACTGCCGACGCGTTCGCACTCGGGGAGATCGCGCCATGTCGCGCATACGCTCTGTCGCCGCCACCATCCCGGCGGTCAACCGCCGCACCGTCCTCGCCGCCACCGGCGCGGCGGCCGTCTCCGCGGGCGTCGGGTACGCCCTGCGGCCGACCGACAGCCACGCCGCCACCGACGCCGGCACGGAGGCGACCCGGGTGGTGGCGCAGTCGCGCCGGGCCCCGGCCGCGCCTCTCGCGCCCTACACCAAGGGCACCACCCTCGCCGGCGTCGCCGCCCCGCGCTCCGGCTCCGGCTACCGCCGCCTCGGCGACGGCCCGGGCTGGACCCGGGTGGTGCGCAGCGACCTGGCCGCGCCCCGGACGGGCCGGGCCGGCCGCCGTACCGCGCTCGCCGCGTTCGTGCAGCTCACCGACCTGCACCTGATCGACGCCCAGCACCCGATGCGCCTGGAGTACCTGCGCTCCACCGACCAGCACGCCTGGCGCCCGCACGAGGCGCTGACCGTGCAGGGCGCGATCTCGCTGGTCGAGCGGATCAACGCGCTGCGCGGCGCCCCCGTCACCGGCTCCGCGCTGCACTTCGCGATGACCACCGGCGACAACACGGACAACAACGCCAAGTCCGAGCTGGAGTGGTTCCTGAAGATCATGAGCGGGGGGCGCATCACGCCCAACACCGGGGACCCGCGCCACTACGAGGGCGTGCAGAACAGCGGCCTCAAGACCTACTGGCAGCCCGACTCCACCGTGCGCGACGGCGACAAGCAGCTCGGCTTCCCGCACCTCCAGGGCTACCTGGCGGCCGCGATCCGCGAGGTGCGCAGCCCCGGCCTGAACCTGCCCTGGTACTCCACGGTCGGCAACCACGACGCCATGCCGCTCGGCTGCTACGGCCACGGCGACTCCTGGCTCGCCGAGTACGCGGTCGGCGGCAAGAAGCTGATGTCGCTGTCCGCGTCCGAGGCGGCGAAGCTGCAGAACCACATCAAGAGCGGCAACGACCCGAAGGGCCTCGCCTTCCGCGACCTGCTGAAGGCCCACGCGCGCGACATGCGCTCGGTCACGCCCGACCCGCGGCGGGCGCCGTACACCCCGGCCGACTACCTCAAGGCCCACCTGGACCCGGCGTACAGCGGTCTCGGTCCGGTCGGCCACGGCTACTCCAGCGCCAACCTCGAGGCGGGCACGCAGTACTACGCCTTCCGTATCGCCGACGACGTGGTGGGCATCAGCCTCGACACCACCGACCCGGGCGGCCACTACGAGGGCTCCATCGGGACGGCCCAGCTGAACTGGCTGGACAAGCAGCTCAAGGACAACAAGGACTCCTACGTCGTCGTCTTCAGCCACCACACCAGCAAGACGATGACGAACACGAGCCACGTGGACCCGGCCCGCCCGAACGAGCGCCGGCACGACGGACAGGAGGTCCTCGCCACCCTCGGCCGCCACCGCAACGTCCTGGCCTGGGTGAACGGCCACATCCACCGCAACGACATCACCGCGCACTCGTCGACCGCCGGCGGCTCCTTCTGGGAGATCTCCACGGCCTCGCACGTGGACTACCCGCAGCTCGCCCGGGTCGTCGAGCTGGCGGACAACAAGGACGGCACGATCTCCCTTTTCACCACGCTCGTCGAGTCCGCGGCCCCGCACCGCACCGACTTCTCGGACCTCACGCAGACGGGTCTCGCGGCCCTGTACCGCGAGGTGTCCTACAACGCGCCGGGTGCCAGCACGAGCCTGGGCGGCGACGCCAACGACCGCAACACGG
Organism: Streptomyces sp. NPDC057616; assembly: GCF_042800575.1. Taxonomy (NCBI): domain Bacteria; kingdom Bacillati; phylum Actinomycetota; class Actinomycetes; order Kitasatosporales; family Streptomycetaceae; genus Streptomyces; species Streptomyces sp. NPDC057616. The sequence continues at coordinate 57,177 of NZ_JBHVGU010000026.1, forward strand.
AGCTGGTGCTGAAGAAGGGCTGAGGTCAGCTGTGAAGCGGGTCGGCGAGGGCGGGCATGCCGGTACACGTACCGGCTCCGCGTGTCGTCGACGGCCCGCAGGGCGTTGCTGGCGGAGTGGGACCGCTGCCGCTGGATCTGGAACGGTGCGTTGCGCGTTCCCAGAAGGCCCACCGAGAGGGGGAGAAATGCGGCCCCGCCCGGTTGGACAAGATGCTGACTGAGTCCCGCTCGGTGATGCTGTGGCTGGCTGAGGGTTCCGGCGGTACCGCAGCAGCAGCTCATCCGTGACTTCGGCAAGTCACGCGCCAAGGCGCTCAAGGACATCAAGGACGGTCTGTCGCAGAGGCAGCGGGCCGGCGTTCCCGGATACAAGAAGAGGCGCGAGGCCGACCCGACGCTGAACTACACCAAGCGCGGCTTCCGATTGAAGGACGGCCGTCTGCATCTCGCTGGCGGCATCGTGCTGACGGTGGTGTGGTCGCGGGACCCGCCCGCCGAGCCGTCGAGCGTGCGTGTGTATCGCGACAATCTCGGGCACTGGTACGGCTCGTTCGTCGTTCCTGCCCAAGTCCAAGCGCTCACGGCCTGCCCCATGCCCAGCTTGGCCGGAAGGCTCAGGCCAAGCTGACCCGGTACGACCGGATGATGGCCCGCCGCAAACCCGCCAGGGGGCAGGCGGCTTCGAAGGGCTATCGCGAGGCGAAGAAGTGGCGGGCGGAGACACGCCAGAAGATCGCCCGCCAGCGGCAGGACACCGGCCGCGAGTGGGCAAAGAAGGTCGTGCGCGACCACGACGCTATCGCCGTCGAGGACTTCAAGGCGAGGTTCCTCGCCAGGACCACCATGGCGCGCAAGGCCGCCGACGCGGCCATCGGCGCCACCAAACAGGCACTGTTGGAGATGGGCCGCAAGCACGGACGGGACGTCCGTCTCGTGCATCCCGCGCACACCACCATGGACTGCGCGTCGTGCGGAGCGAGAACCAAGCACGCACTTCCTCTCTCGGAACGTACCTACACCTGCACCGCGTGCGGAGCCGTGTCCCCAAGGGACAAGAACTCCGCCCGCGTGATGCTGGTCCGGGCTGGTCTGTACCCGGCTGGTGTTGAGGGCGTGAGACCTCCTGGAGCGCTGCTCCAGGAGGCGGCCTGAGCCAGGAATCCCACTCGTCCGCGAGGGGAGCAGTCAATACCGGGGCAGTACCACGACGATGTGCGCGGCCGGGTCCGCGGTTGTCAACGGGGCAGCACCACGACGTAGGCGGCGGGTTCCCGGTCGCCGGACGCCATCAGCGCCGTGCGGACGACCGCCGCCTGCTGCTCCATCGCGTCGCGGAGCTTCCTGGGCGTGATGTGCACGACCGTGATGCCCAGGCGCTCCAAGTGCTCGCGCTTGCGGGCGTATTCGGACCACAGGGCGTCCTCGTCCTGCCGCGGCGCCCGGGTGTCCAGCTCCACCGCCACGGCCTGCTCGGGCCAGTAGGCGTCCAGTCCGCCGAGGTGCGGGCCGCCGGGCAGGCGCAGGTCGACGTTCCAGACCGGGTCGGGCAGGCCGTACTCCTGGACCATCCGGTACAGGCGGTCCTCGGCGATCGCGCGGCCCTCCGCGAGCAGGGAGTCCACCGCGTCCACCACGTGCGGGCGACCGAGCAGCTTCGCCTGGTTCAACGCCCGTACCACCGCGGCGGGTTCGCAGTGGCCGCCGCGCACCGCCTCCGTCAGCAGCCGCCGCACCGTGGAGGCGTCGGCCAGCTCCGACACCGCGTCGGCGAGGGCGCGCGGCACCGGCGCGACCGGAACTCCCGTCACCGCCTGGGCGGTCGGCAGGGCCGGCGTGCGGACGATGCGCGCGCAGCCCGTCGAGCGCAGGCGGCGCAGCCGGGGGACCAGGACGTCGATCTTCTCCAGCGACAGCAGCGGCGGCGCGGAGGTGAAGCCGTAGAGCGTCAGGGCCGCGAGGCCCGTGATCATGGCCTCCGCGTAGACGGGCCGGTGCGGCTCGTCCGGGCCGGGCTGGGCCGGCACCCCGGGCGCCGACTCGCGTGACGCGTACATCAGCACCGCGTGCAGCCGCTCCTCGCTCGTCGGCGGGCCCGGGTGGAGGAGGAAGACACCCGGCAGGATCTGCTGCCAGGCGCCGCCCGCGCGGCACTGCTCGTTCATCTCCGCCGACGAGACCCCGTGGGCGCGCAGCTGAGCCGTCGTCAGAACGCGCCGATGCACCTCGGAGAGGTGACGCAGGGGGCGGGGGGAAGCCGGGGGGAGCGGGGTGTTGTGGTTCATGACTCGGGGTTTCCCGCGTCCGGTCGGTTCTTTAACCGCTGTTACACGCCCGTCGACAAATACGGACAAGGCATCACTAAAGGACGGGTGTTCGGGTGCCGATAGGGCACGGAAAACCCCTGGTCCATTCGGGTTGGGCCAGGGGTTACGGGTCTTATTGACCGGATTCCGTAACGGTCACGGGCAGATCAGTCGTTGGCCAAAGCTTGGGCGCGCAGGGCCCGTGCCAGATCGTCCCGCGCCTCCAGCACCAGCCGGCGCAGCGCGGGCGCGGCGCCCTCGTGCGCGGCGAGCCACGCGTCCGTCGCCTCCAGCGTCGCGGGCGAGTCCTGGAGCGACGGGAACAGGCCGCGCACCACGTCCATGCCGATCTGGATGGACCGCTCCGTCCACAGCCGCTCGATCGCCGCGAAGTACTTCTCCGTGTACGGCGCGAGCAGTTCGCGCTGCGAGGACTGCGTGAAGCCCGCGATCGTCGCCTCCACCAGGGCGTTGGACAGCGCGTCGGACTCCACCACCTGGGCCCACGCCTGCGCCTTGACCGCCACCGACGGACGGGCGGCGAGGCAGCGGACCTGGTGGCGCTTGCCCGACGCCGTGTCGTCGCGGGCCAGTTCGGCCGCGAGCACCGGCTCGTCCACCGCGCCGTGCGCGGCGAGCGGCTCCAGGAACGTCCAGCGCAGCTCCTGGTCGACGTCCAGGCCCTCGATCTTCTCCGTGCCCTCCAGCAGGCCCCGCAGCAGGCTCAGGTCGTCCGGCGCGGACGCCACCGTCGCGTAGAACCGCGCCCACGCCAGCTGGTGCTCGCTGCCCGGCTCGGCCGCGCGCAGGTCGCGCAGCGCGGTGTGGGCCAGCAGCTCCCCGCCCCGCGGCCGCCAGGACGCGGGCGAGTAGTGCACCAGCGCCGAGTTCGCCCACGCGTGCAGCATCTGCAGCACGCCGATGTCGGACTCACGGCGCCCGAACCGCGTCACCAGGTCGATGAAGTCGGGTGCGGGCAGCAGGGCGTCCCGCGTCATGTTCCACAGCGCCGACCAGCACAGGGCACGGGCCAGCGGGTCGGTGATCGCGCCCAGGTGCTCGCGCAGCGCGGCGAGGGACGTCTCGTCGAAGCGGATCTTGCAGTACGTCAGGTCGTCGTCGTTGACCAGCACCAGATCCGGGGCCTGCTCGCCGGCCAGCTCCGTCACGACCGTCCGCGGGCCGTCGACGTCCACCTCGGCGCGCGCGTACCGCACCAGGCGGTCGTCCTCGAGGCGGTACAGGCCCACCGCCACGCGGTGCGGCCGCAGTTCGGGGTGCGACTCGGCGGCCTCCTGCACCACCGCGAGCTCGTCGACCCGGCCGTCGGTGGTCAGCAGCACCTGCGGGGTGAGGGAGTTGACGCCCGCGGTCTGCAGCCAGCCGCGCGCCCAGGTGCCCATGTCCCGGCCGCTGGTCTCCTCCAGCGCCGACAGCAGGTCGCCGAGGCGGGTGTTGCCGTAGGCGTGCCGCTTGAAGTAGCGGCGGGCGCCCTCCAGGAAGGCGTCCTGGCCGACGTAGGCCACCAGCTGCTTGAGGACGGAGGCGCCCTTGGCGTAGGTGATGCCGTCGAAGTTGAGCTTGGCGTCCTGCAGGTCGCGGATGTCGGCGGTGATGGGATGCGTGGAGGGCAGCTGGTCCGCGCGGTAGGCCCACGCCTTGCGGCGGTTGGCGAAGGTGATCCAGCCGTCGGTGAAGCGGGTCGCGCCGACCAGGGAGAAGGCGCCCATGAAGTCCGCGAAGGACTCCTTCAGCCACAGGTCGTCCCACCACTCCATGGTGACCAGGTCGCCGAACCACATGTGCGCCATCTCGTGCAGGATGACGTTGGCCCGGCCCTCGTAGGACGCCCGCGTGACCTTGCCGCGGAAGATGAACTCCTCGCGGAAGGTGACCAGTCCGGGATTCTCCATCGCGCCGAGGTTGTACTCGGGCACGAACGCCTGGTCGTACTTCCCGAAGGGGTACGGGTAGTCGAAGTGGTCGTGGAAGAAGTCCAGGCCCTGCTTGGTGACGAGGAAGACGTCGTCGGCGTCGAAGTAGGGGGCCAGGCCCTTGCGGCACAGGGCGCCGAGCGGGATCTCCAGCGTCGTGCCGTCCTCGAAGGTGCGCTCGTAGGAGTCCGTCACGTAGTGGTAGGGGCCCGCCACCACGCAGGTGATGTACGTCGAGATCGGCTTGGTCTCGGCGAACCGCCACACGCCGTCGGTGCGCTCGCCCGCGCCGTTGCTCCAGACCGTCCAGTCCTCCGGGGCGCGCACCTCGAAGCGGTAGGGCGCCTTGAGGTCGGGCTGCTCGAAGTTGGCGAAGACGCGGCGGGAGTCGGCCGGCTCGTACTGCGTGTACAGGTACACCTCGCCGTCCTCCGGGTCGACGAAGCGGTGCATGCCCTCGCCGGTGCGGGAGTAGGCGCACTGGGCGTCCACGACCAGCTCGTTCTCGGCGGCGAGGTCCTCCAGGACGATGCGGGAGCCGTCGAAGACCTGGCCGGGGTCGAGGTCGCGGCCGTTGAGTGAGACGGAGGTCACACTCGGCGCGATCAGGTCGGCGAACGTGGCGGCCCCCGGCTCGTTGCAGCGGAAGCGGATCGTGGTGACGGAGCGGAAGGTGCGCGGGCCGTCCCCGTCGTCCCCGCCCACCGCCGAACGCAGGTCCAGGGCGACCTCGTACCCGTCGACGGACAGCAGGGCGGCCCGCTCCCGGGCCTCGTCGCGGGTCAGATTCTCACCGGGCACGGGCGGTACTCCCTCGGCTGGCGTTCGGTATGTGGACAGGCCCGATCCTGCCATGTGCTCCTGACGGTGGGCACCCGGGAATCGGGCGGTCACCCGGGAATGGGGCGGGTGATGCCCGGCGTTGCTCGTTGAAACCGATACTTTCCCGAGGAGACCCATGTCCGAGACCGCGACCAGCTCCGCCAAGACCCCCGTCGACTTCTGGTTCGACCCGCTGTGCCCCTGGGCCTGGATGACGTCCCGGTGGGTGCTGGAGGTCGAGAAGGTCCGGGACATCGAGGTGCGCTGGCACATCATGAGCCTGGCGGTGCTCAACGAGGACAAACTGGACACGCTGCCCGAGGCGTACCGGGACATGCTCGCCACCAAGGCGTGGAAGCCGGTGCGCGTGGTGACCGCGGCCTGGCAGAAGCACGGCGCGGACGTCCTCGGCCCGCTCTACACCGCGCTCGGCACCCGCTTCCACAACAACGGCGAGGGCGCGACCACCGAGGCCATCGCCGCAGCCCTGGCCGACGCCGGCCTGCCCGCCGACCTGATCGACTACGCCGACCAGGAGAACTTCGAGTTCGACGCCGAACTGCGCGCCTCCCACAAGGAGGGCATCGACAAGGTCGGCCAGGAGGTCGGCACCCCGGTCATCGCCGTCCCCGGCGCGGACGGCGAGCAGCTCGCCTTCTTCGGCCCGGTCGTCACGCCGGCCCCCAAGGGCGAGGCCGCCGCCCGGCTCTGGGACGGCACCCTCGCGGTCGCCTCGGTCCCCGGCTTCTACGAGATCAAGCGCACCCGCACGGCGGGCCCGGACTTCAGCAACCTGTAGCGGTCACCCGGGCTCGGGGAGGGTCCCGCCCACCCCGTAGTTGCCCCTCTGCTGCCACCGACGGCACTTGCCGTTGGTGCAGCGGAGCAGGGAGCTCTCGCTGACGTGCTTCGGCACGTGCGGCCGGGCCTGCTCCTTCTCCTTCTCGGTCAGCTCACGGAACTCGTGCATCTGATGACCGCAGTTCGGACAGCGCTTCGACACCATGGGACCCCCCGAGGCCGGTGACCGGAGCGTAGGCCCGTGGTACGTCGCCGCGGCAGCCCGGAATCCGTCCCGCCACGGCGGATTCCGGGCATCACGCCCCCGCGGGCTCCTCCCGGAAGCTCTCCGGCAGCAGGTCGCCCCTGCCCCGGTTGAGATGCGGCTGGTACCAGAGACAGCCCTTGGCCGTGCAGCGCCACAGGTTGCCCACGAAGAAGCGGGGGCCCTTCTTCTCCCGGACCGCCGACTGCTCCGCGCTGTTGAGCCGGCGGAACTTCTGCCGTCTGCGGCAGGTCGGGCACTCCCGTTCGATCTCGGTCATCGAAGCCTCCTCGCGGTCGCGGCGCCGGTCAGGCGCGGATCCGGCCGCGGGCCTCTGCCAGGCGGGAGAGGTGGTTCTCGTACGCCGTCGTGTAGTACGCCGCGCGGGTCGGGTCAGGGTCCACCACCGCGGTCGGGCGCGTCCAGGTCCGTGCGTCGAGGGACATGCCGTGTCGCTCAGCCGCCGCCAGCACCGCACCCCGCGCACCCACCTCGCCCTCGACGACCCGGAGCGGGCGGCCCAGCACGTCGGCGAGCAGACGCATCCAGGCGGGGCTGCGGGTGCCGCCGCCGCAGACGGCGAGCGAGCCGGTGAGGCCGGCGGCCTCCAGGCAGTGGCGGGCCGCGTAGCCGATCCCCTCGCAGGTGGCCCGGACCAGGTCCGCCTTGGTGGACTCGAGGGAGACGCCGGTGAGTTCGGCGCGCAGCCGGGGCTCGACGAACGGCGCGCGCTCGCCCGAGGGCGCGAAGTACGGCAGCACGCGCACACCGTTCGCGCCGGGCGGAGTCTTCGCCAGCAGCGCGTCGACCTCCTCGTGCCGCACACCCGTCGTCGTCAGCACCCAGTCCAGGGCCGCGGTGCCGACCATCGCGGGCATGGCGCGCAGCCAGTGGCCGGGACGGTCGGTGGAGATGTACAGGCCGGCCGGCTCCCCGGTGAGGTCCAGGTCGGTCGTGGCGACGAGGCTGGCCAGGCACGTGCCGACGATCAGCAGACCGTCGCCGGGACCGGTCACCCCCGCCCCGAGCGCGCAGGACGGCAGGTCGTACGGCCCGTTCGCCAGCCGGGTGCCCGGCGGCAGCCCCTCGACCGCCTCAGCCGTCGAGATCGGGTCGCCGACCGGGGCGAGCAGACCGCGGCGGTGCGTGAGCCCCAGCAGCTCCACGACCCGGTTGTCGTACGCCCGGGTGCGCGGGTCGAGGAACGGCATCGACGCGTCCGACACGTCCGTGGTCGCCGGCGCGCCCGTCAGGCGCCGGAAGACCATGTCCTTGCAGTACAGGGCGGTGCTCGCGGCGTCGAGCGAGGCGGGCTCGTAGCGGTCGAACCAGGCCAGCAGCGGGCCGGGGCATCCGGGGAACATGGCGCTGCCCGTACGCCGGAACACCGTCTCGAAGGTGCCGTCCGCCAGCCACTGGTCGAGCAGTTCGTGCGCCCGCCCGTCCATCCAGGAGGCCGCGGGCCGCACCGGCCGCCCCTCCTTGTCGACCAGCCACACCCCGTCGCCCTGCCCGGTCAGCCCGGCCAGCTCCACCGGCTCCGCGACCCGCGAAGTCAGCTTCCCGAGGACCGCGACGACGGCCGCGTACACCTCCTCCATGTCCTGCTCGACCACGCCCCCGTGCAGTGCGAGTCCCACCGGGCGCGCCTCGACGGCCAGTTCACGCCCGTCGCCGTCGAAGGCGGCGGCCTTCACCATGGACGTGCCCACATCGATACCGACGTACATCTCGCCTCCCGGCTCGTCAGGTCAGACAGTGCGCCAGCGGCTCCCCGCGGCCCCAGCGCCCCACCTCTTCGGCGGCGATCCGGGCCGCCTTCTCCGCCACCGCGCGCGAGGCCCCGCCCAGATGCGGCGTCATCACCACGCGGTCGGCCAGGCCGAACAGGCGCGAGCCGGCCGGCACCGGCTCCTGCCCGTACGTGTCCAGGGCCGCCGCCGACACGTGGCCGCTCTCCAGCGCGTCGCACAGCGCCTCCTCGTCGACCAGCGGCCCGCGCGCCACGTTCACCACCACCGAGCCCGCGGGCAGCAGCGCGAGCTCGCGGGCGCCGATCAGGCCGCGGGTCTCGGCGGTCAGCCGGGCGTGCAGCGTGATCACCCGGGAGCGGCGCAGGAGTTCGTCGAGCGTGTGCATGCGCAGACCGAAGATCTGGCCGCGCATGTAGGGGTCGTACACCATCACCTGCGCGCCGAAGGCGCACAGCGCGCGGGCGACGCGACTGCCGACGGCGCCGTAGCCGACCAGCCCGACGGGCAGGTCCTCCAGCTCCAGGCCGCTGTGCTCGTACGTGTAGTACGTCGCCCCCTCCCAGCTGCCCTGCCCGGCCAGCAGGTGGTGCGCCTGCGGGATGCGGCGCAGGGCCGCCAGCATCAGGCCGACGGTGAACTCGGCGGTCGCGGCGGCGTTGCGGCCGGGGGCGTAGCAGACGCGGACGTCGTGCCGCTTGGCCGCGTCCAGGTTGACGTTGACCGGGCCGCCCCGGCACACGACCACCAGCCGCAGGTCCGGGCAGGCCGCCAGGACGCGCTCCGTCACCGGGCCCATCTGCGTGACCAGCACCCGGGCGCCGGCCAGCGCCTCGATCAGCTCGTCCTCGGCGTCGCTGGCCTCCATGACCTCGGCGACCGGCCCGAACGGCTCCAGCGGCCAGCCGAGGGTCAACTCCCTCACGTCGCAGTCGAGTTCGTGGGTGACCGCCGCCGTGATGAGCGACGGCAGGATGAAGTGGTCGCCGGCGGCGACGACACGGACGGGTTCGCTCATCGCAGGGAGTCTCCTGTCTCGGCGTCGAAGACATGGGTCAGGCGCGCCTCGGCGGTGACCCGTACGGGCTCGTCGTGCGCGAGGCGCACCTCGGGGCCGGTGAGGACGACGAGGGGGCGTTCGACGCCCTCCAGGGCGAGCGTGGCGATGCCCGCCTCCAGCAGCGGCTCATGGGCGACGACCGTGGTGGGCAGGCCCTCCTCGCCCCCGAGGCGCAGGTCCTCGGGCCGGATGCCGACGACCACCTCGCGGCCCGCCGCGACCGGCACGGGCAGGGCGATCCGTACGGCGTCCGAGAGGCGGGCGCGGCCGTCGTCCGCGACGGTCCCCGGCAGCAGGTTGATCGCGGGCTCGCCCACGAAGTCCGCCACGAACAGGTTCGCGGGGCTGTCGTAGATCTCGTAGGGGGTGCCGAGCTGCTGGATGACGCCGTCCTTCATCACGGCGATCCGGTCGGCGAGGGACAGGGCCTCCTCCTGGTCGTGGGTGACCAGGATCGTCGTATGGCCCAGGTCCCGCTGGATGCGCTTGAGTTCGCGGCGGGTGGTGTCGCGCTGGGCCGCGTCGAGGTGGGAGAGGGGCTCGTCCAGCAGCAGGACGTCCGGTTCGCGCACGAGCGCTCGGGCCAGGCAGACGCGCTGCTTCTGGCCGCTGGACAGGCCGGCCGGGTGGGCGTCGAGGATGCCGGTGAGGTCGACCCGGTCGGCGATCTCGGCGACCTTGCGCCGCACGTCCCCCCGCACGCCCCTCCTGCGCGCCTTCAGCCCGAAGGCCAGGTTCTCGGCGACCGTCAGCGGCGGGTACAGCGCGTAGTTCTCGAAGGCGACCCCGATGTTGCGGGCCTGGGCCGGGCGGTGGATCACCGACGTGCCGCCCACCAGGATGTCCCCGCCGGTCACGCTCTCGAGACCGGCGATCATCCGCAGGGTGGTGGACTTGCCGCAGCCCGAGGGGCCCAGCAGCCCGAGCAGTTCCCCGGAGTGCAGCGCGAGGTCGAGGCCGCGTACGGCGTCCACCGGCGGCCGGCCCCGGGAGCGGTACGTCTTGCGCAGATCACGTAGTTCCAGCTCGGTCATCGCTGCCCTTCGTGCCTCTCGTGGCGCAGATCTCGTACGGGACCTTGTGCTCGTCCAGGTCCCGCAGCGCCTCGGCCGACGCCCCGTCGTCGACGAGGAGCAGGTCGTAGCGGGACAGCGGGACGACCCGGTGCAGCGCGACCCGGGCGAGCTTGGTGTGGTCGATCAGCAGGACGTTGCGGGCGGCCGCGTCGAGCATGGCCCGCTTCACCGACACGATGTGCTGTTCCTGGTGGTATGCGTAACCCCCGTGCACGGCGGACGTCGAGGTGAAGCACACGTCCACCCGCAGCTGCTCGACCGCCTCCACGCAGGACACCCCGAGGAAGGAGGAGTGCAGCGGGTCGTAGTCGCCGCCGAGCGCCATCAGATGGATGCCCCGCTGGTCGGCGAGCAGGTTGATCGCCTCCAGGAAGTTGGTGACCACCGTCAGCGGGGTGATCTCGCCGAGCCGCAGGTGGCGGGCTATCTCCAGGGTGGAGGTGGAGTCGTCGAGCATGATCGCCATGCCGGGTTCTATGGATCCGAGCGCGTGTTCGGCGACGGCGGCCTTCTCGGCGCGCATCGTCTTGAGCCGGTACTGCACGTTGGACTCGAAGACACCGGACGGCTGCGCGGTCACGCCGCCCCTGAACTTCCGGACGATTCCCTGCCGTTCGAGCTCGTCGAGGTCCCGGTGGATGGTCATCAGGCTCACCCCGAAACGCTCGGCGAGCTCCGCCGCCGTCGCCGAGCCGTCGGCCAGGACCAGCTCGGCCATGGCGGCCTGCCGGGCCGCGGGTCCCTGCTGATGTGCGCCGCCGCTGTTGCTGCTCATCGTGTCCCGATCAGTCGTCCTGGGCGCCCGGGCCGGTCGGCCTCGAACAGCAGCAGGTTCTCAGGCCGGACCGTGAGTCGTACCGGATCGTCGGGACCGAGGCCCGCCGTGTCGCCGCGCGGGGCCACCAGCGACAGGTGCTGCCCGCCCAGCCGGACGGTCACCTCGACGCTGCGGCCGAGCACCTCGGTGACGTAGACGGTGCCGGTCAGCTCGTGGCCGCCGGCGCCCGACAGCGCGACGTCCCGGGGGCGCACACCGACCAGGACGTCCGTGCCGGCCCGGGCCCGCGCCGCCAGCGGCAGCTCCACCTTCCCGTCCGCCGACCGGAAGCCCCCGTCCTCGGTGACCGTCCCGGGCAGCAGGTTGATGCGCGGCCGGCCGAACGCCCGCGCCACCTCCGTGTCGTGCGGGCGGTACCAGATCTCCTCCCGCGTGCCCGTCTGCACGATCCGCCCGTCCCGGATCACCCCGATCCGGTCGCCGAGCGCGAGGGCCTCGACGGAGTCGTGGGTGACGTAGAGGGTCGTGGTGTTCTGCACCGCCCCGATCGCCTTCAGCTCGGCCCGCATCTGCTGGCGGAGTTTGGCGTCGAGGTGGGAGAGGGGCTCGTCGAGGAGGAAGGCGCGGGCGGGCCGGACCAGCACCCGGCCGAGGGCGATGCGCTGCCGCTGGCCGTTGGAGAGCTGACCGACCTGGCGGTCCAGCAGGCCGCCGATGCCGAGGAGTTCGGCGATCGCGCCGACGCGTGCGCGGGCCTCGGCGGCGGGCAGGCGATGGCGGGGCGAGCGGAGCGGGGAGACGAGGTTGTCGTAGGCCGAGCGGTGCGGGTAGAGGGCGTAGCTCTCGAAGCACATCGCCACGCCCCGGTCGTACGGCTCGACGTCCGCCATGTCCTCGCCGTCGAGCAGCACCGTCCCGGCGTCGGGCCGCTCCAGCCCGGCGACGGTCTTCAGCGTGGTCGTCTTCCCGGCCCCGGACGGTCCGAGCAGACAGAAGAACTCCCCTTCCCCGACGTCCAGTTCGAGCCCGTCGAGCGCGGTGACCTTTCCGTACGCCTTCCTGATCCCGCGCAGCCCGATCACGATTTCACCGCCCCGAACGACAGCCCCCGCACCAGATACCGCTGGATGGTCAGGGCCAGCAGCAGCGGCGGTACGACCGAGACCAGGGCCGCCGCGGCCGTGAGGTTGTACTTGGGGCGGTCGCCGCCGAGGAAGGACAGGGCGCCGACGGTCACCGTCTGGGCCTCGTTGGAGGTGAGGATCAGCGGGAAGACGAAGTTGTTCCAGGCGAAGATGAAGGCCAGCAGCGACACCGCCGCGACGCCCGGCTTGACCAGCGGCAGGGCCACCCTGAAGAAGGCCTGCTTGCGCGTGTAGCCGTCCAGCAGGGCCGCCTGCTCCAGCTCCGGGGTGAGATCGGCCAAGTAGGACCGCATGATCCACACGATGAGCGGCAGCGTCACCAGCTGCAGGACCCAGATCATGCCGACGTACGTGTCGAACAGCCCGAGCTTCTGGTACAGCACGAACAGCGGGATGATCACGGTGAGTTCGGGCGCGAACCGGAACGACAGCAGCGTGAACATCAGGTTCTCCGAGCCCTTGAACCGCCAGCGCGCCGACGCGTACGCCGCCGGCAGCCCGACCACGAGCGACAGCAGCACCGCCCCCACCGACACCACCAGGCTGTTGACGAAGAACCGCACGAAGGGGATGCCCTCGCTGTCGCCGAGCACCGTCCGGTAGGCGCCGAGGGTCGGGGTGAAGGAGAAGTAGGTGCTGAAGAGCTGGTTCGCGGGCTTGAGCGAGAGGATCACCATCCAGGCGATCGGGAACAGCGCGAAGACGAAGTAGAGGATGAGTGCCGCGTCCGCGAGCCATCCCAACAGGCGCTTCCTGACCGTCATTTCGCCTCGGCCGCCTTCCGCTGGATGCGGCCCAGATGGCGTACGAGCACCATCGCCGCGAGGTACACCACGGCCCACAGCACGATCGTGTAGCTGATGCCGAAGCTGTAGCGCTGGAAGCGGATCGCCTCCAGGTACGCCCGGATCTGCAGGACCACGGTCGAGTCGCCGGGACCGCCCTCCGTCAGGGCGTAGATGATGTCGAAGACCTTCAGCGAGTCCATGAACCGGAAGATCACCGCGACCAGGACGTACGGCCACAGCATCGGCAGCGTCAGCCGGCGGAAGGTGTACCACCAGCCCGCGCCGTCCACGGCCGCCGCCTCGAACGGGGAGGTGGGCAGCGACCGCAGACCGGCGAGGGCGAGGATCGCCACGAACGGGGTGTAGACCCAGACGTCCACGGCGATCGACGACAGCAGCGCGCCCGTCGGGGTGTCCGTCCACTGAACTCCCCCCAGCCCGAAGGGTTTCAGCAGATGGTTGACCACCCCCACCGACGGCTGGAGCATCAGCTTCCACATGATCGCGGCGATCACCGGGGCGATCATCAGCGGCAGGATGAGGATCTTCTCCAGCACCCGGCCGACGCGCGAGGAGCGGTGCAGCAGCAGGGCGACCGCGACCCCGAGCACGGTCTCGGCGGCGGCGGCCCCGACCGCGTACAGGACGGTCACCCACGCCGAGTTCCAGAACGCGTCCTGGGTGAAGACCGTCTCGTAGTTGTGCAGCCGCACCATGTCCGGCTGCGGCTTGCTCGCCGAGAAGTCGAACAGCGTGTAGTAGAGCCCGAGTCCGAAGGGGTAGAGGATCCCGCAGGTCAGCAGCAGCGCCGGGACGATCAGCAGGTACGGGCGCAGGGTCGGCCGCCAGCCCATGGTGCTCAACTCACCTTGGAGGCGAGGTCACTTGCCAGCCCGTTCAGCACCGACTTCGCGTTCTTGCCGCCGTAGATCTCCTGGAGGGCGGCCGCCCAGCTGGTGGTGGCGTCGAAGAACTGGGCCTGCGGGGTGAACTGGATCTTCGTCTGGCCGACGACCGTCTCGAAGGTCTCGATGAAGCCCGGCAGGTGCCGCATCTTGTCCTTGTACGCGGCGTCCTGGCTGATCGACTTCCGTACCGGGTCGATGTGGTTGTGGGTGATCGCCCCCTTGCGCAGGTGCTCCTTGCCGGTCGCCCACTGCAGGAAGAGCCAACTGGCGCTCTTCTTGCGGCCCTTGGCGTTCATGCCGAGCGACCAGATCCACATGTTGGTGGCGAGCGAGCCGTCCGGGCCCTTCGGGCCGGGGTGGAAGGCGATCTTCCCGGAGGCGGGGCTCGCCCCCTTCACGGCCTGGAAGTAGGCCGCGGTGTCCGCGTCGAAGAGCATGGCCGCCTTCTTCGCGCCGAGGTCGCTGGAGCACTGGTACCAGGTGTACGACGTCCACGACGGCGGCCCGCCCTGCTTGACCATGCCCGCCCAGTCCTGGGTGAAGGCGACGGCCTCCGGCGTGTTCATCGCGGGCTTCAGCTTCCCGCCGTCCACGGTGAAGTCGTGCAGGCCGTTGCGGGCGTACATGGTCATGAAGCCGGGGTGGATGGTGGCCCAGCTGCGCGAGCCGCGCACGGCGATCCCGTACATGCCGTCGTACCCCGCGCCCGGGGCCTTCCGCTTGACCGCCCCGGCGATCTCCCGCAACTCGTCGAAGGTCTCCGCCGGTTTGAGGCCGAGTCTGCCGAAGACCTCGGTGTTGTAGGCGACGACGTTCGTCTCCCAGCCCCACGGCAGCGCGTACTGCCCGCCCTGGCCGAGCGGGGCGCCGGCCTTCAGCGACCACTGGTCGGACCGGAGCAGGTTGGGGAAGAAGTCGGCCTGGTCCCATTCGTCGCCGGTGGCCGAGGAGTTGCGCATCCAGGGCCCGAGGTCCTCCAGCCAGCCGGGCGGCCCGTACTGCCAGACCATGTAGGCGCCGAGCATGAAGACGTCGTAGGAGGCCCGCCCGCTGGAGAGGTCCACGGTGAGCTTGTCGAAGTAGTTGTCCTCGGGGAAGACGTCGTACTCGACCTTGATGCCGGTCTGCGCGGTGAAGGACTTCAGGTCGGCGATCAGGGCGTCGGTGTAGGGGTGCTTGTTGAGCAGTGCCTTGACCGTCGTGCCCTTCTCCCGCTTCCAGTCGAAGGAGCCGGTGACGTCGTCGGCGGCCGAGCCGCCGCCCTTGTTGCCGTCGTCCCCGCCGAAGCCGGCGCCGCAGGCGGCCAGCAGCGGAGTGGCGGCGGCCCCGGCGGTGAGGGCGAGGAACCGTCTGCGGTCGTGCGCGTGCGTGTCCATCCGTGACCTCCGTGTGGGGGCGGGTCCGGTGCGCTGGGCGGTGGGGGCAACACGTCGAGTCGACTCGCTAACAGAGGGTGTAACGCCGGAAGTTGCGCGTCAATCCCTCGCGCAAGCGAAAATCACCCGTCAATATCGGAGGGAGGCGTGAAGTTCACAGGACGGTCCGAGATGTCCGGGAGGCAGGGATGCGGGACGAGCGAGAGGCGTGGCTGGGGATCGACCTCGGCACGCAGAGCGTCCGTGTGCTGGCCGTGACCGGGGACGGGACGGTCCTCGGCGGCGGCTCGGCACCGGTCGGCGGGCGCCGCGAACGGAACCGGCACGAGCAGGAGCCGGGGGACTGGTGGGAGGGGGTGCGCACCGCCGCCCGGGCCGCGCTCGCCCCGGTCGCGGGCGTGCGGATCGGCGGGCTCGCGGTGTGCGGCACGTCCGGGACCGTGCTGCTCACGGACGGGGCGGGCCGGCCGCTGAGCCCGGGGCTCATGTACGACGACGGGCGGGCCGCGGCGCAGGGGGCGCGGGCGCGGGAGGCCGGCCTCGCGGTGCAGGACACCTGGGCGCTGCCGAAGGCGCGCTGGCTGGTCGAGGAGTACGGACGGGGACGGATCACCCACCAGCCCGACGTCATCACCGCCCGGCTCGTCGGCAAGCCGGTGCCGACCGACTCCAGTCACGCCCTCAAGACGGCCTACGACGTCGGGCGGGAGGCCTGGCCGGACGTCATGGGCCTGCCCCGGGAGACCCTGCCCGACGTGGTCCGGCCCGGCACCCTGCTCGGCGAGGTCTGCCCGGCCGCGGCCGAGGCCACCGGCATCCCGGTCGGCACCCCTGTCGTCGCCGGGATGACCGACGGCTGCGCGGCGCAGATCGCGTCCGGCGCGCTGCGCCCCGGCTCCTGGAACTCCGTGCTGGGCACGACCCTCGTCCTCAAGGGTGCCGCCGCCGAGCCGGTCCGCGATCCGTCCGGCGTGGTCTACAACCACCGTGCGCCGGACGGGAGCTGGCTGCCCGGCGGGGCGTCCAGCGTCGGTGCGGGGGTGCTGACCGCGGCCTTCGCGGGCGCCGACCCGGCGGCGATGGACGCGCGGGCGGCCGCGTTCGAACCCTCGGGCGCGGTGGCCTACCCCCTGGTGTCGCCCGGCGAACGGTTCCCGTTCCTGGCACCCGGCGCCACCACCCTGGTGCTGGGCGAGCCGGCGGGGGACGCCGACCTGTGGGCCGCGCTGCTCCAGGGCGTCGCCTTCACCGAACGGCTCTGCCTGGACTACCTGCACCACCTCGGCGCCCCGCTGGACGGCCCGCTCACCTTCACCGGCGGCGGTGCCCGCAGCCCGTACTGGAACCAGCTGCGCGCCGACATCCTCGGCCGCCCGGCCCGTGTGCCCGCGCAGACCGAACCGGCCCTGGGCATGGCCGCGCTGGCCGCCCACGGGACGGGCTCGGGCCCCCTGGTGGACATCACCGACCGCATGGTCCGCATCGGCACCCGCCTGGAACCCCGCCCCGGGCGCACCGCCCGCTTCGCCGAGCCGTACGCCCGCCTGGTCGACGAGCTGACGGCCCGTGGCTGGCTGCCGTCCCCGGTGGCGGGACACGCGCACGCCCGGCTGCGGCAGACCCTGGAGGGTGCCGCCCACCGCGATACTTCGGACTCATGAGTACGACGCTGCTGCTGGCCCGGCACGGGCAGACCGTCTGGCACGCCGAGAACCGCTACGCCGGAGTGAGCGACGTGGCGCTCACCGGCACGGGGCGCGCGCAGGCCGAGGCGCTCGGGCGCTGGGCCGGCGCCCATCCCGTCGACGCGATCTGGACCTCCACCGTCTCGCGCGCGATCGCCACCGCCGAGCCCGCCTGCCGCGCCCTCGGCCTCACCCCGTACCGCGAACACGCCCTGCGGGAGTGCGACTTCGGGGTGGTGGAGGGCCGCACGCTCGCCGAGTTCGCGCGGGAGGACCCCGACGCGGCGGCGGCCTTCCGCGCCGATCCGGTGGCGCACCCCTTCCCCGGTGCCGAGGACCCGCGGGCGGCCGCCGAACGGGGCGCCACCGCCCTGCGGCGCATCGCCGCCGCGCACGAGGGCGGGCGTGTCCTGGTCGTCGCGCACAACACCCTGCTCCGCCTGGTGCTGTGCCGGCTGCTGTCGATCCCGCTCCCCGACTACCGCCGGGTGTTCCCGCGGCTGCGCAACGCCGCCGTCACCGAACTCCGGCTGGACGCCGGGTCGGTGGGGCTGCTCTCGCTGAACGTCCCGTGCGAGGAGGAGGCCGCGTAGCTCATGGGAAGCCCCCGCGAGTCCTGTCCTCGCGGGGGCTTCCGTCATGCCGCCTGCCTGGTGAAGGGTGAGAAGACGATCACGAGGCAGGACGCTCTCAGGGAGCCAGGAGCAGCACGTCCGCCCGCGACCTCGCGGCCTCGTAACGCCGGGCGACGTCCTGCCAGTTGACGACCGCCCACATCGCTTCGACGAAGTCGACCTTCTGGTTGCGGTACTGCAGGTAGAAGGCGTGCTCCCAGGCGTCGAAGACCAGGATCGGCACCGAGCCCTGGCCGACGTTGCCCTGGTGGTCGTAGACCTGCTCGACGACGAGCCGCCCGCTCAGCGGCTCGAGGGCGAGGACGCCCCAGCCCGACCCCTGCGTGGTGGCGGCGGCCTTGGTCAGCTGGGCCTTGAAGGCGCCGAAACTCCCGAACGACTCGGTGATCGCGCCGGCCAGTTCGCCCACCCCGTCCACGGCGAGCGGCTCGCCGCCGCCCTCCTTCGGGCCGGTCATGTTCTGCCAGTAGATCGAGTGCAGGATGTGCCCCGACAGATGGAAGGCCAGGTTCTTCTCCAGGCCGTTCAGCGCCCCCCAGCTCTCCCGCTCCCGTGCCTCGGCCAGCTGCTCCAGGGTGTCGTTGGCGCCCTTCACGTACGCCGCGTGGTGCTTGTCGTGGTGCAGCTCGATGATCTCGGGGCTGATCACGGGCGCGAGCGCGGCGTAGTCGTACGGCAGCTCAGGAAGCGTGTAGACGGGCATGGGGGTCCCCTCCGACTCTTATTGCAAAAGACTTGCAAGTACACGCTAGCAACAAAAAGACCCCCGCGGATCACCGCGGGGGTCTTTCGGGGCAGGTGCCGGAGCCTGTGCCGGATCAGGAGGGAGTCAGGCCTTGGCGCGCGCCCGCTGCCACGCGTACCCGATCGCCGCGAGGGCCGCCGTCATGCCGCCCGTGCCGTAGAGCTGGACGCGGGTGCCGGGCTCCCGGGCCATCAGGACGAAGATCGCCGCCATCGCGGCCAGGGCGAGCCAGGTGAGCCAGGGGAAGGCCCACATGCGGACGGCGAGCTTCTCGGGCGCCTCGCGTTCCAGGCGCGCGCGGAGGCGGAGCTGGGAGACGGCGATGAAGATCCAGACGACGAGGATCACCGCGCCGATCATGTTCAGCAGCCAGGGAAAGACGTCGTCCGGGCGCCAGTAGCTGAGCACCACGCAGACGAAGCCGAAGACCGAGGAGGTCAGGACCGCGACGCGCGGGACGCCGCCGGAGACCCGGCCCAGCCCCTTCGGGCCCTGGCCGCGCTGCACCAGGGAGTAGGCGATGCGCGAGGAGCCGTAGATGTTGGCGTTCATCGCGGACAGCAGCGCGACGAGGATGACCACGTTCATCAGCCGGCCGGCCCCGGGGATGCCGAGCGAGTGCAGGGCGGCGACGTACGGGCCGGACTCGACGACCTCCTTCGCGTCCCACGGGACGAGGGTGACGATGACCGCCATGGAGCCGATGTAGAACAGCGCGATGCGCCACATCGCGGTGCGGACCGCGCTCGCCACGCCCTTGACCGGGTTCTCCGACTCGGCGGCGGCGATGGTCACGGTCTCCAGGCCGCCGTAGGCGAAGACCGAGGCGAGCAGGCCGATGACCAGGCCCTCGCTGCCGTTCGGCAGGAAGCCGCCCTTGCCGGTGAGGTTCGCGGTCCCGGGGGCGTCCGTGCCGGGCAGCACGCCCGCGACCGCCAGCACGCCCAGCACCAGGAACAGGCCGATCGCGCCGACCTTCAGGGCCGCGAACCAGAACTCGAACTCGCCGAAGTTCTTCACCGCGGCCAGGTTGGTGGCGCAGAAGACCATCATGAACAGGGCGACCCACGCCCACTCGGGCGTCCCCGGCAGCCAGCCCGTCACGATCTTCGCGGCGCCGATGCCCTCCAGGCCGACGGCCGTGCACAGCAGCACCCAGAAGGACCAGCCCGCGGTGAAGCCCGCCCACGGGCCGATCGCGCGCTCGGCGTGCGCCGAGAAGGAGCCCGACGACGGATACGCGGCCGACATCTCACCGAGCATCCGCATCACCAGCATCACCAGCAACCCGGAGAGGGTGTAGGCGACGACGATGGAGGGGCCGGCGGCGGCGATCCCCGCGCCGGAGCCGACGAACAGGCCCGCTCCGATGACGCCGCCCAGGGCGATCATCGACAGATGGCGCTGCTTGAGGCTGTGGGACAGAGGGGCGGCGTCCGCCTGTGGCGGCGACTCGACCGTGGTGGTGCTGTTCGGCATGCGCGCGGCTCGTCCAGTACGTGAGGTGGGCAAAAACGCCCACAGTGTGGGCGGCCGCTCCGCTCAGGAGGATCGGCCGCCCACTATCCGGACACGCGCGTGACGCTGCGTGCCCGGCGGACTACGCCGCCACGGAGGTGTAGTGCGACGCGTCGCCCTCGATCGAGTAGCTCTCCTTGCCCTCGATGCCGACCGGCACGTCACCGGCGACGGTCACCCGGTGCAGCCGGCGCGGCAGCCCGTCGTAGTTGTCGACGGCGTAGTGCTGGGTGATGCGGTTGTCGAACAGGACGAGCTGGTTCGGCGACCAGCGGTGGCGCAGGATGTTCTCCGGCCGGGTGACGTACGCCTGCAGCAGGTCGAGGATCTTGCGGGACTCGCCGGGGGACAGGCCCACGATCCGCTGGGCGAACCCGCCGATGAACAGCCCGCGTTCACCGGTCAGCGGGTGGACGCGGACCACCGGGTGGACCGTGCGGTACTTGATCGACGTGAACTGGGCGCGCTGGGCGGCCTGCCGCTCGTCGACCTCCTCGTCCGGCACGGCGTAGTCGTAGTCGTTGGTGTGCTCCGCCCACAGCGTGTCCGCCAGCCGGCGCAGCGATTCGGGCAGTTGGCGGTAGGCGGCCGCGGAGCTGGTGATCAGGGTCTCGCCGCCGTACGGCGGGAGAGTGATGCTGCGGAGGGTGCTGGCCTGCGGCGGGTTGAGGACGAAGGTGACGTCGGTGTGCCAGTGGTTGGCGGCGCGGCCGCGCTCGCTGTCGACGGGCAGCACGTTCGGGACCCCGTCGACGGAGGAGACCGTCGGGTGCGCGGTGGTGATGTCGCCGAAGTGGCGGACGAAGGCCTGCTGGCCCTCGTCGTCCAGGTTCACGTCGTCGAAGACGAGCGCCTTGTGGACGTTCAGGGCCTCGCGGATCGCGGCGGCCGTCTCCTCGCCGAGGGGCTTGGAGATGTCGACGCCCGAGACACGGGCGCCGATGTGCGCGGTGACCTGCTGGATCTCGATGCCGGACATGTGCGGGTCCTTTCAGACGAGGGCGGGCTGGGCGGGCGGGACGTACTGGTTGGCGGGGCGCGGGAGGCCGTAGCGCTCGCGCAGGGTGCGGCGCGGTCCGTACTCCGTGCGGAGCAGGCCGCGGGCGCGCAGGATCGGCACGACCTGCTCGACGAAGGTCTCCAGGCCGGAGGGCAGCACGGCGGGCATGATGTTGAAGCCGTCCGCCGCGCCCCGGGTGAACCACGTCTCGATCGCGTCGGCGACCTGCTCGGGCGTCCCGGCGAAGGTCAGGTGGCCACGGCCGCCGCCGAGCCGGCCGATCAGCTGCCGGACGGTGAGGCGTTCGCGCCGGGCCAGCTGGACGACGAGCGTGTAGCGGCTCTTGGCGCCCTCCACCGCGTCCTCGGGCGGCAGGTCGGCGGGCAGCTGGGCGTCCAGCTCAAGGGTGCCGGGCTGGAGTTGCAGCAGGCGTTCCAGGCGGTCCACGCCGTGCCGGTGCACGATGTGGTCCTCCAGGAGCTGTTCGTTCGCCCGCGCCTCGGCCTCCGTCGAGCCGACGACCGGCACGATCCCGGGCAGCACCTTGATGTGGCCGGGGTCGCGGCCGGCCGCCGCCGTACGGGACTTGAGGTCGGCGTAGAAGGACTGCGCGTCCGCGAGGGTCTGCTGGGCGGTGAACACCGCCTCCGCGTAGCGGGCCGCGAACGCCTTGCCGTCCTCGCTCGACCCGGCCTGCACGAGCAGCGGGTAACCCTGGGGCGAGCGGGGGACGTTGAGGGCGCCCTCGACGCTGAAATACCTTCCCCGGTGCCGGGGCGGGTGGATCTTCGCGTCGTCGCCCCAGACGCCGGCCGCCTTGTCGGCGACGATCGCGTCGTCCTCCCAGCTGTCCCACAGCTTGAGGGCGACGTCCAGGAACTCGGCGGCCCGCGCGTACCGCTCGGCGTGCGCGGGCTCCGCGTCCAGGCCGAAGTTGCGCGCGGCCTCGGCACCCGCCGTGGTGACGATGTTCCAGCCCGCCCGGCCGCCGCTGATGATGTCCAGCGACGCGAACTTGCGGGCCAGGTTGTAGGGGGAGTTGTAGGAGGTGGAGGCGGTGGCGATCAGCCCGATGTGCTCGGTCGCCGTCGCCAGCGCGGTCAGCAGGGTGAGCGGTTCCAGGGCGCCGGCGGGCCGCTGCGCGATGTTGTTCCACATCTGGGGGCCGTCGGCGAGGAAGAGCGAGTCGAAGGTGCCGCGCTCGGCGGTCCGGGCGAGCCGGACGTAGTGGTCCAGCTCGACGTGCGCGTACGGATCGCTCTCCGGCAGCCGCCAGGAGGCCTCGTGGTGGCCGGTGTTCATGAGGAAGGCGTTGAGGTGGAGCCGGCGGGTCATGGGGTGTCCGTTCCTTCACGGTCGATCCACTGTTCTTGACGGGGTGCGGGCCGGTCGGTACCAGCGGTCACGCGGCGTCCTCCGTGACGCCCAGCGCGGCCAGCAGCCGCGTCCGGTACTCCTCGCGCGGGCGCTCGTGGTCGACGGCCAGATCGAGGCCGATACGGCCCTGCTCCAGGACCAGCACCCGGTCCGCGAGGACGACCGCCTCGTCGACGTCGTGCGTGACGAGGAGGACCGACGGCCGGTGCCGCTGCCACAGCTCGCGCAGCAGGCCGTGCATCTTGATCCGGGTCAGCGCGTCCAGCGCGCCGAACGGCTCGTCCGCCAGCAGGAGTTCGGGTTCGCGCACGAGCGAGCGGGCCAGCGCGGCGCGCTGCGCCTCGCCGCCGGACAGCTCGTTCGGCCAGGCCCGCTCGCGGCCCTTCAGGCCCACCTCGGCGAGCGCCTCGCGGCCCAGCCGCGCCGCGTGCTTGCCGTCGAGGCCGAGCAGGACGTTGTCCAGGACCCGCCGCCAGGGCAGCAGCCGCGAGTCCTGGAAGACCACGGACACCCGCTCGGGGGCGGTCAGCTGACCGCTCCCGGCGACCTTGTGGTCCAGGCCCGCGATCGCCCGCAGCAGCGTGGACTTGCCGGAGCCGCTGTGCCCGAGCAGGGCCACGAACTGGCCGGCGGGGATGTCGAGGTCGATGCCGTCGAGCACCGTGCGGTTCTCGAACGACCGTGTCAGGCCGCGCAGTTGGACGGCGGGCCGGGTCAGCTGCTCAGTGTGCGGCGCCACGACAGCACCCTCCGTTCGACGAGACGGACCGCGCTGTCGGAGATCAGGCCGAAGACGCCGTACACGAGCAGGCCGACCAGGATGACGTCCGACTGGCCGTAGTTCTGGGCCTGGAACATCATGTAGCCGAGCCCGCTGGTGGCGTTGATCTGCTCCAGCACCACCAGGCCCAGCCAGGAGCCGGTGACGGCGAGCCGGAGTCCCACGAAGAATCCGGGCAGCGCGCCGGGGATGACGATCTGGCGGACGAACCGGAGCCGGGAAAGACCCTGCACCTCGGCCAGTTCGACGAAGCGGCTGTCGATGCCGGACAGCGCGGCGTGCGTGTTCAGATAGACCGGGATGTAGACGACGATGGCGATGATCGCGATCTTGAACGTCTCGCCGATGCCCAGCCACAGGATGAACAGCGGGATCAGGCCGAGGGTCGGGATCGCCCGGTTGAGCTGCACCGTCCCGTCGATCAGTGCCTCGCCGACCCGGCTGAGCCCGGACGCCAGCGCGAGGAGGACCCCGGCGGTGAGGCCGATCGCGAAGCCGTAGGCGGCGCGTTCCAGTGAGG
The DNA here is from genome assembly GCF_042800575.1 of Streptomyces sp. NPDC057616. NCBI lineage: Bacteria > Bacillati > Actinomycetota > Actinomycetes > Kitasatosporales > Streptomycetaceae > Streptomyces > Streptomyces sp. NPDC057616. The sequence continues at coordinate 80,426 of NZ_JBHVGU010000026.1, forward strand.
TCAGGATGTCGGTCGGCAGGGTCCCGGCGCTCCACAGCCGGCCGGCCGTCCCGACCACCGTCCAGGGGGCCGGGATCGCGCCGGGATCGAGCCGCCCCGCGGCGGACGCGGCGGCCCAGAGCGCGACGAGGAGCGCGGGGCCGATCAGGCGCGAGGCGGGCAGCGGCCGGCCGGGGGAGAGGCCGCGCCGTCGCCGCCGTCGTGGCCGGTGGCCCTCCTCCCGGTCGGCGGCCGGCGGGGTGGTGGACGTGGCGGGGGTCGTGGTGGTCATGGCGGTCACCTCCGGTACTCCGCCGGTACGGCCTTGGCGGCGATGTCCTCGAAGCGGTGGTCGAAGAGCGAGGAGACGTCGAACCTCTTCACGAAGCCGCCCTCCGCGAGCAGATCCGCGGTCTCCTGCTCCCACTTGATCGCCTCGGCCCAACTGGGCGCGAAGAGCGGCTTGTTGGCGAGCTTGGTGATGCCCTGAGCCTGCGCGAGGGTGAGGTTCTGGGTCTTGACGTAGAACTCCCGCTCGTAGGTGCCGGGGTGCTCGTACGCCCAGACCTGGCCCTTGGCCCAGGCCGGGATGTACGCGGCGACCGCGGCGGCCTTCGCGGGGTCGTTGAGCACGCTGACCGGCGCCCACAGCAGGTTGAGCAGGTCGACGACGTCCGTGGTGATGACACGGGCGCCCTTGGACGCGTACTGCTGGAGGTAGGCGGGAGCCTGGCTGTTGGCGAGCGGTGCGATGTCGACCTGGCCGGACTGGAGCGCGGTCAGGAACTGGTTGCTGGTCAGCGGGACGAGCTTCACGTCGTCGTAGGCGAGACCCGCCTTCTTCAACGCCCGCAGCAGCACCACCCCTTGGGCCTGCCCCTGGGAGAAGGCGAGCTTCTTCCCGCGGAAGTCGGCGACCGTCCGGATGCCGCTGCCCGGCTTGGTGGCGAAGAGGTAATTGGGCTTCCGGGTGATGTTGATCGCGACGATCTTCGCGTCGAATCCCTGGTAGTGCGCCTGGATCGGCGGAATGCCCGCGTTGTTGGCGAGATCCAGCGACTTGGCGCGGAAGGCGTTGATGACATCGGGTCCCGCCCCGATGTTCAGCCAGTTCGACACCTTGAACGGCACTTCCAGCCCGGCCAGTCGGAACTGGATCTGCTGGACGTTCTGGTACGAGGCGATCTTCAGGCTCGTACCGGCCGGGACCTTGCGGGCCAGTGGCGCGGACGAGGCCCCTTTCGTCTCGGCGGCCGCACTTCCGTTCGCGCAGCCGCTCAGTCCGGCGACACCGGCGGCGGCGCCGGCGAGAGAGGTGAGAAAGAGCCGTCGGCCGACACCCGGCACGGGCGATGGGGGCATGGGAGAACTCCATGGATCGAGAGCGGAGAACGCGCGCGGAATTCCGGTCCGTAGAAGGCCGGGAAAAGGAAAGGCGCGCGGGATCGGTACAGGATTCGCGCAGGATTTACGCAGAACGAAATGAGCGCTTCACACGCGGCAACGTGTCAGCAACAAAGGGTGCGACAGCTCACGAACAGGCTCATGAGCAGGATGTTCCCCGTCATTCACGACCCCTGTCAACATTGTGAGTTGCTGAATTAAATAAGGCGAGGTGACGCGGCCAGCGGATCGCGGTAGAGCACGTCGAGTGCCACCGCGCCGCCGGCCACCGCGAGCACCGCGTCCGGAAAGCTCGTCGGCACGACGGAGGCGGCGCGCAGGTCGCCGACCTCGTCGCGCAGCGCGCTCAGGCAGTCCTCCCGGTGGATGATCCCGACCTCGGTCACGACCACCGTCTCCGGATTGAGCACGTCGAGCAGCAGCCGGACCGCCCGGCCGACGGCGCGCGCCCGCTCCACGAGCAGCCGTGCCGCCTCCTGGTCGCCGGCGGCCGCCGCGCCGACCACGTGCATCGGATTCGTGCCGTCGACGAGGCCCGCCTTCCGCGCCCTGCGGCACAGCGTCCGCTCGCTCAACTCGGCCTGGAGGCAGCCGACGCGCCCGCAGTCGCAGGGCTCCGTGCCGCCGGGCACCGGAAGATGGGCGATCGCGCCGGCCTGGGAGCGGGGGCCGTGGTGCACCTCGTCGTTGGTGGCGAACGCCGCGTCGACGACGTTCCCGACGAACAGGTGCAGCACGCTCCGGTGCTCCCGCGCGAGGCCGAACAGCCGCTCCGCGTTGACCAGCGCCCGTGCGTGGCCGTCGACATGGACGGGCAGCCCGGTGCGCCGCCCGAACATCTCGCGCACCGCCACGTCCCGCCAGCCCAGCAGCGGGTGCTCCACGACGGTGCCGGACTCGCGGTCCACCCAGCCGCCGACGGCCACGCCGACGCCGAGCGGCCGGCAGCCCGGGGCGGCGGCCAGGAGCGCGGCCAGCCCGTCGGCGGCCCGCGCCAGCAGACGGCCGGGATCGGTGTGCTCGTGCTTCAGCTCGCGCCGGGCCACCACCCGGCCGCGCAGATCGAGCAGGGCGACCGTGGTGTACGGCACCGCCACGTGCACCCCGCCGACCACGAACCGGGAGTCGTCCAGGTCGACGGGGACGTGCGGACGCCCGACGCCGTTGGACCGCCGGGGCGCGGACGCCTCGCGGATCAGGCCGAGTTCGGTGAAACGGGCGCAGTAGTCCGTCACCGACGCCGGGGACAGACCGGTCAGCCGGGCGATGGTGCTGCGGGCCACGGGACCGTGGTCCAGCACGGACCGAAGGACGACGCTCGCGCTCGTCCGGCGCCGGCTGGAAGGGGACGCGGGAGTGGTGGATGCCAGGGCGGAGGGCATGGGAGACCGTCCTCGGGAACGGGGCCGACACGTCTCGGGGGTTGAGGCGCGCGGACCGCCTCACACCGGGCGGCGACAGGTGGCAGCACCCTGGCGTCGCAGGTCGACATAGCGACGCGACGTGAAGTTCAGGGCCTGGGCAACCATGGCTCGAAGAGTAGGCCAGAAAACATGAATCCGACCAGACCACTAGGATTCATTTGGTGAGACCCTACAGGTCGTCCGCTCCCGGCTCGGTGAGCGCGGCCTCCCTGCCTCCGTGACCGGCATCACGTCAAATCCGGTGTAGCGGGCACTCTTTGTCCGGAGCCCACCAAGCCCGCCGTCCCGCCTTTGTCGATCGCTGACGGTGATCACTCCGGGACCGCTGGGATAGCGTCACCGTGTCCCAGCATGTCCTCGTCACCCGCGGAGTCCTCATGAGCACCGCTGCCGCCACCGTCCGCCCCCGTGAGGTCCTCGCCGACCTCCTGCCCGCGACCCGTCTCCGGGACGTGGCCCTCGTGCTCGGCGGCGCCGCGCTCACCGGCCTCGCGGCCCAGATCTCCGTGCCCGTGCCGGGCTCCCCGGTGCCGGTGACCGGCCAGACCTTCGCCGCCCTGCTGGTCGGCACGGCCCTCGGCGCGAGCCGGGGCCTGGCCTCGCTCGTCCTGTACGCGCTCGCCGGGCTCGCCGGTGTGCCGTGGTTCGCCGGCGGCACCTCCGGTGTCTCCGTCTCCTTCGGCTACATCATCGGCATGATGCTCGCCTCCGCCGCCGTGGGCGCCCTCGCCCGCCGCGGCGCGGACCGCTCCGCCCTGCGCATGGCGGGCACGATGCTGCTGGGCGAGGCGATCATCTACGCCGTCGGCGTCCCCTACCTGGCCTACGCCGCCGGGATGTCCCTGTCCGCGGCGGTCGCGGCCGGCCTGACGCCGTTCCTCGTCGGCGACGCCCTCAAGGCGGCCTTGGCGATGGGCGTCACGCCCACCGCCTGGAAGCTCATCGGCAGGCGCTGACGCCGAAGTCGTCACGGAAGAGGCTCGCCGGGTCGTACTGCGACTTCAGCCCGGCGAGCCTCTCGCGCGTCCGGGCGTCGTAGAAGCCGTCGGTCCGGTCCCCGGCGCCGAAGGCGAAGGCGCGGGCCCGGCCCAGGGTCACCTCCGCGAGCAGCGCGAACGCCGGGTCCAGCACCGCGCGCGCCTGCTCACGGTCCCCGACCGTCAGCAGCCGCAGCAGGAACCGCCCGTCGCGGTACGGCACCGAGTTCGGCGCGGGCCGCGCGAGCGCCCCGCCCAGGTGGTTGATCTGCACGACGCACAGGGGGCCGCCGGCGTCCGGGCCGGTGCGCGCGAGCACCTCGCCGGCCCTGGCGACGTCCAGCTCGCTCAGCACCGCGCTGTCCCCGTAGTAGGCGTGCGGGAAGTCCGGGTCGCTGTGGATGGTGCGGCTCTCGGTGTACGGCATCTCGCGCAGCGAGTCGCTGAGCACGGGGCCGAACTCCCTGAGCGGAGCGACGCGTTCGGCCCCGTCGGCGCCGGTGTACGCGACGCGCACGGAGACGACGTACCGGCCGCGCAGCCGCGGCGGCAGCGCCGGCAGGTCCGGGTACGGCACGGCCGCGAAGGACGAGGTCAGGCCGTCGGGCACGGTCCGCGTCCATTCCTCGTACGCCCGCAGCAGGGCCGCCGGGTCGGTCCGCCGGCCGTCGAAGGAAACGGAGCCCCCGTACAAGGTCCGTACCGGGACGAGGCCGATCTCCATTCCGGTGACGATGCCGAAGCCGGGGCCGCCGCCGAGCAGGGCCCAGCTCAGGTCGGGGTCGGACTCCCGTGTCACGTGCCGCAGCCGGCCGTCCGCGGTGACCAGGTCCAGCGAGCGCACATGGTCGGCCGTGTAGCCGAACTCCCTGGCCAGGACGGACAGTCCACCGCTCAGCGTGTACGAGACGGCGCCGACGCCCGGGGCCGAGCCGTTGAGCGGGGCCAGGCCGTGCGGTGCGGCGGCGTCCACGACCTGGCCCCAGCGGACGCCCGCCCCGACGCGGACGGTGCGGGCCGCGGCGTCGACGGTCACCGCGTCCATGCGGCGCGTCGTGACGAGGACGCCGCCCTCGGACGGGCCGGGCAGCCCGTGGCCGGTGGCCTGGACGCCGATCGGCAGGTGCCGGGCGGCCGCGTACCGCACGGCGGCGCGCACGTCGTCGGCCGAGGCGGCGGCGAAGACCATGGCGGGGCGCTGGGCGAACCCGGTCTGGAAACCGGCGATCTCCTCGTCGTAGCCGGGCTCCCCGGGACGCAGGACGAGCGGGCCGGTGGCGTTGTCGGTCGCGATGTTCATGACCGGCATCGTTCCCGCATAGCCTGACAGCGGCCGTCAGCTTTTCTGGTGAGAAGAAGGCCGGGGTGCGCGGGCACCCCGGCCGTGTCGCGGATGGTGCGCGGCCGCCGGGAGTGTCAGCCGCGGAGGTGGCGGGCCGGACGCCGGGACGTCCACCACAGCCCGGCCGCACCGGCCGTGATCAGGGCCGCACCCGCCGCGCCCAGCGGCAGGACGTCCCGCCCGACGCCCGTCTTCGGCAGCTCCTTCTGGTCGCCGCCCGGCGCCACCGGCGTGTTGTCGGTGCCGAGCAGCAGCGGGGTGGCGGGGGCGTTCGGCGACGGGTTCGTCGTACCGAACGGAACCGGTCCCTGCTGCCAGTACGTCTTCTTCCCGTCACCGGACGTCACGGGCAGGCAGATCTTGCCGGCCTTCTTGAGGTCGTAGGTGGCGTCGACGGCGTACGACTTCGACTTGCCGGCCGCGAGATTGTCGATCGGGCAGGAGAAACCGCTGTTCGAGCCCTTCGGAAGATTACTTTCGGCAATCTGGGAGCAGCCTTGCACGCTCTTGACCGTGAGGCCGTCGAAACCGACGACCAAAAGCTGGATCTTTCCGCTGTCCTTGGTCCCCTCGTTCTTGACCGTGGCGGTAATCGCCGTCTTTTGCGAGCCGTTGTCGACCGAGATCTTCGAAGGCAGGAGCGTGGTCAGCTTCACGCCTGCCGGCGCCTCGTCGACGGCCTTTCCCCCCTTGCTGCTGCCAGGTCCCTGGTCGTCCGCGCTGGCGGTGAAGGAAAGGATCATCACCGTCGAAAAAGATGCCGCGACCAGCGATCCCGCGATGGTCGTCATGCGACGAGAACTCATGTTCACATCCCCCTTGGCTGCGCCTGAATTCGCAGTACTTGAAGAGCTACCACAAGATTTCTCCGCACTATGCTGGTACGGCCCGAAGTGTGACCATTGTGGGACAGTCGGGGCGTTGCAGAGGTAATTGAGGGGGTGCAGCGGATTGCCGGGGAATACGAGAAGCGGCGGAGTTCCAGGGTTGCTGGTGACGGGGCGCTACAGGCTGGTCGAGAGTATCGGCCAGGGGGGAATGGGGCGGGTGTGGCGGGCCGCCGACGAAATGCTCGACCGTCCGGTCGCCGTCAAGGAGATGCGCATCGACGGGCTGGACGCGGAGGACACGCGCACCCGCCGCGAGCGGACCCTGCGCGAGGCCAGGGCGACCGCCCGGATCGACCATCCCAACGTGGTGCGGGTCTACGACGTCGTCGACGAGGGCGAACGGCTGTGGATCGTCATGGAGCTGGTCGGCGGCCGCTCCCTGGAACGGCTCGTCGCGCAGGACGGCCCGCTGTCTCCCGCCGCCGCGGCGCGCATCGGGCTGGGGCTGGTGGGGGCCCTGCGCCAGGTGCATGCGCGCGGGGTGCTGCACCGCGACATCAAGCCGGGCAACGTCCTGGTGGAGGACGGCGCGGAGCGCATCGTGCTCACCGACTTCGGCATCGCCGCGATCCAGGACGCCAAGGCGCTCACCATGGTCGGGATGCTGGTCGGCTCCCCCGACTACATGGCGCCCGAGCGCATATCCGGCCGCCCGCAGGGCCCGCCGTCCGACGTGTGGTCGCTGGGCGCGACGCTCTGCGCGGCCCTGGGCGGCCGGTCCCCCTTCTCCCGCGACACGACCCTGGCCACACTGCACGCGGTGCTGTACGAGGAGCCCAAACTCCCGTCCGCCGCCGGTCCCTTGCGGGACGTCCTGGCCGCGCTGCTGGAGAAGGACCCCTCGGTCCGCCCGGACCTGGACGACCTGGAGGAGGCCCTGCTCCCGGTCGCCTTCCCGCCGACCATGCCGACGCTTCCCGTGGGCGCGGGGGAGGGGAACGGCGGTGCGCAGGAGGGTGAGGCGGACGAGTCCGCCGAGCCCGCGGCCGAGGCGGAGACGCGCCCCCGGCCCGTCGTGGAGCCCGAGCGGCCCACGCCGGTCTACCTGGACACCCGTCTCGTCCGTGCCGCCCGCGACCCCAGGCAGCCCGAACCCGAAGCCGCGCAGAAACCCGCGCTCGACCCCGCCCCCGTCGAGGACGCGGTGCCGCGGGAGCTGCCGGAGCCCGCGACGCCCTCCGCCCACCAGCACGTCAACGCCTCCAGCGAGGTCCCCTCAGAGGTGCGCTCCGAAGTGCGCTCGGAGATCCGCTCCGAGGCCCCGTCCGCCGCCTCGGCGCCTCCCGCCACCGCGTCTCCCGCCTCCGCGCCTCCCGCCACGGGGCGGCCCGGTGTCAACCTGGTCCGCACCCCCACCGTCCCCGAACAGCACACCCCGCGGGGCAACGGCTCCGGCGCGGCGGCGCCCGGTGCCCGGCAGGGCGCGGCGCCCACCCCGGAGCTGTCCACCCGCCCGGCCCTGGGCCCCCATCCGCTCCGCACCCCGCAGCCCGACCTCCCCGGCCCCGCCGTCCCGGCCGGCCCCCGCCCGGGCCGCGGACGCCGCCGCGCCGGCTTCGTCGCCGCCGGCGGACTGGCCGCCGCGGGTGCCGTCGTGGCCGCGGTCCTGCTGGCGAACTCCGGCTCGCCCGGCGGCAATCAGGCGGACTCCTCCTCCTCGTCCGCCACCACGGCGGACAGCAGCGCGCCGCCCACCGTGGAAGGCACGTCGAGGCCGCAGACCCTGCCGCCGGGCGTGCACCGGGAGGGCGGGTACGCGTGGGCGACCCCCAAGGGCTGGCGCCGTGACGTGAAGACGGGCTCGGAGGTGCACTACACGTCGCCCGACGGCACCCAGGAGCTCGCGGCCGCGTCGTCCGTCGCCCGCGGCGACCTGATGGAGACCTGGAGGAAGTCGGAGCAGAACGCCCACCAGGGGCAGAACTACCAGAAGATCCGCCTGGAGAAGACGACCTTCCGCGGCAACCCGGCGGTCGTGTGGGAGTACACCTTCACGCTGAACGGCACCCCGTGGCACGCCCGGCTGCTGGGCTTCACCCAGGAGGGGAAGACGTTCCAGATCAACACCTGGTACCAGCCGGGCGTCGAGAGCCAGGCCCTCAAGACCTACACCAAGACCAAGAACAGCTTCATCGTGCTGTGAACCGCGCGGACACGACACGGCGCGGACACGACACGGCGCGGACACGCGAAGGGGCCCGCGGCGATCGCCGCGGGCCCCTTACGTACAACGCCCGTTCCGTCAGCCCGTCTTGACCTCGTCCGGCGCCGTCGCGGACTCGGCCGCCACGGCGGTCCGGCCGCCGAGCACCTTCTCCTTGATCACGGCGATGACCAGCACGATCGCTGCCACGAGCAGCGACAGCAGCACGGTCTCGCGTCCGTCGTGCTCCGTGTCCGTGAGCATGTAGCCCAGCACGAACACGATCACACCGGCCGCCGCCCAGGTCAGGTACGGGTACAGCCACATCTTCACGACCAGCTTCTCCGGTGCCTCGGTCTGGATGATCTTCCGCATGCGCAGCTGCGAGAAGCAGATGACCAGCCAGACGAACAGGGCCACGGCACCACTGGAGTTGACCAGGAAGAGGAAGACCGAGTCCGGGAACTTGTAGTTGAAGAAGACCGCGACGAAGCCGAAGAGGACGGACGCGAGGATCGCGGCCCTCGGCACACCGCGGGACGTCGTCCGCGCGAACATCTTCGGTGCGTCACCGCGCTCACCCAGGGAGAACGCCATCCGGGAGGCCGTGTAGAGGCCGGAGTTGAGACAGGACAGCACCGACGTCAGCACGATGAAGTTCATGATCTGGCCGGCGTGCGCGATGCCCAGGGAGTCGAGGGCGGCGACGTAGGAGCCCTTCTCCTTGATCGAGGGGTCGTTCCACGGCACCAGCGAGACGACCACGAGGATCGAGCCCAGGTAGAAGACCGCGATACGCCAGATGATGCTGTTCGTGGACTTGGTGACCGCCCGCTGCGGATTCTCCGACTCGCCGGCGGCCAGGGTGGCGATCTCGCTGCCCATGAACGAGAAGACGACGAGCAGCACGCCGGTGAGGATGGCGCCGGGCCCGTGCGGCAGGAAGCCGCCGTGGTCGCTGAGGTTGCCGAAGCTCGCCTTGTCGGCGTGCACGCCCGGCAGCACACCGAAGATCGCGAGCGCGCCGACGACGATGAACGCGCCGATCGCGACGACCTTGATCCCGGCGAACCAGAACTCGAACTCGCCGTAGGAGCCGACGGAGACGAGGTTGGTGGCGGTCAGCACGAGCATCACGATGAGGGCCCAGCCCCACTGCGGGACGGCCGGTATCCAGCTCTCGAGGATCGTGGCGCCGGCGGTGGCCTCCACCGCGAGCACCACGACCCAGAAGAACCAGTAGAGCCAGCCGATGGAGAACCCGGCCCAGCGGCCGAGCGCGCGGTCGGCGTGCGCCGAGAACGATCCGGAGGTGGGGTTGGCCGCGGACATCTCGCCGAGCATGCGCATCACGAGCACGACGAGGGTGCCGACGAGGGCGTACGAGAGGAGGATGCCGGGTCCTGCGGTGGCGATGCCTGAGCTGGAGCCGACGAACAGTCCGGCACCGATGACACCGCCGATGGCGATCATCGTCAGATGACGGTTCTTGAGTCCGGCCTGGAGACCAGTCATAGGGGGAATTCCTTCGCGCCTTGTGAGCGATCCCCGTACGAGCGGTGTACGGGTCGGACCAGTGAAACGGAGGTTAAGTGATTCGTGAACCTTCGAAACGGGATCGTTACTTGAGGTTTCCTTGAGGTTCTGTGGTCGACGTCATGGTTTCCCCTGGTCGGCACCCGGAGCTGCTGCCCGCAAACAGCCGTGTCACACTCGGAGTCATGCGCGTGTACCTCGGCTCCGACCATGCCGGCTTCGAACTCAAGAACCACCTCGTCGAGTGGCTCAAGGCGGCCGGCCACGACCCCGTCGACTGCGGCCCGCACATCTACGACGCCCAGGACGACTACCCGCCCTTCTGCCTGCGCGCCGCCGAGCGCGCGGCCGCGGACCCCGACTCCCTCGGCGTCGTGATCGGCGGCTCCGGCAACGGTGAGCAGATCGCGGCGAACAAGGTGAAGGGCGTGCGCGCGGCGCTCGCCTGGAGCGAGGAGACCGCGTCGCTCGGCCGCCAGCACAACAACGCCAACGTCGTGGCGGTCGGCGCCCGTATGCACACCACGGAGGAGGCGACGAAGTTCGTCGAGACCTTCCTGGGCACCCCGTTCTCGGGTGACGAGCGCCACATCCGCCGGATCGACATGCTCGCGGACTACGAGACGACCGGCGAGCTTCCCCCCATCCCGGCGCACCACCCGCAGCAGGACTGACGCCCCTCGGGGGGCGGGAAGGACACAGGCACCGTGCCAGAGGGGCACACGATCCACCGGCTGGCGTCCGACTACGCCGACCGCTTCTCCGGCACGGCACCGCGGGTGACCAGCCCCCAGGGCAAGTTCTCGGACGCCGCCGCACTCCTCGACGGCGCCGGGCTCACCCGCACCGAGGCCCACGGCAAGCACCTCTTCCTCGGCTTCCGCGACACCGACTGGGTCCACATCCACCTGGGCCTGTTCGGCAAGGTGGCCTTCGGTGACGCCCCCGCCCCGCCGCCCACCGACACGGTCCGCCTGCGGCTCGCGAACGACACCTCGTACGTCGATCTGCGCGGACCGACGACCTGCGCGCTCATCACGGACGCCGAGAAGGACGCGATCCACGGCCGGCTCGGCCCCGACCCGCTGCGGGCCGACGCCGACCCGGCGGCGGCCTATCGCCGGATCTCCCGCAGCCGTACGACGATCGCCGCGCTGCTCATGGACCAGAAGGTGATCGCGGGCGTCGGCAACGTCTACCGCGCCGAGGTCCTCTTCCGGCACGGCATCGACCCCTACCGGGCGGGCAGGGACATCACCCCGGCCGAGTGGGACGCCGTCTGGGCCGACCTGGTCGGGCTGATGCACGAGGGCGTCCGCAACAACCGCATCGACACCGTCCGCCCCGAGCACACGCCGGAGGCGATGGGCCGACCGCCGCGCGTGGACGACCACGGCGGCGAGGTGTACGTCTACCGGCGGGCCACGCTGCCCTGCCACATCTGCGGCGGCGAGATCCGCACCGCCGACCTCGCCGCCCGCAACCTGTTCTGGTGCCCCGCCTGCCAGAAGGGCTGACGCCCCAGGGCCGGCCGGCCCCGTGCGGCAGCCGGAACCCGTAGGCCGGCCGGGGTCTGCTGCCAAAGCCCCGTCCGCCCGGCGGCGCCCGGAACGCTCCCCGCCGGATGCCACCCGGCCCGCCCTCCGGGCGGACGACGGGACCTCCGCACAGTCCTAGAACCCGTGCGGCAGCCACGGCGGCACGGAGGACACGAAGGCCGGCGACGCCTCGGCGAGCGCTCCCTGGCGCAGCTCCCGCACCCGCCCGGCCGCGGCGAGCGCGTCCAGGCTCACACCGCCGAGATAGGCCGAGCCCAACTCCCGTACGGACAGCGCGAGATCGGCCGCGTCCTCGGTGCGCGTGCAGGAGGCGCCCTTCGGGTCCCCGGTCAGCCGCCAACGCCCGGCGTTCCAGGGGCAGAAGGCGTCCTCCACGTCCAGCACCACGTCCACCGGCGCCTGGTACGTCCGCGCCTCCAGCGCCGCCCCGACGTCCACCAGCCGTACGTACAGCGAGTCCCGCACGAGCAGCGAGCAGCGGCGGATGTCGGAGACCATGTGCTGCCAGCCCTCGCCGACCGGCCGCCCGCGCGTGCTCACCTTCGACGTCAGGTCGATGTCGAACAGGAACCGCCACAGCGCCGCGTGCGCCGCCGGATCCAGCGCGTCCAGGTCCTGCAGGACGACCGTGCCCTTGGGTCCCGCCGGCTCCCAGTCCGGCTTGATCCGGAAGCGGGCGTACCCGACGGTCTCGCCCGCCCGCTCCGCGAGCACGCACTGCAGCGGTGACGCGCCGTCGCGCTCGCTCTCCGGGTCCAGCAGCCACAGCCGCTCCCAGCCCGGAAGCCGCGCCACCATGCCGGCCCGCCCCGGCACCAGCCGGGCGTACACCGCCTCGCACGCGCCGATCGCGTCGGCGGGCGATGCGTACCGAAGCCGTACGTCATCGGTGCCGGGCGGCACGGACAGCCGTACGCGGGTCGTGTCGATCTCGGCGTTGACGTGGAACGTGCCGACGCCGTACCCGAACCGACCGTAGATCGCGGGCTCGGACGCGGTCAGGACGGCCAGCGGCTCGCCCCAGGACCGCACATCGTCCAACTGCCGCCGCATCATGGACGTCAGGACGCCGCGCCGCCGGTGCGTGGCGGCCACGCTGACCATGGTCACGCCCGCCGCGGGCACCGCCGCGCCGCCGGGCACGGTCAGCCGGAAACCGAATGCCCCTGCAGTTCCCACGCACGTATCGTCGTCCCACACGCCTATGGAACGGTCCGTCTGCGTGAGCTCGCGGAACAGCGCGCGCTCCTCGGCCGACTCCGGGACCCCGCCGAAGGCGCGGATCAGGTTGTCGTACCACTCGTCCCAGTCGTCCTGCCGCAGCACCCGCAAGTCAGTCGCCATGAACCATGCCTACCAGGGCATTGCGGGACGAGCGAGGGAATTTCGTCCTGGCGGGCCCGCAACGGCTTTCTGTGAAGTTCACTGTGAAGTTGAACCTCGGACGGGGGACAAGTGGGACCTCCCGTGCCAAGCAGCTGGTCCGATGGATAGGGTCCCGAACTGATGGCAGCAGGACGAGAGCGGCGCGCGGAAGCCGAGACGTTCACGGCCCGGTGGAAGATGCAGTGGCACCGGGTCCGCGTCGGCCTGCGCAGAAGCGCCGTCGACTACTTCCGCGGCGACGGCTCGGACTGGGTCGCACTGGCGGGGCTGCTCCTCATGGTGCCGGTGATCGCGGCCGTCACGCTCGCCAACTCCGTGTGGTGCTCCCCGGCCGTGCTGGTGCTGCCGATCGTGGCGGGCGGGCTGCTGCTGCGCCCGGCGAGCCTGCTCGGGCTGTACGCGGCCGCGGCCACGGCGCTGATAGTGGAGTCGGTGAAGCTCGGGCCCTACACGGAGGGCCCGTCCCGCGTCACCCCGGGCGTGGTCCTGGTCGTCGCCGCCTGCGGCTTCTTCGGCCTGCTCATCGCCCAGTTCCGCAGCAGGGTCGGCGTGCCCTGGCGGCGCGGCGGCACCATGCTCTTCGACCTGCGCGAACGCATCCGGGTGCAGAGCAAGCTGCCGACGCTGCCGATGGGCTGGCACCGCGAGATGGCGCTGCGCCCGGCGGGCGGCCAGTCCTTCTCGGGCGACTTCGTGGTCGCCGCCCGCACCAACGGCGGCCGCACCCTGGAGGTCGTCCTGACGGACGTCTCCGGCAAGGGCATGGACGCCGCGTCGCGGGCGCTGCTGCTGTCCGGTGCCTTCGGCGGCCTGCTGGGCTCGCTGCCCCCGCACGCCTTCCTCCCGGCGGCCAACGGCTATCTGCTGCGCCAGGACTGGCAGGAGGGGTTCGCCACCTCCATCCATCTCGTCCTGGACCTCGACTCCGGGGACTACGAGCTGTACTCCGCCGGGCACCCCCCGGGCCTCCAGCTCAGCGCGGGCAGCGGGCGCTGGGAGGAGAAGGCCGCCGAGGGCCCGCTCCTCGGCGTCTACGACGGGGCGCAGTTCGACCCCGTGAAGGGCTCGCTGCGCCCCGGCGACGTGCTGATGCTGTTCACGGACGGCCTCGTGGAGACCTCCGACCGCGACATCGTGGAAGGCATCGACCGCCTCACGGGCGAGGCCGACCGCTATGTCGCCGGCGGCTTCCACGGCGCCGCCTGGCACCTCATCGAGGCGGTGGCCAAGGACGTCAACGACGACCGCGCGCTGCTGCTGATCTGCCGCGAAGGCCCCACGGTCTCGGCCCAGCCGCCGACCCTGCACTGAGCGGCCGGAAGACGGCGGGTGGGGTTTACCCCCGCCCGCATCCGCCAGCCGCCCTCATCGCCCGCCCCACCCTCCGGTCCGTACGTTCGAAGCACCACCCCGGACCGGAAGGAAACAGGCATGTCAGGCGACTGGGCCGTAGAACTGCACGGAGTCCGCAAGCGCTACGGCCGCGGCGGCGGCGCCGTGCACGCCCTGCGCGGCATCGACCTCACCCTGCCCCGGGGCAGCTTCACCGCCGTGATGGGCCCCTCCGGCTCCGGCAAGTCCACCTTCCTGCAGTGCGCGGCGGGCCTGGACCGGCCCAGCGCGGGCGCGGTCCGGCTCGGCGGCACCGAGATCACCGGCATGAAGGAGAACAAGCTCACCGCGCTGCGCCGCACCCGGCTCGGCTTCGTCTTCCAGGCGTTCAACCTGCTGCCGTCCCTCACCGTCGAGCAGAACGTCGTCCTGCCGATGCGTCTGGCCGGCCGGCGGCCCGACCGCCGCCGCGCCGCCGAGGTCCTCGCCCAGGTCGGCCTCGCGGACAAGGCCCGGCGCCGCCCCGGCCAGCTCTCCGGCGGCCAGCAGCAGCGCGTCGCGATCGCCCGCGCCCTGGTCACCCGCCCCGACGTGGTCTTCGCCGACGAACCCACCGGCGCCCTGGACACCACGACCGCCGCAGAGATCCTCTCCCTGCTGCGCCAGGCCGTCGACGTCCACGGCGCCACGGTCGTCATGGTCACCCACGACCCCTCGGCCGCCGCCTGGGCGGACCGCGTCCTGTTCCTCGCGGACGGCGAGATCGTCGACCGGCTGGACCGAGCGCCCGCCGAGCGGATCGCCGCCCGTATGACGGCCCTGACCGCGCGCCCGCCCTTCGCACAGGCGGCGGCGTGATGTTCACACCCAACGGCCTCGCCCGCGCGGCGCTCCGCTTCCGCCCCTCGGGGTTCGCCGGCACCTTCGTCGCGCTGGTGATGGCCGCGATGGTCGTGTCGGCCTGCGGCATCCTGCTGGAGACCGGCCTGCGCGCCACCGTCCCGCCCGCCCGCTACGCCGCCGCCCCCGTCGTGGCCGCGGCCGCCCAGACCGCCCCCTACGGCCACGGCGACGACGCCGACAGCGAGCCGCTGCCCGGCCGCGCCCGCCTCGACGACTCCCTGGTGGCGAAGGCGGCCGCGGCGCCCGGCGCCCGTACCGCCGTCGCCGACGTCACCTTCCCCGGCCGCGGTCCGAACGGCCTCCTGAGCGCCCACAACTGGGCCTCCACCGCCTTCTCCGGGGAGAAGCTCGCCGCAGGCCGCGCGCCGCACCCGGGCGAGGTCGTCCTGGCCGGCGGAAAAGCCGCGATCGGCTCGCACGTCGCCCTCACCACCCCCGAGGGCACGCACTCCTACCGTGTCTCGGGCACCACCCGCGCCTCCGGCGCCGCCGCCTGGTTCGCGGACGACGAGGCCGTACGCCTCTCCGGCCACCCCGGGCGCGTCGACGCCGTCGCGGTGTTCCCGAAGGCCGGAGTCTCCACCGGGACCCTGAAGTCGCAGGTGGCGCAGGCGCTGGGGAAGCAGGCCAGGGTGCACACCGGCGACGACCGCGGCACCGTCGAGGACCCCTCCCTCGGCCAGGCCAAGGAGACGCTCATCGGCATCGGCGGCTCCTTCGGCGGTGTCGCCACCCTGGTCGCCATGTTCACCGCGGCGGGCACGGTCGCCCTCGCCGTGGGCCAACGGGCCCGTGAGTTCGCCCTGTTGCGGGCCATCGGCACCACCCCGCGCCAGATCCGCCGCACGATCGCCACCGAGACGCTGCTGGTGGCCCCACTCGCCGGCGCCCTCGGCTGCCTGCCCGGAATCGCCCTGGCCCGCTGGTGGTTCGGGCAGCTGCGGGACAAGGGCGCCGTGCCGGAGGCGGTCGACCTGTCCGTCTCCTGGATCCCTCTCGTCTCCGCGGCCGGCGCCGTCCTGCTCACCGCGCTGCTCGCCGGCTACACGGCGGCCCACCGCAGCTCGCGCATCAAGCCCGGCCAGGCGCTGAGCGAGGCGTCCGTGGAGCGGCTGCGCATCGGCTGGATCCGTACGCCCCTCGGCATCGCCGCCGCAGCCGGCGGCTTCGTCTGCGCGGGCGTGTCCGCCTCCCTGACCGGCGACGACGCGGCCAACGCGGCCCTGGGCATCGTCTTCCTGTTCATGCTGGCGGTGGCGCTGCTCGGCCCGCTGGTCGCCCGCGCCTGCGCCGGCCTGCTCGGCCTGCCGCTGCGCGGCGCCGGCGCCCCGGCCGCGCTCGCCGCCGCCAACTCCCGTACCAACGCCCGCCGTCTGGCCTCCGCGATCACCCCGATCGTGCTCGCCATGGCGTTCTCCTCGGTGCTGATCTTCATGCAGACCAGCACCGAGCGCGTCACCGCCGACCAGCAGCACGCCGGCGTCCTCGCCGACCACATCGTCACCGCCGATCCGGGCCTGACGCAGGACGCCGTACGGCAGGCCGCGCACAGCCCCGAAGTCACCGCGGCGGTCGGCCTGTTGAGGAGCTCCGTACTGGTACCGGCCTCGGGCGGCCTGGAGTCGGTCTCCGCGCAGGGCGTCACGGGCGGCGCCCGGGACCTCGCCGCGGTGCAGGACCTGGACGTCGGGCACGGCCGGCTGTCCCTGAAGCGCGGGGAGATCGCGGTCGACGCCCAGCTCGCCGGAAACGCCCACGTCGGGATCGGCGACCGCCTCCACCTCCGGCTGCCCGACGGCACCAGGGCCGCTCCGCTGGTCGTGGCGACGTACGGGCGCGGCATGGGCCTGTCACAGGTGACGATGGCCCGCGCCGACCTCGCCACCCATGTGACCTCCGCCTACGACACCGAGCTGTGGACGAAGGGCGGAACGGCCGCCGGGCTCGGGCGGTTCGGCACCGTCCTCGACCGCGGCGGCTACACCACCGCCCAGTCCCTCGACCGCGAGCTCAACGCCTGGGCCAACTCCGTGATGGCGGGCGTCCTCGGCGGCTTCGCGGCCGTCGCCGCCGTCAACACGCTGGTGATGACCGTCCTCGACCGCCGCCGCGAACTCGGCACGCTGCGCCTCATCGGCTCCACCCGCCGCCAGGTGCTGCGCATGATCCGCTGGGAGGCCCTGCTGGTCGCCCTCGCGGGCATCGCCCTCGGCACGGCCATCGCGCTGGCCACCCTGGTCCCGATGATGAAGGGCCTGACCGGCCAGGGGCCGTACATCCCGCCGCTGGTCTACGGCTCCTTCGCCGGCGCGATCGTCGTCCTCGGGGTGACGGCCGCGACCCTCCCGGCCCGCGCGGCCCTGCGCAAGGAGACACTGGACGAGTGACCGCACCATCCCGAACGCCCATGACCCTGGCCGAGGTCGAGGCCACCGCCCGTGCCGCCCACGCGGGGCAGACCGACAAGGCGGGACGGCCCTACGCCGAGCATCTGAGCGCCGTCGCGGAGGGCGTCCGCGCGCGCGGCGGCGACGAGGAGCAGATCGCGGCGGCCTGGCTGCACGACGCCGTCGAGGACGACGCGCTCTCCGAGCGGTGGCTGGAGGAGGCCGCGCTGAGCCGCCGTACGAAGGACATCGTGCGGGCGGTCACCAAGCGGGCGGGGGAGGGAGCGGAGGAGTACGCGGGGCGGATCCTCGCCACGCCGGGCGCGCTGCTGGTGAAGGAGGCGGACCTGGCGCACAACGCCGACCCGGCCCGCCTCGCCCGCCTCGGCGACGAGGCGACCCGCACACGACTGACCGAGAAGTACACGCGGATGCGCGCACTTCTCGGTCTCGGGGGGTCCTCGGTCTAGACGTTCGCCATCTCGCGCCGGCGCTGCTGCTTCTCGCGCTCGCGGGCCAGCTCCGCCGCGTCGCGCTTGAAGGCCCACTTCATCTCGGGCTCCATCGCGAACTTGAACATCCGCTGCACGGGGGGCGTGCACAGCACCGTCACTATGGCGGCCGCGGCGAGCGTCACCGCGATCTCGCCGAGCGGCTTGCGCATCCACGCGGGGTCGAACCAGCCGTAGAAGTCACCGGCCTTGACCACGAAGCCGTGCAGCAGATAGCCGTACAGCGTGCCCGCGCCGAGCGCGGTGAACCACATCTTGCGGCGCGGCACCCAGGCGAAGAAGCACGCGGTCAGCAGCAGCGAGCAGCCGAACATCGCGAGCACCATGACCGGCCCGGTCCACCACGGCGCGGCCAACTCCTGGGCGGCGTCGCGGTGGTAGAACCACGCGGTGTTCATCCGCGGCACCGCCCACCAGCCGAAGGCCAGCGCGGCCGCGAACACCGGCACGGCGACGATCCGCATCGTCCACGTGCGCACCATCTGGAAGTGCTCGGGCTTCATGCACAGGCCGAGCACGAAGTACGGCAGGAACTGCAGCACACGCTGCAGATCGAGGTCGTTGCCGATCTCCGGCGAGACCGAGCCGAACATCGCGATGCCGAGCGCGACCGGCAGCGGCCACCGCAGGTTCTTCCACAGCGGTGTCGTCAGGCGCCAGACGAACAGCGCGACCAGGAACCAGGTGAGGTACCAGGGGTCGAGCAGGCTGACGTCCATGCCCGGGTCGTGGTCGCCGTACCGCTTGAAGAGGGAGTACGCCGTCTCGAAGACGACGTAAGGCACCAGGACACCGGTGACCAGGCGCCTGAGGCGGTCGGGGCGCATGTCGAAACTGCGGGAGAAGAAGCCGGAGATGATGATGAACGCCGGCATGTGGAAGGTGTACACGACCGTGTACACGCCCTCCAGGATGCGGCTGTCACCCTTCAGCGGCTCCCAGGAGTGGCCCATGGCGACCAGCACGATCGCCAGGTACTTCGCGTTGTCGAAGAACGCGTCGCGCTGTTTCCCGGGTCTGGCGGGCGGGGCCTGCTGTTCCTGCGACGGTCGGCGCGGACTCGGCACTCCCGACGCCGGCACGGTGCGTGCCGGAGGGAGAGGCGTCCTGTTGTGGCCGTGCGGTGGCAACGAGTTCGTCACAGACCCTCCCCCCGGAAACGGGGGGAGGCGATCCTGGACCTCGCTGCACATGCGGGGGACGAGGCAGCGTGAAACATCTGAGGAACCCTAGCGTCGTCTGTGGGTTTTCGTAAAACTCCCCACGTCTTTCCTGGTTATTGACTTCGGGTACCCATCATTAAGCGAAGTTGTCTTCCCTGTGTAGGTGATGGTCAACACACCATTACATGTCCTGGTTGTCACGACTCGTCCTGACTAAATGGGGCATATGACCCGGAGGCGACTCCAGTGGAATGTCCGCTTCATTCGCCTTTGCGGAACCGGCCGTTGAGTGCTGTCGGGCAGCCGTGACGACAATTCGAAATACCTGCGAACGCGTTGTGTGGGCATGGAAACGATCCCGTTGAATTTCCTGTGCGGGTGCATCCTCGAAATGCTGTGCGGGGCAGCCGAGTTGGGCTCGCGCACGGGCCGCGGCCGCACGCCGAGGGCAAAGGTCCGACATGCTGTGGCCGACGATGCCTCAGGTGTCGCATACCCGGGCCCCGTTGGTGGCACGATGGTTCTGGCGGGGGTGCGCGGGCGTCGGCACCCCCGGGCCGGGAGAGCGGACCGACCGAGGGTGTGATCAGTTGTGGCCATTTCACTGTCAGTGGTGCTTCTGTTGGCGATCATCCTGGTGGTGTTGATCCGGGGAGGCTCGATCAAGGCCGGCCCCGCCATCGTGGCGATCCTCTTCGGCTTCTTCCTGGCGTCGACGGGCATGGCGCCGTCCATCAACCGGTTCCTGAACTCGATAGCCGAGACGATCAACTCGATCAGCTTCTGAGCCGCGGCAGGCTCCGGGTGGGCCGGTCCTCGCCGGGCGCCGCGCGACCGCGCCGCGCCCCGGGCCGACCGCGCCCCGCTCGCCGGCCGTGACGCCCGGCCGGAACAGCCGCCGAAACACTCAGGGCCCGGTTCCACGGAACCGGGCCCTGAGTCGTGTGGAGCGGGCGACGGGAATCGAACCCGCGTAGCCAGTTTGGAAGACTGGGGCTCTACCATTGAGCTACGCCCGCGCAACGCGCGCCGCGCATCGGTGATCGCGGCACGGTATGCATCGTAGCGGGTCGGACGCGCTCGGCGCACACCCCTTCCCCGCCCGCACCGGCCCGGCGCCACCGCCCGGGAAATGCGGCGTCCGCACTGGCGGCGGGCATGTACCCTACGTGTCGCACCTGACGGGGTGTGGCGCAGCTTGGTAGCGCGTCCGCTTTGGGAGCGGAAGGCCGTGGGTTCAAATCCCGCCACCCCGACCAGCACCGGTCAACACCGGCCTCAGGCCCGATCACCTCGGGTGATCGTGTCTCTTGATCGCCTTTGGGGCGTGTCGCCGCTGCCGTTACTATGCAAGCTGCACGCCCGTGTGTCTCTCCCCTACGAAGTCCTCCGGGCGGCGAAATCCGCCGGACCAGTCTGGCTCCGGCAGAAACCCAGAAGTCAGCCACAAGGAGACCGAACCGTGAAGAGCGCCGTGGAGACCCTGAACCCGACCCGGGTTCGGCTCACTGTCGAGGTGCCCTTCGAGGAGCTCAAGGACAGCCTCGACGCGGCGTACAAGAAGATCAACCAGCAGGTCACGGTGAAGGGCTTCCGGAAGGGCAAGATCCCGGCGCGCGTCATCGACCAGCGGTTCGGCCGCGGTGCGGTCCTGGAGGAGGCGGTCAACGACGCGCTTCCGAAGTTCTACACGGAGGCGGTCAACGAGGCCGAGCTGAACGTCCTGGGCCAGCCCGAGGTGGACATCACGGAGCTGAAGGACGGCGAGACGCTGAACTTCACCGCCGAGGTCGACGTCCGCCCCGCCCTGGAGATCCCGGACTACTCCGGCATCGAGGTCGAGGTCGACGCCGTCGAGGTGACCGACGAGGACATCGAGAAGTCCGTGGAGCAGCTGCGTGAGCGCTTCGCGTCGACCTCCCCGGTCGAGCGCGCCGCCGAGGACGGCGACGTCGTCACCATCGACCTGGAGGCCAAGGTCGAGGGCGAGGTCCTCGAGGACGGCGTCGCCAGCGGCGTCTCCTACACCATCGGCTCCGGCGAGCTGCTGGACGGCATCGACGACGCCGTGAAGGGCCTGGAGGCCGGTGGCGAGGCCACCTTCACCTCCGAGCTCAAGGGCGGTTCGGCGGCCGGCAAGGAGGCCGAGGTCACCGTCAAGGTCACCCAGGTCGCCGCGCGCGAACTGCCCGAGCTGGACGACGACTTCGCGCAGCTCGCCTCCGAGTTCGACACCCTCGAGGAGCTCAAGGCGGACAGCCGCAAGCGCCTCGAGAACATGAAGCAGTACGACCAGGCCACGCAGGCCCAGGAGCGCGTCCTGGAGAAGCTGCTGGAGCTCGTCGAGGTGCCCGTCCCCGAGAAGCTGCTCGAGGACGAGATCAACACTCGCAAGCACAACCTGGAGCACCACCAGCTCGGCCAGATGGGCCTCGACCTCGGAAAGTACCTGGAGATCCAGGGCAAGACCGAGGAGGAGTTCGACGCCGAGACCAAGGAAGCCGCGGTCAAGGGCATCAAGACCCAGTTCGTCCTCGACGAGCTGGTCAAGCAGGAGAAGCTCAACGTCAACCAGGAGGAGCTCACCGAGCACCTCATGCGGCGTGCGGCCTCCTCCGGCATGTCCCCCGACCAGTTCGCGCAGGCCGTCGTCGAGGGCGGCCAGGTTCCGCTCCTGGTCGGCGAGGTCGCCCGCGGCAAGGCCCTCGCGGTCGTCGTGGAGTCCGCCACGGTCAAGGACACCAACGGCGAGGTCATCGACCTCGACGACGAGGACGAGACCGAGTCGGCCGCCGACGTCGCCGCCGAGGCCACCGAGGCCGGTGCCGCGGACGACGCCGACGAGAAGACCGAGGGCTGACGCCCACGGCGCCTGGCAGCTCGTAGGACGGGCCCTCGGGGACGCGATGCCCCGGGGGCCCGTCGTCGTACGGTGGAAGAGTGCCGCGAAGCCCGCGCACCCCGCGTGCGCACGGCGCTACGCCCCCGGCGAACACCCCACTCTCCGGGATTCCCCGAAGGGACCAGCGCGTTAGGGTCCATGAGTACGGGGGCAGGGAAGTCCCGGAATTGCCCAGCCTCCCGGATGGGAACACGTGAAGACGGCCCGGCGCCGTCGTAAGACGAGCAGGTGGATACGTGACGAATCTGATGCCCTCCGCCGCCGGCGAGCCTTCCATCGGTGGTGGCCTCGGCGACCAGGTCTACAACCGGCTGCTCAACGAGCGGATCATCTTCCTCGGCCAGCCGGTCGACGACGACATCGCGAACAAGATCACCGCACAGCTGCTGCTCCTTGCCGCGGACCCGGACAAGGACATCTACCTCTACATCAACAGCCCCGGCGGCTCGATCACGGCCGGCATGGCGATCTACGACACCATGCAGTTCATCAAGAACGACGTGGTGACCATCGCCATGGGCCTCGCGGCCTCGATGGGTCAGTTCCTGCTCAGCGCGGGCACCCCCGGCAAGCGCTTCGCGCTGCCGAACGCCGAGATCCTGATCCACCAGCCCTCCGCCGGTCTGGCCGGTTCGGCCTCCGACATCAAGATCCACGCCGAGCGGCTGCTGCACACGAAGAAGCGCATGGCCGAGCTCACCTCGCAGCACACCGGCCAGTCGGTCGAGCAGATCACCCGCGACTCGGACCGTGACCGCTGGTTCGACGCCTTCGAGGCCAAGGAGTACGGCCTCATCGACGACGTCATCCCGACGGCCGCCGGAATGCCGGGCGGCGGCGGCACCGGGGCGGCCTGAGGCCCCCCGCACAGCCCCCAGCCGACCGCCACAGCTCCTAGGAGACACACAGTGAACGACATCCCCGGCAGCGGCCTGTACGACCGCACGCGCGCCGAGTACACGGGTCCCGCCGCCGAGTCCCGCTACGTCATCCCGCGCTTCGTCGAGCGCACCTCGCAGGGCATCCGCGAGTACGACCCGTACGCGAAGCTCTTCGAGGAGCGGGTGATCTTCCTCGGCGTGCAGATCGACGACGCCTCCGCCAACGACGTCATGGCGCAGCTGCTGTGCCTGGAGTCGATGGACCCCGACCGGGACATCTCGGTCTACATCAACAGCCCGGGTGGCTCCTTCACCGCGCTTACGGCCATCTACGACACGATGCAGTTCGTGAAGCCCGACATCCAGACGGTCTGCATGGGCCAGGCGGCGTCCGCCGCCGCGATCCTGCTGGCCGCCGGTACGCCGGGCAAGCGCATGGCGCTGCCGAACGCCCGCGTGCTGATCCACCAGCCCTACAGCGAGACGGGCCGCGGTCAGGTCTCCGACCTGGAGATCGCCGCCAACGAGATCCTCCGGATGCGCTCGCAGCTGGAGGAGATGCTGGCCAAGCACTCGACCACGCCGATCGAGAAGATCCGCGAGGACATCGAGCGCGACAAGATCCTCACGGCCGAGGACGCGCTGTCGTACGGCCTGATCGACCAGATCATCTCCACCCGGAAGATGAACAACGCGTCCGTCCGCTGACACAGAGGGACACGGACGATGTATCGTCTGCCGCCCCTTGGCACGGTTGGTGTGCTTTGACACGCTGCACGTCAAAGTGAACCGCGCCAAGGGGGGCCCGAACGGGGGGCTCGGCAAGGTACCGTCGGATGAAGGCAGCACCAGGAGCCGCTGGACCTAGGCGTCTCCCAGGCGAAGGGGAAGCACACCGTGGCACGCATCGGTGACGGCGGCGATCTGCTCAAGTGCTCGTTCTGCGGCAAGAGCCAGAAGCAGGTCAAGAAGCTCATCGCAGGGCCCGGTGTGTACATCTGCGACGAGTGCATCGACCTCTGCAACGAGATCATCGAGGAAGAGCTCGCGGAGACCAGCGAGGTGCGCTGGGAGGAGCTTCCCAAGCCCCGCGAGATCTACGAGTTCCTCGAGGGCTACGTGGTCGGCCAGGAGGCCGCCAAGAAGGCCCTCTCGGTGGCGGTCTACAACCACTACAAGCGCGTCCAGGCCGGCGAGAACGGCGGGGGCAACGGCCGTGACGACGCGATCGAGTTGGCGAAGTCCAACATCCTGCTGCTCGGCCCCACGGGCTCGGGCAAGACGCTGCTCGCCCAGACCCTGGCCCGCATGCTGAACGTCCCGTTCGCGATCGCGGACGCGACGGCGCTGACGGAGGCGGGCTACGTCGGCGAGGACGTCGAGAACATCCTGCTGAAGCTGATCCAGGCGGCCGACTACGACGTCAAGAAGGCCGAGACCGGGATCATCTACATCGACGAGATCGACAAGGTCGCGAGGAAGAGTGAAAACCCCTCCATCACGCGCGACGTGTCGGGCGAGGGCGTCCAGCAGGCACTGCTGAAGATCCTCGAGGGCACCACCGCCTCGGTGCCGCCGCAGGGCGGGCGCAAGCACCCCCACCAGGAGTTCATCCAGATCGACACGACGAACGTGCTGTTCATCGTGGGCGGTGCCTTCGCGGGCCTGGAGAAGATCATCGAGTCCCGGGCCGGCGCGAAGGGCATCGGCTTCGGCGCGACGATCCGCTCCAAGCGTGAGCTGGAGGCCAAGGACCAGTTCGAGGACGTCATGCCGGAGGACCTGGTGAAGTTCGGGATGATCCCCGAGTTCATCGGCCGTCTCCCCGTCATCACCTCGGTCCACAACCTCGACCGCGAGGCGCTGCTCCAGATCCTGGTGGAGCCGCGTAACGCGCTGGTGAAGCAGTACCAACGACTGTTCGAACTCGACGGTGTGGAACTGGACTTCGAGCGTGAGGCGCTGGAGGCCATCGCCGACCAGGCCATCCTCCGCCAGACCGGCGCGCGCGGCCTGCGCGCCATCATGGAGGAGGTCCTGATGTCGGTCATGTACGAGGTCCCGTCCCGCAAGGACGTGGCCCGCGTGGTCGTCACGGCCGACGTCGTCCACTCGAACGTGAACCCCACCCTGATCCCCCGAGACGCCCGCAACGGCCGGGGTCCGGGGGAGCAGAAGACGGCGTAACCGCCGCCGCGGACGAGACGACGAAGGGGCCCCGGTCGCATCGACCGGGGCCCCTTCGCGGTTCGGGTGTGTGGGTGTCAGGCCTTGACGCGTACGTCGTTGCGGAGCTTGGCCGCCGTGGCCGCGGTGTCGTCGATCGAACCGCCGTTGCCGCTGGCGAGGTCGGCGAAGCCGAAGGACGTGACCACCGCGACGGTGCTGTGGTCGCCCCAGATGCACATCGGCATCTTGATGGTCTTCGCGGCACCGGCGCTCGAGCTCGACGAACTGGTGTTGTCGATCTGGGCGATCTGGCACTTCATGATGCCGTTCTTGAAGCCGGCGGGAGAGACCTTCTCCGGGCTGCCGATCATCTTGCCCTTGCCGCTGTCGCCGCTCTGGTCCTTCTCGGACTCCGACTTGACCTTGGCGAACATGGCGTCGACGACCGCCTCCGGGTCGTCGATGGTGCCGTAGACACCGCTGAAGGACAGGCTGGTGGCGCTGAGGCCCGTGCCCTTCTGGTAGCCGGCGCTGACGTCCTTGGGGTTCTGGACGCCCCACTTCTCGAAGTCGGCCTTGTCGTCCTTGGTCATCTCGTCGTTGGAGCCGCCGTTCTCCGACTTCTTGTACTGGCCGTCGATGACGGTCGCCGGCGTCGTCAGCTTGTGCGCGCCGTCGTCGGCGATGGACGAACCGCCGCCGGAGCCGCTCCCCCCGCCCACCACGAAGTACACGCCGACGCCGATGGCGGCGACGACTGCCACCGCGCCGATGATCAGGCCCGTCTTCTTGCCGCCGCCACCGGCCTGGGGCGGCTGCGGGGGGTACGGCTGCTGGCCGTACGGGGCCTGGCCGTAGGGGGGCTGCTGGCCGTAGGGCGCCTGCTGGGGCGGTACGCCCTGCGGGGGCTGCTGCGGGTAGCCGTAGCCAGGCTGGGCCGGCGGCTGCTGGGGGTAGCCGTAACCGGGCTGGGGCGCCTGCGGCGGCTGCTGGCCGTAGGGTCCCGGCTGTCCGTACGGTCCGGGCTGCTGGGGCTGCCCGCCGTACGGGCCCGGCTGGTTGTGACTCATTTCTGGGTTCCCCTCCAGATGCCTTATGTGTTCCCGACATCCTGGCGCAGGCCGGGGGCGCACGTTCCATCGGGGCCCCCACCGTTACAGAACAAACGCGTTTCGGGACTGCCCCGTGACACCCCTAAACTGAGCGCGTGACCGAGAACGCTCAGCAGCAGCCACCAGCGCCCAGCACCGAACTGCCGACCCAGTACGCGCCGGCCGACGTAGAGGGGCCGCTGTACGAGCGCTGGGTGGAGCGCGGTTACTTCGAGGCGGACGCGAAGAGCGACAAGCCGCCGTACACCATCGTCATCCCGCCGCCGAACGTCACGGGCTCGCTCCACCTGGGCCACGCCTTCGAGCACACCCTCATCGACGCGCTGACGCGCCGTAAGCGCATGCAGGGCTTCGAGACGCTGTGGCAGCCCGGCATGGACCACGCCGGCATCGCCACGCAGAACGTCGTCGAGCGCGAGCTCGGCAAGGAGGGCAAGTCCCGCCACGACCTCGGCCGCGAGGCCTTCGTCGAGCGCGTCTGGCAGTGGAAGGGCGAGTCCGGCGGCCAGATCTCCGGCCAGATGCGCCGCCTCGGCGACGGCGTCGCCTGGTCGCGCGAGCGCTTCACCATGGACGAGGGCCTCTCCCAGGCCGTCCAGACCATCTTCAAGCGCCTCTACGACGACGAGCTGATCTACCGCGCCGAGCGCATCATCAACTGGTGCCCGCGCTGTCTGACGGCCATCTCCGACATCGAGGTCGAGTACCAGGACGACGACGGCGAGCTCGTCTCCATCAAGTACGGCGACGGTGACGAGACGGTCGTCGTCGCGACCACCCGCGCGGAGACCATGCTCGGTGACACGGCCGTCGCCGTTCACCCCGGGGACGAGCGCTACCAGCACCTGGTCGGCAAGCGCATCAAGCTCCCGCTGACCGACCGCTCCATCCCCGTCGTCGCCGACGAGCACGTCGACCCCGAGTTCGGCACGGGTGCCGTCAAGGTCACCCCGGCCCACGACCCGAACGACTTCGAGATCGGCCGGCGCCACGACCTGCCGGCCATCGCCGTGATGGACGAGCACGCCGTCATCACCGTCCACGGCCCCTTCCAGGGCCTGGACCGCTTCGAGGCCCGCTCCGCCATCGTCGCCGCGCTGCGCGCCGAGGGCCGGATCGTCGCCGAGAAGCGCCCGTACGTCCACTCCGTCGGCCACTGCTCGCGCTGCAAGACCACCATCGAGCCGCGCCTGTCGATGCAGTGGTGGGTCAAGGTCGGCCCGCTCGCCAAGGCCGCCGGTGACGCGGTCCGCGAGGGCAAGGTCAAGATCCACCCGCAGGAGATGGAGAAGCGCTACTTCGACTGGGTCGACAACCTCCACGACTGGTGCATCTCACGGCAGTTGTGGTGGGGCCACCGCATCCCGGTCTGGTACGGCCCGAACGGCGAGGTCGTCTGCGTCGGCCCCGACGAGCAGCCGCCCGGCACCGAGGCGGAGGGCTGGAAGCAGGACACCGACGTCCTCGACACCTGGTTCTCCTCCGGCCTGTGGCCGTTCTCCACGCTCGGCTGGCCCGAACAGACCGAGTCGCTCGCGAAGTTCTACCCGAACTCCGTCCTGGTCACCGGCTACGACATCCTCTTCTTCTGGGTCGCCCGGATGATGATGTTCGGCCTGTACGCGATGGACGGCACCCCGCCGTTCCACACCATCGCCCTGCACGGCATGGTCCGCGACCAGTTCGGCAAGAAGATGTCGAAGTCCTTCGGGAACGCCGTCAACCCCCTTGACTGGATGGACAAGTACGGCAGCGACGCCCTCCGGTTCACGCTCGCCCGCGGCGCCAACCCCGGCGTCGACGTCCCGATCGGCGAGGACTGGGTCCAGGGCTCGCGCAACTTCGCCAACAAGATCTGGAACGCCACGCGCTTCGCGCTGATGAACGGCGCGACGGTCGAGGGCCCGCTGCCGGACGCCTCGGAGATGTCGTCCACGGACCGGTGGATCCTCTCCCGGCTCAACTCCGTCGTGGCCGAGGTCGACGCGCTCTACGAGGACTACCAGTTCGCGAAGTTGTCGGACGCGCTCTTCCACTTCGCCTGGGACGAGGTCTTCGACTGGTACGTCGAGCTGTCCAAGACGACGTTCCAGGCGGGCGGGGCGGCCGCCAAGGTCTCCCGGCGCGTCCTCGGCGAGGTCCTCGACGTCACCCTCAGGCTGCTCCACCCGGTCGTCCCCTTCGTCACCGAGACGCTGTGGACGACGCTCACGGGCGGCGAGTCGGTCGTCATCGCCGAGTGGCCCGAGGCTGTGTTCGTTCCTGGTGCTGACGCACCGGGCGGCTTCCGTGACACGGCCGCCGAGAAGGAGATCGAGTCCCTCCAGTCGGTCATCACCGAGGTCCGCCGCTTCCGCGCCGACCAGGGCCTGCAGCCCGGCCAGCGGGTCCCGGCGCGCCTGTCCCTGGACGGTACGGCCCTCGCCCCGCACGAGGCCGCCATCCGCCAGCTGCTGCGCCTGCAGCCGGAGGGCGAGGCCTTCACGGCCACGGCCACCCTCCCGGTCGCCGGCGCGGAGGTCGCCCTCGACCTCTCCGGCACGATCGACGTCGCGGCGGAGCGCAAGCGCCTCGCCAAGGACCTCGCCGCCGCCGAGAAGGAGAAGGCGCAGGCCAACGCCAAGCTGGGCAACGAGGCCTTCCTCGCGAAGGCCCCGGACAACGTCGTGGACAAGATCCGCGGCCGCCTCGCGAAGGCCGACGAGGACATCGCCCGCATCCAGGCCCAGCTGGAGCGCCTGCCTCAGCAGTAGCCGCTTTTCAAAGGGGCGCGGGGAACTGCGCGACCAGCCGCAGACTCCCCGCGCCCGCCGACCATGACCGGCCACCCCACTCCGTGGGCACGCTGTCAGTCCGCCTCCGTAGACTGGCCCTGTGAGCGACCAGAACGAGCCCGACCCCTTCGACGAGCTGATCGCGGAAGAGACCGACCGCGACCCCGATCTCGCGGTCATCGAGGCCGGCAGCCGCACCCTGCGCACCCAGGGCGGGCAGCCGCAGGCGGACGTGCCGGCCCGCCCCGAGGACCCCGAGGTCGACAAGGCCCTGCGCGAGGTCGAGGCGGAGCTGGCCACCCGCTGGGGCGAGACCAAGCTGGAGCCGTCGGTCGCCCGGATCGCCGCGCTGATGGACGTGCTGGGCGAGCCGCAGCGCGCGTACCCCTCGATCCACATCACGGGGACGAACGGCAAGACCTCCACGGCCCGCATGATCGAGGCCCTGCTCGGGGCCTTCGAGCTGCGTACCGGCCGCTACACCTCCCCCCACGTCCAGTCGATCACCGAGCGCATCAGTCTCGACGGTGCGCCCATCAGCGCCGAGCGCTTCATCGAGACGTACGCCGACATCAAGCCGTACATCGAGATGGTCGACTCCCAGCAGGAGTACCGGCTGTCCTTCTTCGAGGTGCTGACCGGCATGGCGTACGCCGCCTTCGCCGACGCGCCGGTGGACGTCGCGGTGGTCGAGGTCGGCATGGGCGGCTCCTGGGACGCCACGAACGTCATCGACGGGGACGTCGCCGTCGTCACCCCCATCGACCTCGACCACACCGACCGGCTCGGCGGGACGCCCGGCGAGATCGCCACGGAGAAGTCCGGGATCATCAAGCAGGACGCCACGGTCATCCTGGCCCAGCAGCCCGTCGACGCGGCCCAGGTGCTGCTGAAGAAGGCCGTCGACGTCGACGCCACGGTGGCCAGGGAAGGGCTCGAGTTCGGCGTCGTCGCCCGCCAGGTCGCCGTCGGCGGACAGCTGCTCACGCTGCGCGGCCTCGGCGGCGAGTACGACGAGGTGTACCTCCCCCTGCACGGTCCGTACCAGGCGCACAACGCCGCCGTTGCGCTCGCCGCCGTCGAGGCGTTCTTCGGCGTCGGCGCGCAGCGCCCCGAGCCGCTCGACATGGACACCGTGCGCAAGGCGTTCGCCGCCGTCTCCTCGCCGGGCCGCCTGGAGGTCGTACGGCGCTCGCCCACCGTCGTCCTGGACGCGGCCCACAATCCGGCGGGCGCCCGCGCCACCGCCGAGGCCGTGGGGGAGGCGTTCGACTTCAGCCGGCTGATCGGATTGGTCGGCGCGAGCGGCGACAAGAACGTCCGCGGGCTGCTGGAGGCGTTCGAGCCGATCTTCGCCGAGGTCGTCGTCACGCAGAACTCCAGCCACCGCGCGATGGACGCCGACGAGCTCGCCGCGATCGCGGTGGAGGTGTTCGGCGACGAGCGTGTCCAGGTCGAACCGCGGCTGCCCGACGCCCTGGAGGCCGCGATCACGCTGGCCGAGGAGGAGGGCGAGTTCACGGGCGGCGGTGTGCTCGTCACCGGCTCCGTCATCACCGTCGGCGAAGCCCGACTGCTCCTGGGAAGAGGCTGACCACCCTTGCGTACGCTCTGTGCTTCGACCCTGATCGGCGAGTTCTTCGTGATCGGCTTCGCCGGCCTGGTCGCCATGAAGGACCCCGACCTGACCACGGCGACGGTGTGGACGGTCAGCGGTGTCGCGATGTTCCTGTGCGTCGCGCTCTGCGGCGTCGTGACGCGTCCGGGCGGCATCGCCCTCGGCTGGGTCCTTCAGGTCGCGCTCATCGCCTCCGGCTTCGTGGTTCCGACGATGTTCTTCCTGGGCGCGGTCTTCGCGGCCCTGTGGTGGGCCTCGGTGCACTACGGCAGAAAGATCGACGAGGCGAAGGCGCGGTTCGCCGCGGAGGCCGCCTCCTCCACTCCTGACGCTGCGTAACCCGGCTCCGGACACGCCCTGTAATCTTCGAACACCCGCAACGCCCTTGATCCCTAGGAGCACCGTCGTGACCCAGCGCACCCTCGTCCTGCTCAAGCCCGACGCCGTCCGCCGTGGCCTGACCGGCGAGATCATCAGCCGCATCGAGCGCAAGGCCGGCTGGCAGATCACGGCGCTGGAGCTGCGCACCCTGGACCAGGACACGCTGGAGCAGCACTACGGCGAGCACAAGGGCAAGCCCTTCTACGAGCCGCTGGTCGAGTTCATGGCCTCCGGCCCCGTCGTGGCGCTGATCGTCGAGGGCGAGCGGGTCGTCGAGGGCGTGCGCGCGCTCGCCGGACCGA
The DNA here is from genome assembly GCF_042800575.1 of Streptomyces sp. NPDC057616. Lineage (NCBI taxonomy): Bacteria > Bacillati > Actinomycetota > Actinomycetes > Kitasatosporales > Streptomycetaceae > Streptomyces > Streptomyces sp. NPDC057616. The sequence continues at coordinate 111,502 of NZ_JBHVGU010000026.1, forward strand.
CCGACCCCATCGCCGCCGCGCCCGGCTCCATCCGGGGCGACTACGGCGTGATCGTGCGGGAGAACCTCATCCACGCCTCCGACTCCGAGGAGTCCGCCGAGCGCGAGGTGAAGATCTTCTTCCCCGGCCGCGCGTGACCCCCAGGCGGGCAGAAGTGTGAGGTCGAGGCGTTTACCCTCGATCATCTGGCATATGCGTGGCGATCGAGGGAACGAGAGCCCCCGAACGCCCCTCTCACCAAGCGAACGCACCCAGCATCTGCTGACAATGGCGGAGACCCTTACGCAGTGTTCGCGGAGGCGCCATTACGATGGAAGCCTTCACGTCACAGCACCCACTTCGCCTACCTGAAAAGCCCTCAAAAGCTCCCAGGAAGGCCAGACGAATCCTGATGGGGAACTCAATGTCGTTCATCGGCCGTGACATGGCTGTCGACCTCGGGACCGCCAACACGCTGGTGTACGTCAGGGGTCGCGGGATCGTACTCAACGAGCCGTCCGTCGTCGCGATCAACACCAACACCGGTGGCATCCTCGCGGTCGGCGCCGAGGCGAAGAAGATGATCGGCCGGACTCCTGGCAACATCGTCGCCGTACGACCTCTGAAGGACGGCGTCATCGCCGACTTCGAGATCACCGAGCGGATGCTCCGCTACTTCATCCTGAAGATCCACAAGCGGAGGTATCTGGCCCGGCCGCGGGTCGTCGTCTGTGTGCCCTCGGGCATCACGGGCGTCGAGCGCCGTGCCGTCATCGAGGCGTCGTCCCAGGCGGGCGCGCGCCAGGTGCACATCATCGAGGAGCCCATGGCGGCCGCCATCGGTTCCGGCCTGCCGGTCCACGAGGCCACGGGCAACATGGTGGTGGACATCGGCGGCGGCACCACCGAGGTCGCGGTCATCTCGCTCGGCGGCATCGTCACCGCCCAGTCCATCCGCGTCGCGGGGGACGAACTGGACAACGCGATCATCCAGCACATCAAGAAGGAGTACAGCCTCCTTCTCGGTGAGCGCACGGCCGAACAGATCAAGATCACGATCGGTTCGGCGTACGAACTCGACTCCGACGAGCACACCGAAATCCGCGGCCGGGACCTGGTGTCCGGGCTGCCCAAGACCGTCGTCGTCTCCGCCGCCGAGGTCCGCAAGGCGATGGAGGAGCCGGTCAACGCGATCGTCGACGCCGTCAAGACGACCCTGGACAAGTGCCCGCCGGAGCTGTCCGGCGACATCATGGACCGGGGCATCGTGCTGACGGGCGGCGGGGCGCTGCTGCGCGGACTCGACGAGCGGCTGCGCCGGGAGACCGGCATGCCCATCCACATCGCGGAGGATCCGCTCGACAGCGTGGCGCTCGGATCCGGCAAGTGCGTCGAGGAGTTCGAGGCGCTCCAGCAGGTGCTGGACGCCCAGCCGCGCAGATGACGTAACTCTTCGATTCCGCCGTACGAGACGATCTCTTCTCGTGCGGCGGATCGTTGATATTGAGGCATAAGCTCACCCATAAGCCTCTGCACACCTGAACACCTGAACACCTGAACACCCAAACCTCTGCACATTCCTATGAGGAAGGCACGGCCGCCGCACGTGAGGGACACACGAGAGAGCCGGCTGCTCCTGGTGCTGCTGATCGCCATCGCGTTCGCGTTGATCACGGTGGACATCCGCGGTGGGGAGGATTCACCGGTCGACGGCGCCCGCCAGGTGGCGGCCACGGTGTTCGGCCCGGTCGAGAACGGGGTGTCGTCGGCGGTCAACCCGGTCGGCGACGCGGTCTCCGCGGTCCGCGACTCGGGCACCCGCCACGACCGGCTCGCCCGCCTGGAGACGGAGAACGCGGCTCTCAAGGCGAAGCTCGGCAGCGACGATCGCAACTCCAGCCGGCTCAAGCAGCTCGACAAGATGCTGAAGGTCGCCGCCGAGGGGCAGTACGGCATCAAGGGCGCCCAGGTCATCGCCATAGGAGCGGCGCAGGGCTTCTCCTGGACCATCACCATCGACATCGGCGCCAACGACGGCATCAAGCGGGACATGACCGTGCTGAACGGCGACGGCCTGGTCGGACGGGTCACCAACGTCGGCCCCGACGTCTCTACCGTCCTGCTCGCCAACGACCCGGACTTCACCGTCGGCACCCGCATGGAGAACAGCGACGAGCTCGGCTTCGCCTCCGGGCAGGGCGACCGCCCGCTGCGCGTCGAACTGCTCAACAGCAAGGCGGACGTGAAGAAGGGCGACCGGCTCGTCACCTTCGGCTCCCAGGCGGACAAGCCCTTCGTGCCGGGCGTGCCGGTCGGCGTGGTCTCCCGGGTCGACCCGTCGGGCGGCGCCCTGACCCGCACCCTGTACGTCACGCCGTACGTCAGCTTCACCAAGCTCGACGTCATCGGCGTCGTCGTCCAGGCCCCGAAGAAGGACCCGCGCGACACGGTCCTGCCGCAGAAGCCCAAGCCGACCCCCACGCCGACGGTCACCGTCACGGTCACGCCCTCGGCCAGTGCCCCCGTCGCCGGCCAGACCCCGTAGCAGTAGGAGCTGAATCCCCATGCGCGTCAACCGGATCCTGCTCTCCTCGGCCCTGATCGTGGTGGCCATGGTGCTTCAGGTCAGCGTCCTCGCCCGGCTCCATCTGCCGGGCGCCGTGCCCGACCTGCTGCTGCTGACCGTGCTCGGCCTGGCCCTGGTCTACGGCCATGTCGGCGGCGCCCTCGTCGGCTTCGGCGCCGGCCTGCTCGCCGACCTCGCGCCGCCCGCCGACCACGCCGCCGGGCGCTACGCCCTGGTGCTGTGCGTCATCGGCTACCTCGCCGGGCTGGCCAAGCCGGACCACGGCCGGCTGAAGTCGGCCACCGGCCCGATGGTCGTCGTGGTCGCCGCGGCCGTCGGCACGACCCTGCTGTACGCGGGCGTCGGCGCCCTCGTCGGCGACACCGCGGCCCGCCATGTCGGCCTCACCGGCCTGCTGTTCACCGCGGCGCTCTACGACCTGCTCCTCGCGCCCTTCGTGGTCCCCGGGGTCATGTTCCTGGCCCGGCGCGCGGACAACGACCCGCTCGCCGCGGAGGCGGCCTCCTCGTCCAAGAAGACGAGCGACATCTCCTCCGGCTGGATCTCCGCGGGCACCGGCCTCAAGGTCGGCGGCCAGCGCGGCGCCCTGGGCGGCCTGAAGACCAAGGCCCGCACCCGCACCGCGCGCGTGGGGCGCATCAAGGGGGTCAAGCGGTTGTGAGGGCGCGGGAGTTGACGGCCGCCGTTCACAGGTCCGTCGGATATGACACGTACACACACTGAGAGGGGGAGGCAGCCGCAGTGACCAACATCCCCGAGACCGGGCGGACCCCACGGGTCCAGATCCGACTCGTCGTCATCCAGATTCTCGTCCTCTCCCTGCTCGGGACCCTCGGCGGCCGGCTGTGGTACCTGCAGATCCGTGAGGGCTCGGCCTACGCCAAGGAGGCGTCCGGCAACCACGTCCAGCAGGTCGTCGAGCCCGCCGTGCGCGGCTCGATCCTGGACGCGCGGGGCGTCCCGCTCGCCGACAACGAGACCCGTCTGGTGGTCTCCGCCTCCCGCACCGACCTGCTGAAGATGAAGGACGACGGCAAGGCCGTCCTGACCAAGCTGGCCGGCGTCCTCGGCATGAAGCCCACGGAGGTCATGCAGCGGGTCCGGCTGTGCGACGCCAAGACGCCGCAGCCGTGCTGGAACGGCTCGCCCTACCAGCCGATCCCCATCACCGACGAGGCGACGCCCCGCCAGGCCATGCAGATCCGCGAGCGCTCCGAGGACTTCCCCGGCATCACCGCCGAGCCCGAGGCGCTGCGCCGCTACCCGGCCCCCGGCAAGGCCAACACCTCCCAGGTCCTCGGCTACCTCTCGCCGGTCACCGACGAGGAGATCACCAAGGCCCAGGACACCGACTCGCCGTACCTGCGCTCCGACCAGGTCGGCCGCAGCGGACTGGAGCGCCAGTACGACAAGGAGCTGCGCGGCAAGGCCGGCGTCACCCGCTACGAGGTCGACAACCTCGGACGCGTCATCGGCAAGGCCAAGTCCGATCCCGCGCAGGCCGGTTCGAGCCTCGTCACCAGCATCGACTCCCGCGTCCAGCGCGTCGCCGAGTACGAGCTGGACAACGCGATGAAGATCGCCCGGACCCAGTACGACAAGGTCACCGGCGAGAAGTACAAGGCCGACTCGGGCGCCGTCGTCGTGATGGAGGCCAAGACCGGCCGCGTCGTCGCCATGGCGTCCGCGCCGACCTACGACCCGAACGTCTGGGTCGGCGGCATCTCCGCCAAGGACTACAAGCAGCTCACCGGCAAGGGCTCCGACTACCCGCTGCTCAATCGCGCCATACAGGGTCAGTCCGCGCCCGGTTCGACCTTCAAGGTGGTCTCCACGGCCGCCGCGGTCGAGGCCGGCTACGCCTGGGACGGCGGCTACCCCTGCACCAGCTCGTACTCGGTCGGCGGCCAGGTCTTCAAGAACTTCGAGGGCGAGAGCTTCGGCCCCATCTCGCTGGGCCGCGCGCTCGAGGTCTCCTGCGACACCGTCTTCTACGGCCTCGCCGACCGCGAGTGGAAGAAGGACGGCGGCATCAACCCGAAGAAGGGCCAGCCGAAGGACTACTTCTACAAGGCAGCCCACCAGTTCGGCCTCGGCAAGGAGACCGGCATCGACCTCCCGAACGAGGTCACCGGCCGCGTCCCGGACCGCCAGTGGAAGCTGGACTACTGGAAGGCCAACAAGGACGCCTGGTGCAAGTCCGGCAAGAAGAACGGCAGTTACGTCGAGAAGATCGCCTACGAGAACTGCCTCGAGGGCAACAAGATGCGCGAGGGCGACTCGATCAACTACTCCATCGGCCAGGGTGACACACTGCTCACCCCGATCCAGGAGGCGATGATCTACGGGGCGCTCGCCAACGGCGGCACCGAGTACGTGCCCACCATCGGCAAGGCGGTCATCAGCGCCGACGGCAGGACGGTCACGCCGATCAAGCCGAAGGTCAAGGCGAAGCTCCCGGTCAGCAAGGCCACCCTCAAGGGCATGGACAAGGCGCTCGCGGGCGTCATCACCAGCGGTACCGCCGCCTGGAAGTTCCAGGGCTGGCCGCAGGACAAGATCCCGCTGCACGCCAAGACCGGTACCGCGGAGGTCTACGGCAAGCAGACCACCTCGTGGCTGGCCACGTACTCCAAGGACTACACGGTCGTCATGACGATCGCCCAGGCCGGTACGGGTTCCGGCGCCTCCGGTGAGGCCGTGCGCAACATCTACAGCTCCCTCTACGGTGTTCAGGGCGACGGCTCGATCGACAAGAAGAAGGCGCTGCTGCCCACGCCGCAGAAGGGCCTGCCGAAGGTCAAGACGGACGGCACGATCGACTCCCCGAAGGTCGGCAAGGACCCGGTCAAGGACCTGAAGAAGGCCCAGGAGAAGGGCGCGGCCACCCAGGACGGGACCCAGCCGGCCGGGACCACGGCCTCGCCGACCGCGACGACGAACCGGAACACGCGCAGGCGGGCGCGCAGGCGCGGGAACCGGAGGATGCCCACATGACCGGCAACAGCTTCTCCGTCCCGGGGTACGGGCCCCAGCGGGCGGGCTGGACGCGGATCTTCGCCCGCGACTCGCTCGCCCGCAGGCTGGACTGGCCGATTCTGTTGGCGGCGGTCGCGCTGTCGCTGATCGGCACGGTCCTGGTCTACTCGGCGACCCGCAACCGCACCGAGATCAACCAGGGCGACCCGTACTACTTCCTGATCCGGCACCTCATGAACACCGGCATCGGGATCGCCCTGATGATCGGCACGGTCTGGATCGGCCACCGCGCTCTGCGCACCGCCATCCCGATCATGTACGGCCTCTCGGTCTTCCTGATCCTGATGGTGCTCACCCCGCTGGGCTCCACGGTCAACGGCGCGCACTCGTGGATCGTGCTCGGCGGCGGCTTCTCCCTCCAGCCCTCGGAGTTCGTGAAGATCACGATCATCCTGGGCATGGCGATGCTGCTGTCGGCACGGGTCGACGCGGGCGACAAGAAGTACCCCGACCACCGCACGGTCCTGCAGGCGCTGTGCCTGGCCGCCGTACCGATCCTGATCGTGCTGCTCATGCCCGACCTCGGGTCGGTCATGGTGATGGTGGTGATCATCCTCGGCGTGCTGCTCGCCTCCGGCGCCTCCAACCGCTGGGTCTTCGGCCTCATCACGGCGGGCGCCATCGGCGCGGTCGCCGTCTGGCAGCTGCACATCCTGGACGACTACCAGATCAACCGGTTCGCGGCCTTCGCCAACCCCGCGCTCGACCCGGCCGGCGTCGGCTACAACACCAACCAGGCCCGGATCGCGATCGGTTCGGGCGGTCTGACCGGCGCGGGCCTCTTCCACGGCTCGCAGACCACCGGCCAGTTCGTGCCCGAGCAGCAGACGGACTTCGTCTTCACGGTCGCCGGGGAGGAGCTCGGCTTCGTCGGCGCGGGACTGATCATCCTGCTCCTCGGTGTGATCCTGTGGCGGGCCTGCCGCATCGCCCGCGACTCGACGGAGTTGTACGGCACCATCGTCGCCGCCGGGATCGTCGCCTGGTTCGCCTTCCAGATCTTCGAGAACGTCGGCATGACCCTCGGCATCATGCCGGTCACGGGCCTGCCCCTGCCGTTCGTCTCGTACGGCGGCTCGTCGATGTTCGCCGTCTGGATGGCCGTGGGGCTGCTGCAGTCCATCAAGGCGCAGCGGCCCATGTCGGCGTAGTGCACCTGGTGTTGCGTGCGAGTTTGCCTGGGATTCGCCCCCGAGAGGCCCTGCCGCTGGGGGGCGAATCCCACTAGATTCAGGTCATGGCGGACACAAAGCGTGAGATCGAGCGGAAGTACGAGTCCGACGACAGCGGTCTGCCGGACCTGACCGGTGTGGCCGGGGTCGACGCGGTCGTGGACAAGGGTGTCGCGCACCTCGACGCGACGTACTACGACACCGCCGACGAGCGCCTCGCCGCCGCCGCCATCACGCTGCGTCGCCGCACCGGCGGCGCCGACGCGGGCTGGCACCTGAAGTTCCCGGTCGCCCCCGGTGTCCGCGACGAGATCCGCGCCCCGCTCTCCGACACCCTGCCGGGCAGCCTCGCCGGCCTGATCCGCTCCCGCGTCCGCGACGCCGAGCTGCTGCCCGTGGTCCGGCTGCTGTCCGACCGCGACATCCGCGACCTCGTCGACGCCGGGGGCCGGCTGCTCGCCGAGGTCAGCGTGGACGCCGTGCGCGCGGAGCGGCTCACCGGGGACGGCGGCGCCGCCCAGTGGACCGAGCTGGAGGTGGAGCTCGCCGACGGCGGCGACCCGGCCTTCCTCGACAAGGTCGACAAGCGGCTGCGCAAGGCGGGCGTACGGCCCTCGGGCTCGGCGTCGAAGCTGGCGCGTGCGCTGGCGGAGACGGCGCCGAGCACGCGTACGGAGAACGGCGAGGGGGCCGCGAAGAGCGGCAAGGCCGGCAAGAGCGGGAAAGCCGGGAAGGGCGAGAAGGGCGGGAAGAAGGCCGGGGGGCAGCAGGGGCCCGCGGCTCCCGAGACGGCCGGCGAACACGTCCTCGCCTACATCCGCGAGCAGCGGGACGCCCTCGTCGCGCTCGACCCTGCCGTACGGCAGGACGCGTACGACTCCGTGCACCGCATGCGCGTCGCCACCCGCCGTATGCGCAGCGCCTTCGGCTCGTACGCCAAGGTGCTGGACCGGACCGTCACCGACCCCGTCGGCGAGGAGCTGAAGTGGCTGGCCGGCGAGCTCGGCGTGGACCGGGACCAGGAGGTGCTGACCGAGCGCCTCACCGCGGCCCTGGACGAGCTGCCCCACACGCTGGTGTACGGCCCCGTCCGCACCCGCCTGCGCACCTGGATGCACGCCCGGCACGGCGGATCGCGGCGCCGGCTGATCGGGGTGCTGGACTCCGAGCGGTACCTGGCGCTGCTCGACAGCGTGGACGCGCTGGTCTCCGAGCCGCCGCTGCGCAAGGCGGCCGCCGGGAGTCCGGAGAAGGTGATCGGCAAGGCCGTACGCAAGGACTTCGGGAAGCTGGCCGGCCTGGTGGAGCAGGCCGTCGCCGCGGAGCCCGGCCCCGAGCGCGACCTCGCCCTGCACGAGGCGCGCAAGAAGGCCAAGCGCACGCGGTACTCGGCCGAGGCCGCCATCGCCTCCCTCGGCGACCCGGCGACCGCGCTGGCCAAGTCGATGAAGTCGCTCCAGAACCTGCTCGGCGACCACCAGGACAGCGTCATGACCCGCCAGACGCTGCGCGAACTGTCGGCGGCGGCGCACGCGGCGGGCGAGAACGTCTTCACCTACGGCCTCCTCTACGGCCGCGAGGAGGCCCACGCCGCGTCCGACGAGACGGAACTGCCGGGGGCCTGGAGCGAGGTCGTGGCGGGGATGAGGGTGTGAGGCGGGGGCGCGGGCGGGTCGGCTGATCGCGGCGCGCCGGGTCCGGGTTGGGCCGGCGGCGGTGGTTTGGGTGTGCGCGGGGGTCCGGGCGGCCTGCGGTGGACTGAGGTAGCGCAGCGATCCGGGCGGCCTGCAGGAGTTCGGGCGTGCCTGCGGTGGCCCGGGTGGCTCGCTGTGATCCGGGGGGATGCGTGGTGCGCCGAGCGTGCTTGTGGGGGTCTTGGGTCCCGCAGTGATCCTGGCGGCCTGCAAGGGAGTGGGTGGGCCTGCGGCGAGTCGGACGGTCGCGGCGGTCCAGGCGGCCCGCGGTGATCGGGTCGCGCAGGCGATGGTTCGGGCTGCGCGCGTCGGCCAGGCGGGTCCGCGGTGATCCGGGAGACCCACGGCGGGCCGCGGCGGTCCGGGTTCGGTCAGTCGCTCCGGGCGGTCGAGGCGTTCCTGGCGGTCGGGGTGGGTGTGCGGTCGCGTTAGGCTAGATGGTCACCCCTGTCAGTTCCGTCCAGCCCCCCGAAGGTTTGCGAGATGCCTGCCGAAGTCGCTGCGGCCGCAGAGTCCGTGTTCCCGCAGCTCGAAGCTCTGCTCCCGCATGTGCAGAAGCCGATCCAGTACGTCGGCGGAGAGCTCAACTCCACCGTCAAGCCGTGGGAGTCCTGCGACGTCCGCTGGGCGCTGATGTACCCGGACGCGTACGAGGTCGGGCTGCCCAACCAGGGCGTCATGATCCTCTACGAGGTCCTGAACGAGCAGGAGGGCGTCCTCGCCGAGCGCACCTACAGCGTGTGGCCGGACCTGGAGGCGCTGATGCGGGAGCACGGCGTCCCGCAGTTCACGGTGGACAGCCACCGCCCGGTGAAGGCCTTCGACGTCTTCGGCCTGTCCTTCTCCACCGAGCTGGGCTACACGAACATGCTCACGGCCCTGGACCTGGCCGGCATCCCCCTGGAGTCCAAGGACCGCACGATCGACGACCCGATCGTCCTCGCGGGCGGCCACGCCGCCTTCAACCCCGAGCCGATCGCGGACTTCATCGACGCGGCGATCATCGGCGACGGCGAGCAGGCCGTGCTCGACATGACCCGGATCATCAAGGAGTGGAAGGCGGAGGGCCGCCCCGGCGGCCGCGAGGAGGTCCTCTTCCGACTGGCGAAGACCGGCTCGGTCTACATCCCGGCGTTCTACGACGTCGAGTACCTCCCCGACGGCCGTATCGCCCGCGTGGTCCCCAACAAGTCGGGCGTCCCGTGGCGCGTGTCCAAGCACACGGTCATGGACCTGGACGAGTGGCCGTACCCCAAGCAGCCCCTCGTCCCGCTCGCCGAGACGGTTCACGAGCGCATGTCCGTCGAGATCTTCCGCGGCTGCACGCGCGGCTGCCGCTTCTGCCAGGCGGGCATGATCACCCGCCCGGTGCGCGAGCGCTCGATCACCGGCATCGGCGAGATGGTCGACAAGGGCCTGAAGGCGACCGGCTTCGAGGAGGTCGGCCTCCTCTCGCTCTCCTCGGCGGACCACTCGGAGATCGGCGACATCGCGAAGGGCCTCGCGGACCGGTACGAGGAAGACAAGATCGGTCTCTCCCTGCCGTCCACCCGCGTCGACGCCTTCAACGTCGACCTGGCGAACGAGCTCACGCGCAACGGCCGCCGCTCCGGCCTGACCTTCGCCCCCGAGGGCGGCTCCGAGCGCATGCGCAAGGTCATCAACAAGATGGTCTCGGAGGAGGACCTGATCCGGACCGTCGCCACCGCCTACGGCAACGGCTGGCGCCAGGTGAAGCTGTACTTCATGTGCGGCCTGCCGACGGAGACCGACGAGGACGTCCTGCAGATCGCCGACATGGCGATGAACGTCATCCAGAAGGGCCGCGAGGTCTCCGGCCAGGGCGACATCCGCTGCACCGTCTCCATCGGCGGCTTCGTCCCCAAGCCGCACACGCCCTTCCAGTGGGCGCCGCAGCTCTCGGCGGAGGAGACGGACGCCCGTCTGGAGAAGCTCCGCGACAAGATCCGCGGCGACAAGAAGTACGGCCGCTCCATCGGCTTCCGCTACCACGACGGCAAGCCGGGCATCGTCGAGGGCCTGCTCTCCCGCGGCGACCGCCGCATCGGCGCGGTCATCCGCGCGGTCTACGAGGACGGCGGCCGCTTCGACGGCTGGCGCGAGCACTTCTCCTACGACCGCTGGATGCAGTGCGCGGACAAGACGCTGCCCGCGTTCGGCGTGGACGTCGACTGGTACACGACGCGCGAGCGCACCTACGAGGAGGTCCTTCCCTGGGACCACCTCGACTCGGGCCTCGACAAGGACTGGCTCTGGGAGGACTGGCAGGACGCCCTCGACGAGACGGAGGTCGAGGACTGCCGCTGGACACCGTGCTTCGACTGCGGCGTCTGCCCGCAGATGGACACCCACATCCAGGTGGGCCCGACGGGCAAGAAGCTGCTGCCGCTGACGGTCAAGAACGCGGCACCGGCGCCCACGTCGAGCGGTCACGCGCACTGAGGTGAGCGAGGCGGTCGGTCCGGGGTGCGCCCTCAGTTGAGCTTGGGGTTCGTGCGGGTGCGTTCGTGTGCGGTGGGGTTCCGGACCTGCCAGGCCGCCTGGCCGATGGCCAGGATGCCGCGGGCAGGCAGCGGCACCTCGCCGATGCGGGGATTGCGGTCGAGACGGGTCGGGCGCCCGAGGTCGGTGCCGTCCAGGACGGCTCGGGCGTCGGCGACGTAGTACATCCGCCGGGGCATGAGCGTGCCGACGTGCCCGCTCGGCATCACCCCGGTCATCTGCAGTCTGCCCAGCCCGAGAGCGCGGGCCATCCGCTCGCGGCCTCGCACCAGCGTCCTCGCGCGCCAGCTCGCGAGGGGGAGCACCGTACTCATGGCGTTGAGCGCGGTGAGGACCGGTGTGGTGCGGGCGGAGAGCGTCCACTGCAGGGAGGGCGCGTCCATGGTGACGCGCAGCGAGGCGGGGCCCGTCCAGGTGAGACGGACGGCGGCGAAGCCGGTGGTTTCGCAGGCGGGCCCGTAATACCTGGGGCACGCGGTGTCGAGGCGCGGCCCGTCCACGTAGATGGACCAGGCGCCGCCGGGAGTGCGGTGCCATACGGTCCGGTACGGGCCGAAGGAGCTTTCCGGGAAGACGCGCAGCGCGAGCACGTGCCCGGAGTCGAAGGGCAGTCCGAAGACTCCCCAGCCCTTGGCGTACTCGTGGCCCGGCCACGGTGCCGATCCGCGAGCGACCGGCCGTTCCGACAGGCGCGACGCCAGATCGATCATGATGCCCACCTCGCTCGGGACCGATCCGGATCTCGAATCCAGCATGCCACCGCAGTGTGATGGGTGCGGGCCGGGTCGGTCGGGGCTCTCCCGCCCGCGCACCCGCCTCAGCAACCGCCGATCTGGAGGGTGGCCGGGGGCGCGCAGCAGCCTCCGCCTTCGCTGCCCCCAGCGGCCACCGGGTCGTCGTACAGGCCCGCGCCCCCGCACACCCCGGTTTCCGGCAGCGTGAGTTCGACGCGTTCGGCGGACTCGCGGTCGCCGGCGACGGCCGCGGCGACGGACCGGACCTGCTCGTAACCGGTCATGGCGAGGAAGGTCGGGGCGCGGCCGTAGGACTTCATGCCGACCAGGTAGACGTCCTGCTCCGGGTGGGAGAGCTCGTTCACGCCGTGCGGGTAGACGGTGCCGCAGGAGTGCACGTTGGGGTCGATGAGCGGGGCCAGCGCGGTCGGGGCCTGGAGGCGTTCGTCGAGGCCGAGGCGGACCTCGGAGAGGAAGGACAGGTCGGGTCGGAAGCCGGTCAGCACGATGACCTCGTCGACGGGGTCCAGGCGCCGGCCGTCCTCGGCGACCAGGACCAGCCGGTCGCCGTCGCGCTCCACGGCCTGGGTGCGGAAGCCGGTGACCGCATGCGCATGACCGGCCTCGACCGCGGCCTTGGCGCGCAGGCCCAGGGCGCCGCGCGCGGGGAGCTGGTCGGCGTCACCGCCGCCGTAGGTGCTCGCGCCGATGCCGCGGCGCAGGATCCACGCGGCGTGCGTGCCCGGCTCGTCCTCGGCCAGGTCGGCGAGGAAGGCGAGCGCGGTGAAGGCGGAGGCACCGGAGCCGACGACGGCAGTGCGCCTGCCCGCGTACCGGGCACGGACGGCGGAGTCCCTCAGGTCGGGGACGCGGTAGGAGACGTGGTCGGCCGCCGCCTTCTCGCCGAGGGCGGGCAGGCCGTCGGCGCCCATCGGGCCGGGGGTGGACCAGGTGCCGGAGGCGTCGATGACGGCGCGGGCGGTGAGGCGCTCCTCGCGCCCGCCGGAGGTCCGGACGTGGACGGTGAAGGGCTGCTGGTCGCGGTCGGCGTCGACGATCCGGTCCCGGCCCGCGCGGGCGACGCCGGTCACGGTGACGCCGTAGCGGACCCTGTCGCCGAGGACGTCGGCGAGGGGCTGGAGGTAACTCTCCGCCCAGTCACCGCCGTTGGGGTAGGTCGCGCCGTCGGGGCGGGACCAGCCGGTGGGGGCGAGGAGCTTTTCGGCGGCCGGGTCGGTGACCTCGGCCCACGGGGAGAAGAGGCGGACGTGCGCCCAGTCGCGTACGGCCGTACCGGCGGAGGGTCCGGCCTCCAGGACCAGCGGTTCGAGGCCGCGCTCGACGAGGTGAGCGGCGGCGGCCAGGCCGACGGGGCCGGCTCCGACGACCACGACGGGCAGCCGGTCGGTGGTGGGCGCGTTCACGGTGTTCCCCTTTGATTCGACGTCTGTCGATGTCTTGCGCGGCCCAGCATGACACTTGTATCGATGAGCGTCAACATAGACATTCATCTAATCAGTGACTCTGATTCGATGTGTGTCAACATAGACGTATGTCGAATACGAGGGTGCTGCCGCTGCTCGAACCCGAGGCGTCCAAGGCCGGGGCGCCCGAGGCCGTGGTGCCGTGCTGCCCGCCGGTGACCGAGCGGCAGTTCACGGCGGACGAGGCCGAAACGGCGGCGCGGATGTTCAAGGCGCTGGGCGATCCGGTGCGCCTGCGTCTGTTCACCGCGGTCGCCTCGCACGAGGGCGGCGAGGCGTGTGTCTGCGACATCTCCGACGTCGGCGTCTCCCAGCCGACCGTCTCCCACCACCTGAAGAAGCTCAAGGACGCCGGACTGCTGACGTCCGAGCGGCGCGGCACCTGGGTGTACTACCGGGTCGAGCCGTCGGTCCTGGCCGCGATGGGCAAGTTGCTGACGATCGCGCCGGTCAGGTGAGCAGCTCGGCGATCCCGCGGGCCGCGTCGCGTGCCGGTCGGCCGACGCCGATGAGGGTGGCGGAGGCGGGGCCGGTCCAGTCGCCGTGGCCGAGCAGGTGCAGGCGTGGCTCGCCCACCGCGCGCGTGCCGTCGATGGCGATGTGGCCGCGTGTGCCGCGGAGTTGGAGCGGGGCCAGGTGGGAGAGGGCGGGCCGGAAGCCGGTGCACCAGATGATCGCGTCGGCCTCGGCCCGGGTCCCGTCGGGCCATACGACACCGCCCGGGACGAGGTGGCTGAACATCGGGTTCGCGGCGAGCAGGCCGCGGTCGCGGGCTTCGCGGACAGCCGGTACGGCGACGATGTCGCCGAGTGAGGCGACGCCGCCGGTGTCGGTCCGGCCTTCGTCCAGGGCCCGGCGGCGGGCGGTGGCCGCGTCGAACAGGGCGCGGCCGTCGATGTCGTCGGACAGGTAGCGCGGCGGGCGCCGGGTCACCCAGGTCAGTTCGGTGTCGCGAGCGAGGTCGGCGGCGATCTGGGCGCCGGAGTTGCCTCCGCCCACCACGATCACCCGGCGGCCGGCGAAGTCCCGCGGGCCGCGGTACTCGACCGTGTGGAGCCGGCGGCCGCCGAAGACCTCGCGGCCGGGCACCGCGGGGATGAAGGGGCGCCACCACGTGCCGGTCGCGCTGATCACGGCGCGGGCGTGCCAGGTGCCCGAGTCGGTCTCCACGCGCAGGAGTTGACCGTCCCGGTGGACCCCGAGGACGCGGACCGGGCGTTCCACGGGGAGGCCGTACCGCTTCTCGTAGTCGGTGAGGTACTCCACCACGTGCTGTGCGTCGGGGTACTCCTGGCCGGCCTGGGTCGGCATGAGGCGGCCGGGCAGCGAGGAGTGGGCGGCCGGCGAGAACAGGTGCAGGGAGTCCCACATGTGCTGCCAGGCCCCGCCCGCCGTGGTCCCGGCGTCGAGGACGACGAAGTCGAGGCCCAGGCGGCGCAGGTGGTATCCGGCGGCGAGCCCGGACTGGCCGCCGCCGATCACCACCACCTGGGGCGTCCGGGTCACTCGGTGGCTTCCCGGACGGACGGGAAGACGAGAGCCACCAGCGCCAGTCCCACCACGGCGCCCACCAGTTGCATGCCGATGAAGCCCGCAAGGGAACCGGGCGCGATGCCCGCGAAGGTATCGCTGAAGGCGCGGCCGATGGTCACCGCGGGGTTGGCGAAGGACGTGGAGGAGGTGAACCAGTAGGCGGCGCCGATGTAGGAGGCCACGGCCACGGGGGCGAACCGGAGTCGGCCGGTGCGGGCCAGGCCGAAGATCATCAGGATCAGACCGGCCGTGGCCACGACCTCGCCGAGCAGCAGGTGGCCGGCGGACCGGTCGTGGGTGGACCACTGCACGAGCGGCCTGCCGAACATCGCGTCCGCCAGGATGGCGCCCGCGATCGCACCGGCGATCTGCGCGGGGACGTAGAGGGCCACCTCGCGGATCGTCACGCCGGGGCCGCCGCGCCGGTTCGTCCACCACTCGGCCAGGGTGACCACGGGGTTGAAGTGCGCGCCGGAGACCGGGCCGAGCAGGAGGATCAGGACGCCGAGGCCGAAGACGGTGGCCAGGGAGTTGGCCAGCAACTGCACCCCGACGTCCTTCGTGAGTGCGGTGGCCTGGATGCCGGACCCGACGACCACCGTGACCAGCGCCGCGGTGCCGATCAGTTCGGCGGCGGCGCGCGCGGCCGGCGGCCTGCGGGGCGGGGTGGCGCCCGGCGCGGGCTGCGCTGCGGCGTCCGGTGACACCGGATCCGCGGCGGACTCGTGGGTGGCGGTCAACAGGGACTCCTTGGTGCGGTCGCCGGGGCGGGGCGGCGGGGGATCAGGGGCAGGACCGCTTGTTGCCGGCGGCGGTCCGGGCGGACTCGGCCAGGTCGGCGAACTGGCCGGCGAGCGAGGCGATGACGTCGGCGCGCAGCTTGTAGTAGGTGAACCGGCCGCACGGCTCCGTCTCGACGACCCCGGCCTCGCGCAGCACTCTCAGGTGGTTGGAGAGGTTGGTCTGCCGGGCGCCGGTCTCCTCCACGAGGTGGGTGGTGCACAGGGTCTCCTGGGCGAGCAGGGTGACGATCCGGAGCCTGAGCGGGTCGGCCAGAACCCGGATCAGATCGGTGTCGACTGACGTCAGCATGCGCTGATACTGTCACATCAGTGGTGACTGATACCAGTGGCCGCTGATGCGTACGAGCCCTCCTCCGCCCCCGTGCGGGCGCGCGATCAAGCGAGAACGAGCGGGATCGAGCGAGTCGAGCGGGATCGAGCGACAACTAGAGAGATCAAGAGAGCCCTGTGATGTCCGACAAGCCCTCCGTGCTCTTCGTCTGCGTCCACAACGCGGGCCGTTCCCAGATGGCTGCCGCGTGGCTGGCCCACCTGGCCGGGGACCGGGTCGAGGTCCGCTCCGCCGGGTCCGACCCGGGCGACAAGGTCAACCCCGCCGCCGTCGAGGTGATGGCCGAGGCGGGCATCGACATCTCCGCCGAGGTGCCGAAGATCCTGACCGTGGACGCGGTCAGGGAGTCGGACGTGTGCATCACCATGGGCTGCGGCGACACCTGCCCGGTCTTCCCGGGCAAGCGGTACCTGGACTGGCAGCTGGACGACCCGGCCGGCCAGGGCGTGGAGGCGGTCCGCCCGATCCGGGACGAGATCGAACGCCGGGTCCGCGGCCTCCTCGCCGAACTCGGCGTACCGGCACAGCACTGACGGCCTGCCCAGCGCAGCTGTCTGCGGGGGAGAGGGGGAAGAGCTCCTGCCGTTGGCCGTGGTGGACGAGCAGGCCGTGGGCTCCCGCGGGTGTTCTGGGACGTCCGTGGCGCTCACCCGGGGCAGTCGTGTGGCTGACGGGGCGCCTGTTGCGTTCCTTGTGAAGTTCTGAGGGTTATTGAGCCGTTCGGCCCATGGTCCGGGTCGGGCGGCGGGCCGAGTGTCGTACGAGGCGCTTCACTTTCTCTCGGGCTTCGAGGGGAGCCGGCTCATGAACGGACATCCGTATTCCGGTGGGCACGCGCTCGCCGCGCCCATCGATCTCAACGGGACCGGCCACTACGTGCACTGGGGCGTGGTGCAGATCTCCGTCGCCAACCTCGTGGTCGTCGGGGTGATGCTGGTCGTCTTCGTGGCGGCCCTGCTCCTGCCCTTCCCCCGCGGACGGGGCCGGCGATGAGCGGGGTGCCGGAGACCGGCGGAGGGTGGACCGGTGCGGTACGGCGGCGGTCGGTGCGGGCACTGCCCCCGGACAAGCTGCTGCCGGACACGCAGCCCGCGTACATGGCGTCATGGATCTACGTCTTCGGGGTGCTCACCCTCGCCTCGCTGATCGTCGTCCTGGTCACCGGCGGGGTGCTGGCCCTGAAGGGGCCCGCGTGGTGGCACGTCTCGGACGCCGGCAAGTACGTGAACGGCCTGCACCTGTGGAGCGTCGAGCTGTTCATGTTCTTCATGGTCATCCACCTGTGGGGCAAGTTCTTCATGGCCGCCTGGCGCGGTCGGCGGGCGCTGACCTGGATCACGGGCGCGGTGTGCTTCTTCGCCTCGATCGGCACGGCCTTCACCGGCTACCTGGTCCAGCAGAACTTCGACTCCCAGTGGATCGCGGGGCAGGCCAAGGACGGGCTCAACTCGGTCGGCATCGGTGCCTTCTTCAACGTGCTGGACTTCGGCCAGATGCTGATGTGGCACATCGTCCTGCTGCCCTTCGTCCTGGTCCTGCTGGCGGGCTGGCACATCCTGCTGGTCCGGCTGCGCGGGATCGTGCCGCCGATCGACGCCACCCCGGATGCCACCCCGCCTCCCGAGGGCGGGACCACGCGGGAGGCGGCGTCATGAAACGGCGTACGAAGGCCCCTGTGCCCGATCCGTCCACCTTCCCAACCAGACGGTACGACCTGGTCAAGGAGTTCACGATCGCGCTGGTCGTGGTCGCGCTGCTCACCGCGGGCCTGGCCGCGCTGTTCTCGTCGCCCGACGTCAGGCCGGTGACGCTGGCCTCCTGGGCGAGGGCCGACGGCGGCGACTTCACGGCGTCCTCCGTGGCCGAACTCGGCGCTACCAGCGGCACGGCGCAGTACGGGCCGCCGTACAACAACACCCCGGATGCGGCGCAGAAGCTGGGACCGGTCGGGCTGCAGAGCACCGCGGGCGTCCGTATCCCGGTGGACACGGCGGACGACTTCGTCCTGGGCCCGCTGCGCAACGCCCCCGAGCCGCGTGCCGTCACCGCCGCCCTCGCCGCCTGGGACGCCGGCTCCGCCGCCCGGCACCAGGCCTGGACCGCCGCCTACTCCGACGCCCTGGCCAAGTCCGGCGGCGGTGTCCCGGCACAGGGGAACTACGGTCCCGTCCCCGTGCTCACCGCCCGTCTGCTCCAACTGGCGCGCGGCGGCGCGCTGGACGGCCAGCTCCGGGCGCAGGGCAAGTTCTACGAGACCGACTACACGCGCTCGCTGCTGTTCCTCTCCGACGGTTCCTACCTGGAGTCCCTGGCCCGCGCCCAGCATCTCGGCGGCGACCAGTGGGGGATGATGAACGAGACCGGGAACTTCCCGGGCCAGGCGTGGCTGTGGCTGTACACCTTCTGGTACCAGATCGAGCCCTTCAAGTCGTCCGGCAATGCCGACGCCCTGATCTGGGGCCTGATGGCCCTGCTCAGCCTGGTCCTGATCCTGGTCCCCTTCATCCCCGGAGTGCGCTCGATCCCACGCTGGACACGGGTGCACCGGCTGATCTGGCGCACGTACTACCGCGAACAGACCGCGGAACGCGGCCGACGGGAGTGATGCGGGAGGGAGTCGTACGGGCGGAAGCCGTACGGGCGTCACGACCGCCCCGGGCTATCCGAGGGCCTCGAACTCCTTCGTGGTCGTGTAGGTGCCCGTCGGCAGGTAGTCGCCCATCACCGCGCGCTCGTCGCCCTGGGTCGTGGTGTCCTGGGTCAGGCCGGCCGCCTTGTCGGCGTCGAAGACCGCCCGCAGCGTCATGACGACGGCCGACGGCGTGACGACCTCGCCGGGCCGGGGCTCGCCGAGCTGCCCGGTTCCCCGGCGCCCGACGGCCCAGATCGCCGGTTCGAGGTCGTGCCCGGCGGCGGTCAGCATGTTCGTGGAGATGCCCGGCAGGCCGTCGAGCAGGTCGCCGTAGCGCTGCGGCCGTACCGCGAGGCCGCGAATGATCAGCAGCGCCCACCGCTCGCCCACCGGCTCCATCGCGCGAGCGAGCCCGCAGTACGGACGAGACGAGCGCGAGCGGAGGTCCGGCTGACCGGACCGGGCGCGGCCAGGCTCAACGAGGTCCGTCGGACCCGCCCGGCCGGGGGGGCTTCAGTCCAGGGGGCACCCGACGGGTCAGTGGAGGAACGTTGGGCACATGGACGCCACTGTGGGCCTTCCGCTTCTCTAACGGGTGGGGGTTTTTTCCGGAGTCCA
>NZ_JBHVGU010000026.1:130640-147591 GCF_042800575.1 Streptomyces sp. NPDC057616
GGCTCGACTACCCGATCCTCCTCTCGCAGCGCGGCGTGCTGAACCCTGCTCACCGCCGCCCTGACATCCCCTACAGCCTTCACCCCTTCCCTTCCACCCCCCCCACCTCCCCCCCCCCCCACCCCCCCCCCCCGGGCCGGTGAAAGACTGTGGAGCCACGGAGTTCAGCTGTGATCGTTCCGCTCGCCGACCGGTTGGGGACTCTTCATGACTTCCGAGACCTCCGGGACCTCCAAAGCAGGGCACGCGCCGGGTGGAATCCTCGCCGGGCAGACGGTCGTGGTGGTGGGCGGCACCGCGGGGATCGGTCTGGAGACCGCGCGGCAGGTGCGCGCGGCCGGCGGCGAGGTGGTGCTCGCGGCACGCAACGCCGACCGTCTGAAGCGGGTGGCCGACGAACTGAACGCGCGGAGCACGGCCGCCTTCGACGCCCACGACACCGACCGCCTGGAGCGCTTCCTGCACGAGCTGTCCGGACCGGTCGACCATGTCCTGGTGACGGCGGGCAGCCCGTCCTACACGCCCCTCGACGAGATCGATCTCACCGATGCCGGACGGGACTTCGGCGGGCGCCTCGCGATGCTGCTGGCGGTGGCACGGGCCGGCCGGGGGAAGGTCAGGGCCGGAGGCACGCTGCTGTTCATCGGCGGCACCGGCGGCCGGCGGCCCGCCGCCGGGATGGCCGTGACGGGCGCCCTCACCGCGGCGCTGCCGGCCCTGACGGCCAACCTGGCCCTGGAGATCGCCCCGATCCGGGTCAACCTCATCGCCGCCGGATTCGTGGACACGCCGTTGTCGGCCTCCCTGCTCGGCGACCAACTCGAAGCCCGGCGTGAGCAGTTGAGGAAGACGCTGCCCATCGGCCGGGTGGTCGGCCCGGCGGACGTCGCCGCCCTGGCGCTGCACCTGATGACCAACGACGCGCTCACCGGCGCCACGTACGACATCGACGGCGGCCAGCAACTGGTCACCCCCTGACCACCACCTCGCACCGCTCCGTCGTACCGCTCCACGGAAGGGCCGTCATGAACCGGCCCGGTGCCCCTCGACGGTGATCTCGCGCTTGAGGATCTTGCCGGTGGGGCCCTTGGGGAGTTCGGCGGCGAAGGTGACGACGCGGGGGTACTTGTACGCGGCGACGCGCTCCTTGACGTGGTCGCGGATCTCCCTCGCCGTCGCCGTCGCCCCGGCCCGCAGCACCACGACCGCCGCCACCTCCTCGCCGTGCAGCGGATGCGGCACGCCCACCACGGCCGCCTCGGCGACCGCGGGGTGCCCGTAGAGCACCTCCTCGATCTCCCGCGGGTAGACGTTGTAGCCGCCTCGGATGATCAGGTCCTTCTTGCGGTCCACGATGAAGTAGAAGCCGTCCTCGTCGACGCGGGCCAGGTCGCCGGTGTGGAACCAGCCGTCGCGCAGTGCGGCGGCCCCGGCGTCCGGGTTGTTGAAGTAGCCCTTCATCACGTTCTCGCCCTGGACGGCGATCTCGCCGACCGCCCCGGGCCCGACGTCCGATCCGTCGTCCGCGACGAGCTTCATCCGGACTCCGCGCACGGGCGTACCGATCGAACCGGCCTTGCGCGGGCGGTCCGGATGGTTGAAGGCGGCGACCGGCGAGGTCTCCGACAGGCCGTAGCCCTCCAGCACGGGGGCCCTGAAGGTCTGTTCGAAGTCGTGCAGCACCTCGACGGGCAGTGCGGCCCCGCCCGAGACGGCGAGCCGGAGCCTGGGCACCTCGTCCCCGTCCTGCCGCACGGCGCGCAGCAGCGCGGTGTACATCGTCGGTACGCCCAGAAAGACGGTGACCGCGTCCCGGCGCATGATCTCCAGGGCACGCTCCGGCTCGAACCGGGACAGCAGGGTCAGCGTCGCACCGGCGGCCACGGCGGCGTTCATGGCACAGGTCTGCCCGAAGGCGTGGAACAGGGGCAGGCCGCCGAACAGCACGTCCTGCGGACCGAGCAGCAGCAGGGTCTGCGCGGTGGTGGCCGCGTTGGTCAGCAGGTTGCGGTGGGTCAGTTCGGCTCCCTTCGGGGTGCCGGTGGTGCCGGACGTGTAGAGGATCAGGGCGGTGGCGTCGCCGGACCGCTCGACGATCCCGGTGCGGGGGAGTGCGGCGAGCAGCAGCGCGTGGAAAGGCGTCGGAATCCGTCACCAGGCACGGCGTACCCGCCTCCGCGGCGGCCTTCGTGACCTCCTGAGCGCACTGCGGATGGGCGAGCGCCAGCCGTGCTCCGGAGTCCCGCAGCAGGAAGGCGGCCTCCCGTGCCTTGAGCAGCGGGTTCATCGGCACCACCACGCCGCCGGCGCGCAGGATGCCGTAGTGGACGACCGGGAAGAGCGGCACGTTGGGCATCGTCATGCTGACCGGGTCGCCCGGCCGCACGCCCCGCTCGCGCAGTACGGCGGCGAGCCGGGCGCTCGCCTCGTCGAGCTGCCGGTACGTCAGGACGGTGTCGTCGTGGCGCACGGCGACGCGTTCTCCGTGCGCCGCCGCGGAGTTCACGAGAAGAGTGGCGAGATTGGTCATGGCCGGGGCGTCCTCGATCGGTCTCGGTGGGTGCGCGGTGGAGGCGGGGTACCGTGCCGCGCGGAGCAGGCGTACTGGGCCGGGCGCAGGTTCCCCGGGTGGATGACGTCGCGTGGGACGACGCCGGCGCGTGTCGGCGGGCGGAGGTCCTCGTCGCGGGCCAGCCACAGGCGGAGCAGATGGCGCCCGTGCTCCGGGGCGTCGTGGTCCTCGTAGGCGGTGCGGGCATGCAGCACCACGTGGTTGTCGAGCAGGAGCAGATCACCGGGCCGCAGGTCCAGCTCGAGCCGGACGGCGGGCGAGGCGGCGGCCGCCTCGACGAGGTCGTACAGCTCGTCGTCCGTGGCCCGGACGCCGTCCGCGGCACCGGTACGAGAGGGGCGCGACCCGGCGTCCAGCCGCGCGCGGTCGTAGCGCATGCTGGGCCTGTCGCCGTGACGTGAGGCGAGCCGTGTGACGAGGGGGGAGACCAGGTGGGCCCCGGACGCCTCCCCGGGGCGAGCGAAGAGATGGTCGCCGTACAGGCGCCCGGCGAGGTCCGGCCTGGCGGCGAGCACCGCGTTGTGCACGGCGGCGGCGCCGGCCAGCAGCGTACGGCCGCCGGAGCGGGCCGGCCGCAGGCACAGCAGGCCGAGCAGGTCCGACTCGGGGGTGTGGAACGGCACGGGCGCCCGGGCCGCGGGCGTGGAGGGCGGTGCCGGATCGTCCGGCACCTCGCCGGTGTCCGGGATGTGGCACAGGGTACGGCCGTCGGCGGTCTGCGGCACGGGCCGGCCGAGGTACTGGCCGATGCCGCGCAGCACGGTACCCGCCTGCGTCCCGCCGAGCAGATCAGCCGGGATGCCCCTGATCAGGACGAAGCCCGGTCCCTCGGCCAACGACGCGGCACAGCGCGTCAGTTCGGCGGCGAGCGTGGGCAACGGGAAGTCGGCGACGGTCATCCGCAGCAGGGTGGCGCCGCGCGCACGAGTGGTGCGCACCGCCGTGCGCAGTTCCGCGCCGTGCGCGGCGGACAGCCGCAGCGTCCCATCCTGCCGGGCCGTCATGTCGGGCCCGTACCACAGGGCGGGGCCGGTGAACGGCGCCGTCGTCGTGTCCGCAGGTTCGGCCATGGTCGCCTCCGCGTGTCCGGTGAGCGGTCACGGGGAGGCTACGAAGCGTTCGGCCGGAATACTTGACGGACAGGGACGCGAAACTTAACTTCTGGGGACCTGCCCGTACCTGGAGCGTGCCCATGAGGCCCCTGGTCCGCACCGCCGCACTGAACGGCTACGTCGAGCTGAGCCGTTCCCTCGGACTCGACCCCCGTGAACTGCTGAGGAGCGTCGGCCTGGACGCCGCCGACCTGGCCGTGCAGGACCGGTGGATCTCCGGCACGGCGGTGGTGAGACTGCTGGAGCTGTCCGCCACGGCCTGCGGGCGCGAGGATTTCGGCCTGCGCCTCGCGGAGCTGCGGCGCTTCTCCAACCTCGGCCCCATCAGCCTGCTGGTCCGTGAGGAGCCGGACGTGCGCAGCGCGCTGGCGCTGCTGGTCCGCCATCAGCACACCTACAACGAGGTCCTGCGCGCCCGGTTGTCGGAGGGCAACGGGGTGGCCACCCTCAAGGTGGACGTCCGGCTCGACGAGCCGCTGCCGGCGCGGCAGGGCACCGAACTCGCCGTGGGCGCGTTCCACCGGGTGCTGCGCGGATTCCTCGGCCCGCGCTGGCGACCGGTGTCGGTGTGCTTCGCGCACCGTGCGCCGCGGGACGCCGCGGGCCATCGGCGCCTGTTCGGGCCCGTGGTGGAGTTCGACCGCGACATCAACGGCATCGTCTTCTACACCGAGGACCTGGACGCTCCCAACGCCATGGCCGACGCGCAACTGCGCAGCTATACCCGGCGGTTCCTCGAACCCCTGGCGGACCTCGGGCAGACGTCGGAGGCCGACCGGGTGCGCGAGCTCATCGAGGCGCTGCTGCCGACCGGACGCTGCTCGGTCGAGCAGATCGCGCGCAGCCTCGGCGTCGACCGGCGCACCGTCCACCGTCATCTCGCCCGCTCCGGGGAGACGTTCTCCTCCTTGGTCCAGGCGACCCGGACGGGGCTCGCCGAGCAGTTCGTCGCCAATCCCAGCCGGTCGCTGACCGAGGTCGCCACGCTGCTGGGCTTCTCGTCCCTGAGCGCGTTCTCGCGCTGGTTCCACGAGCACTTCGGCACCGGCCCGCGGGAGTGGCGCAAGGCCCGGTCCGGCCCCGCGCACGGCGGGAGCTGAACCGGCGGGACACGTGGGGCCGCCGGGCCGGCGGGTCCCTCGCATGTCCCCGATGGGCAAGTCACCTGTCACCGCAGGCAAAGTGCGCGCCGGCCGCCCGCCCTAGCGTGGCAACACCGCGCAGGCAGCCCGGACGCCCGCCGCCGCAGGCCCCGCCGCCGCGTCCGCCGTCCGCGCCGTGCCGCGATCTCCCCTACGACAAGGAGAAGTACCGTGCACTTCCACGACGACTCCCTCTACCCGGAGAACCAGGAGAAGCTGGTCATCCAGGCCGCGCCGTACGGCCCCGAGTGGCTTCCCGGCGACGCGGACGACCTGCCGCTGACCATGGACGAGCACGTCCAGGCGGCCGTCGACTGCCACAACGCCGGTGCGACGGTGCTCCACATCCATGTGCGTGAGCTCGACGGCAAGGGCTCCAAGCGGATGTCGATGTTCAACGAACTGCTCGGGCGGCTGCGCGAGGCCGTGCCGGACATGGTCCTCCAGATAGGCGGCTCGATCTCCTTCGCCCCCGAGGGCGAGGGCGGCGACGCCAAGTGGCTCGCCTACGACACCCGCCACCTGCTGGCCGAGCTCACCCCGGCGCCGGACCAGGTGACGATCGCGATCAACACCAGCCAGATGAACATCGTCGAGATCATGGACGACGACGACCTGGACGGCACGTCGATCGCGAAGCCGGACTACTACCGGGCCTACCGCGACATGGTCGTCGAGGCGGGTCCGGACTTCTATCTGGAGCACCTCAAGCGGCTGCGCGCTAACGGTATCCAGCCGCACTTCCAACTCGCCCACCTGGCACAGCTGGAGACCGTCGAGCGACTGATCCGCGCGGGCGTCCACACCGGGCCGCTGATCCTCAACTACGTCGCCATCGGCGGCGGTTTCGCCGGCCGGCACCCCGCCGACCTGGTCGAGTTCATCCGCCGTGTGCCCGACGGCGCCGTCCTCACCGTCGAGAGCTCCATGCGCGCCGTGGCGCCCATGAACGCGGTGGCCATCGCGCTCGGCCAGCACGTGCGCGTCGGCAACGAGGACAACCTCTGGCGCGCCAAGGGCGAGCGGATGTCCTCCGTCGCCCAGGTCGAGCAGATGGTGCGGATCTCCGAGGCGCTCGGCCGCGAGATCGCCACGGGAGCGGACGCCAGGCGGATCTACCAGCTCGGCGAGTACTACGCGGACGCCGACGAGACCCTCGCCCGGCTCGGCATGGTGCCCAACCGCCGCCCCGGACAGCGCGGCTTCATGCTGCGCGACGCCCAGGTCTGACCCGCCGTCCCCGTCCCACGAACCCTCAGGGAGCTCCCCGTGGCACATGCCGTCCGCTTCTACGAAACCGGTGGCCCCGACGTCCTCACCTGGGAGAAGGTCTCCGTGGGCGACCCCGGTCCGGGCCAGGTGCGCATCCGGCACGAAGCCGTGGGCCTCAACTTCGCCGACACGTACTTCCGTACCGGGCTCTATCCGGTACGGCTGCCCGACGGCATCGGCGTCGAGGCGGCCGGTGTCGTGGAGGCGGTCGGCGACGGCGTCGCCCATGTCGCGCCGGGGGACCGGGTGACGTACACCGGAAGTCCGCTCGGCGCCTACAGCACGGAGCGGGTCATGGACGCCTCGCACCTGATCAGGCTGCCCCGCGGGATCAGCTGCGAGACGGCGGCCGCGATGACCATGCGCGGCCTGACGGCGGCCTATCTCCTGCGCAGGATCCACCCGCTGCGGGAGGGGGACACGATCCTGCTGCACGCGGCCGCGGGGGGCGTCGGCCTGATCGTCTCCCAGTGGGCCGCACTGCTCGGCATCCGTGTGATCGGAACGGTCTCCGGCGAGGAGAAGGCGGAGCTCGCCCGCGCACACGGATGCGAGCACGTCATCCGCTACCGGCACGAGGACGTGGCCGGGCGGGTGCGGGAGCTGACCGACGGCGCCGGTGTGCCGCTGGTCCTCGACAGCGTCGGCAAGGACACCTTCGCCGGCTCGCTCGCCTCGCTGGCCCGCCGTGGCCTGCTGGTCTGCTTCGGCACCGCCTCCGGTCCCGTGCCGCCGATCGACGCCCTGCAACTCGCCGTCCACGGCTCGCTGTTCGTCACCCGCCCCGCCCTCGCCGACTACATCGCCGACCCCGCCGAACGCGACGCCCTGGCGGGCGAACTCTTCGACCACGTCTCCTCGGGACGCGTCGCCATCGAGATCAACCAGCGCCACCGGCTCGAGGACGCCGCCCGGGCCCACCGCGACCTGGAGTCCGGCCGGACCACCGGGTCCTCGGTCTTCGTCGTGTGAGCACGGCCCCACCCCCTCCTACGGAGTGAGCACCCATGCCCGACACCCTCTCGTCCGCGCCGCGCTCCGGCCTCCGCCACACCTCGATCGAGGCCGAACCGCTGACCTGCACCATCGGAGCCGAGCTGCACGGAGTGAACCTCGCCGACGCGGCCCGCGACGAGGACCTCTTCGCCGAGATCAGGAACCTGCTGCTGCGGTACAAGGTCCTCTTCCTGCGCGAGCAGGACCTCTCGCGCGCCGACCATGTGGCGTTCGCCTCGCGCTTCGGCCCGCTGGAGGACCACCCCGTCGCCGGCAGCGACCCCGACCACCCCGGACTGGTCCGCATCTACAAGGACCTCGACAGCCCTCCTGAGCACTACGAGAACGCCCTGCACACGGACGGCACCTGGCGGGAGAATCCGTCGATGGGCGCCGTACTGCGCTGCGTCGCCTCGCCCCCCGTGGGCGGCGACACCATCTGGGTCGACATGGCCGAGGCCTACCGGCGGCTCCCCGACCATGTGAAGGCGCAGATCGACGGGTTGCGCGCCCGGCACAGCATCGAGGCCACCTTCGGTGCCGTCATGTCCGAGGAGGAGCGCCACGCGCTGAAGGCGCGGTTCCCGGACGCCGAGCACCCGGTCGTGCGCACCCATCCCGAGACCGGCGAGAAGATCCTCTTCGTCAACGCCTTCGCGACGCACTTCGTCAACTTCCACACGCCAGGGAACGTGCGGTTCGGCCAGGACTACGCGCCGGGCGCGAGCCACCTGCTGACCTATCTGATCAGCCAGGCCGCGATCCCGGAGTACCAGGTCCGCTGGCGCTGGAGCCCGGACAGCGTCGCCGTCTGGGACAACCGCTCCACCCAGCACTACGCCGTCCAGGACTACTGGCCCGCCGTCCGCAAGATGGAGCGCGCCGGAATCGTCGGCGACAAGCCGTTCTGACCTGCCTCTTTCCGAGCAGTCGAGGTGATGACGATGGAGTTTCACACCCCTGCGCAGTCCCCGGTGCCGGTTCCGACAGCCTCGGCGCCTGACTGGCCCGTGTCCAAACGCTATGCCTGGACGGTTTTCGCCCTCGGATTCGGCCTGCTGCTGTCCGACTACATGTCCCGCCAGGTCCTCAACGCCGTCTTCCCGATGCTGAAGGCCGAATGGCTGCTGTCCGACGCCGCGTTGGGATCGCTCAGCGGTGTCGTGGCCCTGGCCGTCGGTGTGCTCACCTTCCCCCTCTCCCTCATGGCCGACCGGTGGGGAAGGGTGCGCTGCCTGCTGCTCGCCGCCACGATGTGGAGCCTGGCCACCCTCGGGTGCGCCACGGCGGCGGACTACGGCGAGATGTTCGTCGCCCGTCTCTTCGTCGGCATCGGCGAGGCGGCGTACGGCAGTGTGGGCATCGCCGTCGTCCTCAGCATCTTCCCGGTCGCGCTGCGGGCCACCCTCTCCGGTGCCTTCATCGCCGGTGGCGCCTTCGGCTCGGTGCTCGGCGTCGCCGTCGGCGGGGCGGTGGCCCAAGCGGCGGGCTGGCGCTGGGCGTTCGCCGCGATGGGGATCTTCGGACTGGTGCTCGCCGTGGTGTACGGGGCCGTGGTCAAGGAGAGCAGGCTGGCGCCGCGGCGGCCGTCCGGCGACGGGGACGAGGCGCGGGAGCACGCGGCGCTGCGGACCCATCTGCCCCGCCTGTTCTCATCCGTCTCGGTCGTCAGCGCCTACATCGGCAGCGGACTGCAGCTGTTCGTCGCGGGCGCGCTGCTGTCCTGGCTGCCCAGCTTCTTCAACCGCTACTACGACATGACGACGGCCAGGGCGGGCGCGGTCGCCGGCGTGTACGCGATGGTCATCGGTGTCGGGATGATCTTCGGAGGTGCCGTCTCGGACCGCATCAGCTCCACGGCCCCGATCCGCAAGTGGGCCGTCGCCGCAGGCAGCAGTCTCGGCTCGCTCCTCCTGCTCGGCCTGGCCTTCCAACTCCCCACCGGACCGGCCCAGTTGCTGACGCTGGCGTTCGGTGCCCTGCTGTCGGCCGGTGCCGCGGGACCGGCGGCGGCCATGGTGGCCAATCTGACCCCCGCCGCCGTTGCGGCCACCGCGTTCGCCACGCTCACCCTGGCCAACAGCCTGCTCGGGCTGGCCCCGGGCCCCGCGGTCACCGGCGCGCTCGCGGACCGGTTCGGCCTGCTGGGCGCCCTGCGCATCGTGCCGCTCGTCGCGCTCGCGGCCACGGCGGCCTTCCTGACCGGCCGGCACTGGTACGAACGCGACCTGCTGCGCCTCTCCGGCCGTGGGGCGCAGGCGGAGCCCAAGCACCCCTCGGAGATCGCCTCATGAGCCCCGCCATGCCACCCACCGTGGTCATCGTCCCCGGCCTGCGCGACCACGTCGCCGACCACTGGCAGACGCTGCTGGCCGCACGGCTAGCCCGGGCCGGCCGCGCCGTCCGCACCGTCCCCCCGGTGGCCGAAGGCCGGCTCCGGAGGGACGTCCAGGTCGGCAACCTCGCCGCGACGCTGGCACCCGTGGACGGGCCGGTCCTGCTCGTCGCCCACAGTGCCGGGGTCCTGACCACGGTGCACTGGGCGCGGCACCACGGCGAGGGCGTGCACGGCGCACTGCTGGTCACGCCCCCGGACTTCGAGACACCTCTGCCGGACGGGTACCCCACCGGCGTCGAGCCGGCGGCCCACGGCTGGACACCGGTTCCACGCGAGCCGCTGCCCTTCCCCAGCGTGGTCGCGGCGAGCGCCAACGACCCGCTCGGCACACCGGCACGCATCGCCGGACTGGCCCGCGCATGGGGCAGCCGCCTCGTACACCTCGGTGCCGTGGGTCACCTCAACCCCGGCTCCGGCCACGGCGAATGGCCCCAGGCCGAGACCCTGCTCCACGAACTCCTGCCCAGCAGCCGGGACTCCGCGATCCGGTGACGCCACGGGCCACGGCCCATGAGGACACCGCCGGAGTTCTCCCCTCCGCAGGCACATAGGCGGGATCACTGCTGCTCGTTACAGTTATTTCGTCACGGCCGGTTGTGGGGACAACCGGAGTTCTGGTCGGCTTCGCCGGCGTCCTGGGGAGGGCTTGCGGTTCATGGGTCGTCGCTCTAGCGGTTTTGTCGGTGTCTGGGCCGAGATGCAACGCCGGCAGCAGCGTCAGGCGGAGGCCGAGGCCAGGCGGCAGCGGGAGCAGGCGCGGCAGGAGCGGGCGTATCAGCGGCAGGTCGCGCAGAACCGGCGGGAGTACCGGCAGGCGGAGGCCCGGCGGCGCACCGAGGAGCTGGAGGCGGAGGTCGCCGCGCTCCAGGGAATCCTCGCCGCAGGATGCCGCGCCCCGGCCTTCCGGGCGGCCACACTCATGCGCTCCGTGGACGTACAGCCCTTCGCGCCGGGGCAGTTGGCCGTGCCCGTCACCATGCCGGACCCGAACCGGTACCAGGCGCAGGGCGGTTGGACCGCGAACCGGCGCGCCCAGGCGGAGGCCGAGGCGCGGGCCCGCTTCGAGCGCGACTGGTACGCGGCGCAGGCCGCGGAGGAGCAGCGCCGGCAGCAACTGGCCGCGCGGGAGCGCGAGTACACGCAGTGGGCCCAGGCGCAGTTGACCGAGGTGCGCCGGCACAACGCCGGCATCACCGGCGTCCTCGACGGGCTCCGGCGCAGGGATCCCGAGGCCGCCGTGGAGTACTTCTCCGCGGCCCTCTACTCGTCGGCGGCCTGGCCCGAGGGATTCCCCCGGCAGGTCGCGGCGGCCTACGACCCGGCGGCCCGGGAGCTGGTGCTCGACTGGGAGCTTCCGGGCTCCGGCGTCGTACCGGAGACGAAGTCGGTGCGGTACATGCCGACCGTCGACCAGGACAAGGAGACTCCGCGCCCGGTGGGGCAGCGCCGGGCCCTGTACCGCGAGGTGCTCGCGCAGTCGGTGGTGCTGGTGCTGCACGAGCTGTTCGCGGCCGACGAGTTCGACGCGCTCGAGTCGGTGGTGCTGAACGGCTTCGTGGACGACCACGACCCGGCGACCGGGCGGCAGACGCAGATCTTCCTGGCGACCGTCCTGGCACGGCGGTCCGTCTTCGCCGGGCTGCACCTGGAGCAGGTGGACGCGGTGAGCTGCCTGACCGAAGGACTGCGGGGGCAGCTCGCGGCACGCCCCGACCAGCTCGCCGGGGTGCGGCCCGGACGGCGGCCGCAGGACGTCGGGAACGCCGTCGCCGCCCACGGCGGGGACGAGGAACCGGATCTGTACGAGATGGATCCGATCGCCTTCGAGGCGCTCGTCGCCGAGCTGTTCCGGGCCATGGGCATGCAGGCCGTGACGACCCAGCGCTCCAACGACGGCGGCGTGGACGTCGACGCCGTGGACCCCGCGCCGATCCGGGGCGGCAAGATCGTCGTGCAGGTGAAGCGCTACCGCAACACCGTGCCGCCGACGGCCGTCCGCGACCTGTACGGCACGGTGCAGGACGTCGGCGCCAACAAGGGGGTCCTGGTGACGACGGCGGGGTTCGGCCCCGGCTCGTACACCTTCGCCGACGGCAAGCCGCTGGAGCTCGTCCCGGGCCGCGAACTCGTCGACCTGCTGCACCGGCACGGACTGCGCGGGCGCCTCGGCACGGGCGGACGGGCGGCGCCGGCCCGGCCCGCGCAGCCCGCCACCACGGCCCCGCCCGGGGATCCCGACGCGCCCGGGGACCACAACGTGCTGGGCATGTCCTGGTCCGGCGGGGTGGCGCTGGACGTGTGCGCGCTCGTCTGCTCCGGCCACCGCGTCCTCAGCGACGACCACTTCGTCTTCTTCAACAACCCGCGGACGCCGGACGGTTCGGTGGCCGCGCTCCCGGCCGCACCGCCGGACAAGGCGGCCGTACGCGTCAGCTTCGACGCGCTGCCCGCGAGCGCCGACCGCTTCGTCCTGGTCGCCGCCGTCGATCCGGAGATCAATCCGGAGGCCGACCTCTCGGGGTTCACGGACGCCCGCATCCGCCTGCTGGACCCGGGGATGACCGAGCTCGACCGCATCGAGGTCTCCGACGGGCGCCCGGGCGAGACGGCCCTGGTGCTCGGCTCCTTCCGCCGCAGGAGCGGCGGCGACTGGCAGTTCGTGCTCGGCGGCAAGGGCTACCCGGGCGGCCTGGAGCAACTCGTCCAGGACTACGGCATCGAGGTGGCCTGACCGCCGGCACGCCCACCGCGCCGCTGTACGTCAGCTCACCGCCGGACCGTTCCTGCCGCGGTGGGCGACGTGCAGGAGGCCCGTCGAGGCGGCGACGCGGTCGAGGCCGTAGACGGCCGCCGTGCACAGCACCAGCCAGGCGGAGAGGATCGCCACGCCGTTCCCGACCCCGTCGTGGTGGAAGTAGGCGAGTCCGTTGATGGCCCGCACCCCGACGCCGGCCGGCATGACGGAGGCCAGGGGCTGCAGCCAGCCGGGCAGGAAGGACGGGGGCAGGACGCCGCCGCTGGAGGCGTTGCCCATGACCAGCATGAAGATCGAGCCCAGCGGGACGCCGAGCGAGCCGAAGATCCGGATGAGCAGACCGGTACCCGCCGCCACGGCGCCCGCCATGAGCGCGACGACGCCGGCCAGGGCGAGGAAGGAGCCCGGTACGGCGTCGAAGACCGTGCTCGCGATGAGCGCGGTGGCAAGGCCCCCGGTGACGGCGAAGACCACCAGGCTCAGCAGGCGCTGGGCGAAGGACAGCCGCGGCGCCAGCTGGTACGTCATCTGACCGAACAGGAACCCCGCGAGGACCAGCCCGAAGGAGGCGTAGAAGACGGACAGCCCGCGGCTGTCCCCCTTCGACAGCGGGAGGATGTCCTGCACCTCGATCTTCCTGCCGTCGGGCGTGGCGGCGTGGCCGAGCGGGGTGACCATCGCCTGGACGGCCAGGCCGTTCGCGCCCGCGTACAGCAGGCGCGGCGGGCCCGAGGTGTCCACGTAGGCGGCGTACGCGGCCCGGTGCTCGACCGCCGACCGGGCGGCGTCCGCGTCCGGGTAGCGCTCCAGCTGGAAGGCGTCGGGCGCGGCGCGCTGCAGCCGTACGTCGAAGACCGCCGCCGCCCGGTCCGAGGCGGCCACGGCGACCGGCAGCCGGTGGGCCCGGGGTGTGTGGAAGGCGGCGAGGAAGACCGCGACGAAGACCAGCCCGATGGTGAGCACGGTGACGACCGGGGCCAGCACCGCCTTGGGGCCGGTCAGCCCGGGCCGTACGGGGGCCTCGTCGGGCGGTGTCCCCGCGCGGTGCCGGCCCACGTCCGGATGGGTGCCGGGCTTCATGACGTCCTGCTGCAGCACGAGCGCATCTCCTGGTGAATCGCGCCTCCCCGGGGAGGAGGCGGGTGCCTCCCGCACCCGCGAGCCGATAAGTCAGCAACTGCTGACATGGCGACTGTAGGCGACTCCGCCGCCTCCGTCCAAGGAGGGCCACGCCGAGGAGGTCACGGCGGCGGATCGCCTCGGGTGCGCGTGCGGGGGGCCCGGCATGGCAGAGTCACCGGGGACCGACAGGCCGTGACAGGAGGGACGCCGCGCCGATGAGCGCCGAGAAGCCCGCGCGCCGGAGGGACTCCGCGCGCAGCAGAGAGCTGTTGGTGCGGGCCGCGGGCGAGCTGCTCGCCGAGCGCGGGTTCGAGCGCACCACCGTGCGCGACATCGGCGAGCGCGCGGGACTCGACCAGGCCCTGATCGCCCGGTACTTCGGGGGCAAGGCCCAGCTCTTCATCGCCGTCCTGCGCGCCGAGGCGGGCGACGACCTGGAGCTGGACCTGTTCGACCCCGAGCGGGTGGGGGAGCTGTTCGAGCGCATCGGGCAGCGCGGTCCCGGCCCCATCTTTCAGGCCGCGGTCCAGCGCCCGCGCGACCCCGCGGTCGAGACCGCCACCCACGAGGAACTCCGGATCCGGCTGGTCGCGCCGCTGAAGGAGGCCTACGAGCGGCAGGGCCTGGACCGGCCGCAGCTGCGGGCCGAGGTCACGGTGGCCGCCTTCGTCGGCGTGCTGATGGGCCGGGGCTCCGGCGCCTTCGAGGAGCTGGCGGCCGCCGGCCCCGACGAACTGCTCCCCTTGGTGCAGAGCCTGCTGAGCCGGTGAGGAGGACGGCGGGCCGGTCGCCGCGGGCCCGCCCTTTTCCCGGACCCGAACTCCCCGCCCGAGGAAGGGCGGTTCGGCGTCGGGCGCCCTAGTCTGACCTCTGTCGGCAGCACGCGCTTCTCCTCACCCGCGCGGGAGGTCTTATGGCCGGGACGAGTGATCTCCTCACCACGGCACGGCAGGAACACCTGAAGTACTACGCGGAGCTGAGCAGGCACCTCCCCGAGCTGGACGGCGACGTGATCGCCGCGGCGCACGACGCGATCCGCGGCCTCG
This sequence comes from Streptomyces sp. NPDC057616, assembly GCF_042800575.1. Lineage (NCBI taxonomy): Bacteria > Bacillati > Actinomycetota > Actinomycetes > Kitasatosporales > Streptomycetaceae > Streptomyces > Streptomyces sp. NPDC057616. The sequence goes on from NZ_JBHVGU010000026.1 coordinate 145,056, forward strand.
CCGCGCCACCCCCGGACGCGACCGCGGCGGTGCCCTCCTCCGTGTACCCGCCGGTGCTCGAGGCCCTTGCCGCGGCGGTCGAGTACTGCGAGTTCACCGGGCACCCCGAGGGCGTGCGGTACTACCGGTACTGGCACGCACTCCTGGTGGCCGACCAGGCCCTGTGTGACTGACCGATCCGGGATCCGCGGCGGCGGTTGCGGCGTCTAGGCCTGTATGGACCTGCAGAAGCCGCCCGCCGGGACACCGGAGCAGCAACCCGCGCGGCAGGCCCCCGAAGGTTGTCTCGTCGTGGCGATCCGTCTTCCGGTGCGGATCGTCGTCCTGGTGCTCGTCCTGCCTCTGCGGATGGCGTGGGACGCGCTCGCCGTCGCCGCGCGCTTCCTGAACGACACCGTGCTGCGGCCGGTGGGGCGGGCGCTGCTGTGGACCGCGCGGGCGCTGTTCGTGTGGCCGTTCGTCGCCCTGTGGCGCCACGTCCTCGTCCCCGTGGGCAGGGCGCTCGCCTGGCTCGGGCACGTCCTGGTCGCCGTACCGCTCGCCTGGCTCCACCGCTACGTCCTGACGCCCGTCGGCCACGCCCTCGCGTGGCTGGCGCGGTACCTGGTCGTGGTCCCGGCTTCGTGGCTGTACGCGTCGGTGCTGACGCCGGTGGGCCACGCGATCGCCTGGTGCCTGAAGGGGCTCCTGCGCGGCATGGGCCTCATCCTCACCGGCGTGGGCATCGGCCTGTACTGGGTCCTGCGGGTGCTGCTCGTGCTGCCCGCGCTCGCCCTGTGGCGATGGGTCCTCGCGCCGGTCGGGCGTTTCCTCGCCGTCGTCGGGCGCGAGGTGGGCCAGGCACTCGGGCACGCCTGGCGGGTCGCCGGGCGGATCTCGCTCGCGGCGGGCCGGGCCCTCGGGACCTTCCTGCGGTGGATCTTCGTGGAACCCGTGCGCTGGTTCCACCGGACCGTGCTCACCGCCGTCGGCCACGTCGTGCGCGACACCGTGCTGCGGCCCGCCGCCGAGGCGGCGCGCAGCGTGGGCCGGGCGCTCCGGCCGGCCCTGGCCTCCGCCCGGGAATCGGTGCGGCAGGCACGGGCCGACATGCGGCGCATGCTCTTCGGCGCATCCCCGGAACCGGTCGATCCTGTGGACCGGCGGGAACCTGTGGGCCGCGCGGCACGTACTCTTGGTAGCAGTACGACCGCACTCACGAAGGACTGAGCGACACTGGGCAAGCGACAGCCCGAAGGCCCGCCGCCCGCACCCGCGGTGCAGCGCATCCGACTGCGCTACACCAAGCGCGGCCGCCTCCGGTTCACCAGCCACCGTGACTTCCAGCGCGCCTTCGAGCGTGCGCTGCGCCGCGCCGAGGTGCCCATGGCGTACTCGGCGGGGTTCACGCCGCATCCGAAGGTGTCGTACGCCAATGCCGCACCCACCGGCACGGGCAGTGAGGCGGAGTACCTGGAGATCGCCCTCACCGAGGCGCGGGATCCGGAGCGGCTGCGCGCGCTGCTCGACGAGTCGCTGCCCGACGGGCTCGACATCGTCGACGCGGTCGAGGCCCGCACTTCCGGGCTCGCCGACCGGCTCACGGCTTCCGTGTGGGAGCTGCGGCTGGAAGGCGTCGACCCGGCGGAGGCGGACCGCGCGGTCGCGGCGTTCAACGCCGCCGAGACCGTCGAGGTCCAGCGCATGGCCAAGAACGGCGTGCGCACCTTCGACACCCGCTCGGCGGTCGCAGAACTGGAAACGCACCGTTCGACGGCTGATAGGCCGACCGACCAGGCCTGTGCGATACTGCGGCTGGTTGTTCGGCACGTGACGCCTGCCGTACGACCCGACGACGTCCTGTCCGGTCTCCGCGCCGTGGCCGACCTGGCGCCGCCGGTCCCCGCAGCGGTGACCAGGCTGGCGCAGGGGCTGTTCGATGAAGAGACCGGCACGGTGACCGACCCGCTCGCGCCCGACCGCGAGGCAGCGACGGCCCTACCCATGGCCGACTCCGCTGCCGCCGCGAAGGCGCCGGCGTAAGGAAGGTCCCGCGAAGGACGGACGTCGAAGCGCCGCCCTCGTACTCGGGAGCCACCTGGGTCGGGCAGCGCACCGACCAGAAGACTTTCGCCAGGCCGTACGCATGAGGTGTACGGAACCGGCGAGACAGGACACAGAGAGCTCCCGTGCGGCGCCCGCGCCCCGGACGGCGGCACCGCGCATCGCGCGAGCCGCGGACGTCACCGGCGGTCTGCCGGACCAGGCGCGGCGCCCGGGAGCCTGACGGGAGAAATGCCCGCATGCTCGAACCGACCGAACCCGCAGAGGGTTCCGAACTGAACACTCCGAGCGACACCCTGCCGCCGCGTCGTCGGCGCCGTGCCGCTTCCCGCCCGGCGGGTCCCCCCGCCGCGGCCGCCTCCGAGACCCCGGAGGAGATCGTCGCGCCGGCCATACCGGCCGACGACGACCACAAGGCCGACGAGGACGAGACCGCCGAGGTGGCGGCCACCGCCGCGTCCGACGAGGCCGTGCAGACCGAAGAGGCCGAAGC
>NZ_JBHVGU010000027.1:0-115422 GCF_042800575.1 Streptomyces sp. NPDC057616
GGCGCAGGACGTTCTCCCCGAACATGTCCCCGGACTCCGACCGGGGGGTGTGCACACCGGTGCTGAGGACGACCAGCCGGTCGCCCGGCTCGACCTGGAAGCTCTGCTCCTCGTAGGGGGTCTCCTCGAACATGCCGAGCGGCATCTGGGCCTCCAGGCCGACGCGTTCGACGGTGGTGCCGCGCTGCCGGTACAACTGCGGGGACCCGGCGTCCACGGCGGAGACCGAACCCGTGGCGAGGTCGAAGCGCAGCAGCAGGGTGGAGGCGTACCTCTTGCCGCCGTACTGGGAGAAGAGGGCCTGGTCGGCGAGGCAGGCCTGCTCGGCGAGGTCGACGCCGGCGCGGCGGGCGTTGCGCAGCGCGCCGACGGTGAGGCTGGTGAGCAGCGAGGCGTCGATGCCCTCGCCCATGCCGTCGGTAACGCTGAGCGTGAGGTGGTCGGCGGTCGTGGACCAGTCGAAGTTGTCGCCGCCGATCGCGTAGGCCGGCTCCAGATGGGCGCCGATGACGAACTCGTCGCGGGCACACCCCCGGCCCGGCAGGAGCTGCCACTGCATCTCGGCGGCGAGCGTGAGCCTTCGGGTGCGGCGGGCCTGGAGGTAGAGGTCGGTGTCCCGGGAGGCCGTGGCCAGCTCGTGGCCCAGTGCGGTGGCGAACTCGCCGAGCCGGAGCACCGAGGCCGTGTCGGCGGCGGTGTCGGGCACGTGCACGGAAAGCACGCCGAGTCGGTCGCCGCGGACCGTGATGGGCAGGTGCACCAGTTCCGTGGCCGGATCGGTGGTGACCTCCAGCACCGGCTTCTGGGTGGTGAAGGCGGTGCCGGCGGGGCCGTCGTGGGCGGACACCGGGTCCCCGGTGTCCGGCAGGTGCGTGACCGGCTGGAGCACCGACAGGGCGTAGTCGGCAAGGAGGAGCGTCACGTCCAGCGCACGGAAGCGCTCCGCCAGCAGCCGGCCCGCGGTGGCCACCAGCGCGTGGGGCGGGGCCGCCCGCAGCTGGGCTTCCACGGACGGGACGGCGTCAGAGCTGTTCACGAAGTCTCCATCCTCTCCCCTTGCCATCTCCACGCTATCGCGCGGGCTCCGGTGCCGGGACGGGGCGGAGTGCTGCGCCCGGCGCCGGGGTCATCCCTCCCCTGGGCGGGGCGCGGGTACGCCGGTGATCCAGGCGGTGACGGTGACGACGGTGCCCTGGCCGGGGGTGCTGTCGACGGCGAACTCGTCCATCAGCCGCTTGGCCCCGCCCAGCCCCATCCCGAGGCCGCCCCCGCTGGTGTAGCCGTCGGCCAGCGCCTGCTCGACGTCGTCGATACCGGGGCCGGAGTCGACGAAGGCGAGCCGGAGCCCCCGCCGCGGGCCGTCGACGGGAAGGCTGATCCTCACCTGGCCCCCGCCGCCGTGGACCAGGGTGTTGCGGGCCAGCTCGCTGGCCGCGGTGACCAGTTTGGTCTGCTGCACGAGCCCGAAGCCGAGCTCGGCCGCGACCTGCCGCACCTGGTGACGCAGCCAGGCGAGATCCGCGTCCGAGCCGATCGGCAGGCTCGTCGTGGTGGCGGGGTCGGTCGTCGGTGTCACACGCCCCCCTCAGCACGGCCCGGGACGGGCTGCCGCAGCAGGTCGAAGGCGCGTTCCACGTCGAGCGTGGTCACCAGGCCGGGCAGCGTCAGGCCGAGCTCGACCAGGGTGATCGCCACCGCCGGCCGCATCCCGCACAGGACGGTGCGGGCGGCCAGCAGCCGGGCGCTCGCCGCGATCTCGGCGATGATCCGGCCCAGGAACGAGTCCACGATCTCGACTCCGGAGACGTCGATGACCACGCCGGTCGCCGCACTGCCGGCCACGCGGCGGGCGATGTCCTGCTGGAGCTGCTCGGCCATGCCGTCGTGCAGCTCCCCCTGCAGGGAGACCAGCAGGACGTCCCCCAGTGCCAGGACCGGCACCGTGGCCACGTCGGCCGGAAACGGGGAGGTCATCGCGGGGTCGCACCCGCCACACGGTGGGAGACCTCGATGCCCTGCTGGGAGAGCGCGTAGGCCAGGGCGTCGGCCAGCGAGCCGCGGGTGAGCACCGGGCTCAGGTCGATGCCCAGGTGCACGATGGTCTGCGCGATGGCCGGGCGGATGCCGGAGACGATGCATTCGGCCCCCATCAGACGGGCCGCGGCGACGGTCTTCATCAGGTGCTGCGCTACGAGCGAGTCGACCGTGGGCACACCGGTGATGTCGAGGATGGCGTAGCTGGCCCGCTGCTCCACGATCGCCTGGAGCAGCGACTCCATGACGACCTGGCTGCGGGCGCTGTCCAGCGTGCCGATCAGCGGCACGGCGACGATGCCCTCCCACAGGTTGATCACGGGGGTGGCCACCTCGAGGAGCTGCAGCCGCTGCCGCGCGATGAGCTCCTCGCCGGCGTTCAGCGTCGTCTGCATGAACACCAGCCGCAGCGTCCCCATCAGGACGGTCAGGGCCAGCATCGTCTCCTGCGCCTCACCGCCGGCCGGCCCGCGGCTCTCGTGGCGCAGCAGTTCGGCGGCCGCCGCCCGCAGACCGGCGGCCTCGTCGGCGATCTGGGCGGGGGCGACTCCGCTTCGTGCGCGGGAGGCGGCCATCCGCCCCAGCTGCTCGCGCACCGAGTCGAAGCCGGGCGCCGCGACGTCCTCCGGCCGGCCGCTCGCCGCCACCTCGCGCAGGGCGTCCACGACGGCCTTGCAGGCCTCCACGGCCTCGTCGCGGGAGACCGTGAAGACCGTGCGGAACAGAGGCGCGTCAGCCCACCGCTGGGCGATCTGCTCACGGCAGCGCCCCAGGAAGGCCGCCACCTCCCGCGCCGCCACCTCGGCCGCTTCCTGCTCCGACACCCTGCATCGACTCCTTTCACCCTGCACCGTGACATCACGTCCGGCACACTGCGGCAATTATTGCCACATGACAATTATTGATGCTGCGCCTGCCGCGCAAACGACACCGCATCGACACATCCGCGGCTCGCGCCGGCGGCTCAGTGCCCGCGCCAGTCCAGACAGACCACGAGCGCGTCGTCCTGCGGGGCGGACTGGCCGCGATGGCCGGTCAGCTCCCGCAGCAGGGCCCGGGGCACCTCGGCGGCGGGAAGCAGACGCGTCGACATGATCGCCCGGGCCAGCGCGGCGTCGCCGTACGCCTCACCCTTGGGCGAGGCTACGGCGTACACCCCGTCGCTGACGAAGACGAGCCGGTCGCCGGGCTCGACCTGGAACTCCTGGGCCACGTAGTCGGTCTCCTCGAACATCCCCAGCGGGAGCTGCGCGTCGAAGCCGACCCGCTCGACCACGCCGTCGCGCAGCCGCAGCAGCTGCGGCGAGCCGGCGTCCACGACCTTCACCCGGCCCGTGGACAGCTCGAAGTCCAGCATCAGCACCGAGAGGTAGCTGCGCCCCCGGTAATGCGCGTAGACCGCCTGGTCGGCCAGGGCGGCCTGGTCGGCGAGGCCGATGCCGGCCCGGCGGGCGTTGCGCAGCGCGTTGATGGCGAGGTTCGTCAGCAGGGAGGCCTCTATGCCCTCCCCCATGCCGTTGGTGACGTAGAGCATGAGGCGGTCCGCGTCGGCCGACCAGTCGAAGTTGTCACCGAAGATCGCGTACGCCGGCTCCAGCTGCGCCCCGAGGTCGTACTCGGGCCGCGAGCAGGAGCGGCCGGGCAGGAGCTGCCACTGCATCTCGGCGGCCAGCGTCAGCCGGTCCTTGCGCCGCGCCCGCAGATACAGGTCCGTGTCGCGCTCGGCCACGAGCACCTCGTGCGCCAGCACCTCGGCGACGTCCGAGAGCTCGCCCAGCAGCTCCCGTACGGCCTCCCGGTCCCGCATGGTGACCGAGAGCACGCCGAGCCGGTCGCCGCGCACGGTCACCGGCAGGTGGACGCGCACCGCGTCGTCGCGGACGCCCTCCAGGAAGGGCTCCTGGGCACCGAAGGCGCGGCCGGCCGGGCTGTTGTGCACCGACACCGGATCCTCGGTCCGGGGCAGCTCGGACACCGGCTGCAGGACGGTCAGGCCGTAGTCGGCCAGGAACAGCTCGACGGACTGCGCCGCGTACTCCTCGACGAGCACCCGTCTCACGGCGTCGAGCAACTCATGGGGGGCCGCCGTGCGCAGGGCGCGCTCGGCGGTCACGAATCTGTTCACGATGGGAGATACACCATTCCTTCGTCGGACACACACGTGAGGGGCCAGGGCGACGAGCCGGCCCGAATCGAGCCGCATCGGCCGTGCGTGCCATCTCTTGCCGCTTGCGGCACCTAGTACGCTGACGACCGTCCCAGTACCTGCGAGAGTGTGACGGTGACTGTCTTCCGCCCCCGCCCCGAGCCCGCCGAGGTCGCCCGCCTGACCTTGACGACGGTGGAGCTGCTGGAAGTCCTGTGGGGCAGGGCCTCGACCGCACCGGCCTCCCCGTCCCAGCTGCGCGTGCTGTTCATGGTCGAGCACCAGGACGGCATCAACCTGCGCACCCTCGCGGACTCCCTCGCCTCCACTCCCCCGTCCACCAGCAGGCTCTGCGACCGGCTGGTGGCGGCCGGCTTCCTGGAGCGCGTCGTCAGCCCGGCCGACCGGCGCGAGGTGCGGCTGCACCTCAGCAGCCACGGCCGCGCCTTCCTCGACGACCTGCGAGCGCGCCGGGAGCGGGAGTTGCAGGCGGTGCTGGAGCTGATGCCCGCCGCCAAGCGGACCGCGCTCCTGGAGGGCCTCGAGGCGTTCTGCGACACCGCGGCGCTGCAGATACACGACACCGCCTCGCACACCTCTCGGGACCGGTCGGCCTGAACCACGGGCCGGACCGCCGAGCGGCCCGACGCGACGGGGCCCGGACGGCCGGCGCACGGAGCCGCCTCCGCCCACCGGAACATTGCAGATCCTTCCCCGTGCAGTACGACTCGCATACTTTGTTGCCTCACGGCCATAGTTGTCAAACGACAACTGTTGCGGCCGCGGCCTGTCTCCTTACGGGTACCCCGGAACACCCGGAGTCGGCTGTGGGGAACCTCTCGAACCGGCGGCGGTCCGGCCGCCGGAGACCCGGCGGGCAAGGGGATGCGGCGGGGCCGACCTGGGGTCGCGCGGCGCTCAGCCGGTGGTGAGCATGCCCTCGCGCAGGCCCGCCAGCAGACGGGCGAGCAGCCGGGAGACGTGCATCTGGGAGACGCCGAGGCGCTCGCCTATCTCGGCCTGGGTGAGTTCCTCGACGAAGCGCCAGTGGATGATCTTGCGGTCGCGTTCGCCGAGTTCGGCGATCATCGGCGCGAGGGCGTGGAAGTCCTCGACCAGGCCGAGCGCGGCGTCCTCGTCGCCGATGAAGTCCGCCAGGGCGGCCTCGCCGTCCTCGCTGCTGTTGATCGCCGCGTCCAGGGACGCCGACTTGTAGCCGTTGGAGGCGAGCTGGGCCTCGACGACCTCGTCCTCCGGGAGGCTCATCAGCTCGGAGAGCTCCTTGGTCGTCGGGGTGCGGCCCAGCCGGCTGCGCAGTTCCTCACTGGCGCGGGCGAGCTGGAAGCGGGCTTCCTGGAGCCGGCGCGGGACGTGCACGGCCCAGGTGGTGTCGCGGAAGAACCGCTTGATCTCACCGACGATGTAGGGGACGGCGAAGGAGGTGAACTCGACCTCGCGGGTCAGCTCGAACCGGTCGATCGCCTTGATGAGGCCGATCATGCCGACCTGGACGATGTCCTCCATCTCCTCCGGGCCGCGGCTGCGGAAGCGGCCGGCCGCGAAGCGGACGAGGGACATGTTCATCTCGATCAGCGTGTTGCGGGCGTACTGGTACTCCTGCGTGCCCTCCTCGAGCAGCGAGAGCTGGTCGAAGAACAGCTTCGACAGCTCCCGTGCGTCCTTGGGGGCGACCTTCGAGGGGTCCGCGATCACCGGCACGTCCACCGTCTGCTCCGCAGTCTGCGCGGTCGTCGCCGTCATCTTGCGCCCTCCCGGTCGGTTCAGTCCTGGCCCTTGCCGGACGGAAGTGTCCGGCAAGCACCCTGATACCCCGGTCGCCGAGCGGCATTCCTCAGTAGCGGGCGGCGCTCTGCAGCAGCGGCGGGTACACCGGGCTGGCCACGCCGTCCACGGTGGCGCCCGCGTACTTGAGCATGGGCCCGACCTGCCGGTTGAGGTCGTACGGGAAGTTGAGGGCCGGCGCCGACACCTCGTCCAGGGCCGCGGTCTGCTCCGCCGTCAGTTCCACGTCGAGACCGGCGAGGTTGGACTCGAGATGCTCCAGCGTGCGCGGGCCGATGAGGGTGGAGCTGACGCCGGGCCGGTTCTGCACCCAGGACAGCGCGACGGCCGCCGGACTCGCGCCGGTCTCCTCGGCGACGGCGGCGAGCGCCTCGATCACCGTGAACTGCGCCTCGCTGGGCCGCCCGAGGACGGCCGACCGCCTGGTGTCGGCGGGATCCGCCTGCCCTCGGCGGTACTTGCCCGACAGATAGCCGCTCTTGAGCGGGCTCCACGGCAGCACGCCCATGCCGGCGTCCTGCGCGAGCGGGATCAACTCGCCCTCGATGGTGCGTTCCAGGAGGGAGTACTCCATCTGCAGCGCGGTGACGGGGGTCCAGCCGCGCAGCAGTGCGGTGGTGTGGGCCTTGGCGGTGAACCAGCCGGGGGTGTCGGAGAAGCCGACGTAGCGGATCTTCCCCGCGGTGACGAGGTCGTCCAGGGTGCGCAGGGTCTCCTCGATTGGGGTGGAGCGGTCGTAGTTGTGCAGCCAGTACAGGTCGACGTAGTCGGTGCGCAGCCGGCGCAGCGACTCCTCCAGCTGGCCGATGATCGCCTTGCGGCTCGCGCCGCCGCCGTTGGGGTCGCCGAGGTGGAGGTTGCCGTAGAACTTGGTGGCCAGCACCAGGCGGTCGCGCAGGCCGGGGCGGGCGCCGAGGAAGTCGCCGAGGATCGCCTCGGAGTGGCCGTTGGTGTAGAAGTTCGCGGTGTCGACGAAGTTCCCGCCCCGGTCGAGATAGGCCTGGAGGATCTTCTCGGACTCCTCGACGCCGCAGCCGAAGCCGCCGTCCTCGCCGAAGTTCATCGCGCCGAGGCAGAAGGGGCTGACCTTGAGTCCGCTGCGGCCGAGACCGACGTACGAATCGAGTGCCATGAAATGCTCCGTGGGAGACGCAAAGGAATGGGTCTCTTCGAGGAAAGCAGCCTGAGCAGGGCAGTTGTTAGTGCGATCCCGTCGGCCTCTTGCACGATCCTGTCGAAGTTGCCCGGACCGGCCTTGCGGCGTGGCCCGTCCCCGGTCTTCAATCGAAGGGTGTCCTTGGAGGAGCTGCGCACCCTGATCGCCCGGCACGCCGGCCGGTCCACCGCCGCCGTCGACGGCCTGCTGCTGTCCGCCGAGTACCGGCCGACACCGCCGCAGGCGGGCATCGCCGACCCCGTGCTGGCGGTCGTCGCGCAGGGCGCCAAGCGGATCGTCCTGGGCGACCGCGTCTACGACTACGGCGCCGGGCAGTACCTGGTCGTGCCGCTGGACCTGCCCGTCACCGGCCACGCCACGGAGGCGAGCCCGAAGCGCCCGCTGCTCGGCGCGGGGCTCGCGCTGCGGCCCGCGGCGATCGCCTCACTGCTGCTGGAGACGGACGGGGCCCCGCCCGGCAGACCCCCCACCCCGGCCCTGGCGGTGAGCGACGCCTCCGCCGATCTCGTCGACGCCTTCGTCCGTATGATCCGGCTGCTCGACCGCCCCGCCGACATCCCGGTGCTCGCCCCGATGCTCGAGCGGGAGATCCTGTGGCGGCTGGTCACCGGCCAACAGGGCGCGCTGGTACGGCAGATCGGCCTGGCCGACAGCCGCGTCACCCAGGTCGGCCGGGCGCTGCGCTGGATCCGCGACCACTACACCGAGGTGCTGCGCGTCGAGGACCTGGCCCGGATGTCGGGGATGAGCCTGTCCCCCTTCCACCGGCACTTCCGCGCCCTGACCTCGATGACGCCGATCCAGTACCAGAAGCAGATCCGCCTCCAGGAGGCCCGGCTGCGCCTGATGAGCAGCACCGAGGACGTCGCGACCGTCGGCTTCGCGGTCGGCTACGACAGCGCGTCCCAGTTCAGCCGCGAGTACCGCCGCCGGTTCGGCCTGCCGCCGGGCCGGGACGCGACCCGTCTGCGCGCCGAACCCGACGCCGCGCCGCCGGACTCCCTGACGCTTCGCTGCTGAGTCGGCAGCCGCGTGGACGCTGCCGGGCCTGAGGCCGGGTCAGAGCCGGAACAGCGCCCAGACGATCTTTCCGCCGTCCGCGCGCGGATTCCAGCCCCAGCCGTCGCTCAGCGCCGAGACGACCTGGAGTCCACGTCCCGACTCCGCGAGGTCCTCCGCCTCCACCGCCACCGGTCCCAGATCGCTCTCGTCGGTGACGCCGCACACCGCGCAGGACCAGCGGTCCCAGTAGGCGAGCCACAGCGCCGGCTGCAACTCGGTGTCGGCGCCCGGGGGCCGGCCGTAGCGCAGGGCGTTGCTGATCAGCTCCGAGACGGTGACCGCGACGTCGTCGATGCGGTCGCGGCCGGCACGGCCTGCGAGCGTCGTCCTGATGAAGTCGCGGGCGATGTGCGCGGATTGGGGCAGGGGCGGCACGACGAGGACCGAGCAGCGGGCGGGGCCGTGACCGTCCTCGGAGGCGGGTGCGAGGGGGAAGGTGATCCCGGGTCCGGGTCGGCCTATGTGATCCACGGCTTGGCACAGCCACTGCCAAGTCGCCTCGATACGTGGGGGGTCGGCCGGTTCTGCGACTTGCTCTGCGGACATCGCGACCCCTGGGACCCCTGCGGAGAGAACTGACGAGCGCTACACCTGTGCGAAGCATCGTGCTACGCCCGTAAGTCTGTACGCAAGTGCATCGGCAATTACCGCTGCAATTGCAGACGATCTTGCACGCGGCGCGAGCCGGACGCTATCGTCCCGGCATCACCCGTGGATGCAATTGAGGATGCAATTGCAGAGCCGGCAGCGCGACTTCATCTCAAAGAGGCTTCAGATGCAGCACGTGAGCAACGGCATACCTGCCACCGAGCTGAGAGGGGCGATCTGGCGCAAGAGCCATCACAGCAACCCCGAGGGCAACTGCGTCGAACTCGCCGCACTCCCCGACGGAAGTGTCGCCGTGCGCAACTCCCGTCACCCCGAAGGTCCGGCCCTCGTCTACACCAGCGCCGAGATCTCCGCCTTCGTCCGCGGCGTGAAGGACGGCGACTTCGACGGCCTACTCCCCGGTCGTTGAGGTTTCGCTCACCCGCGGGCGGCCGGAAGGCGCAGGTCAACGCCGTGCGCCTTCCGGCCAGTTCACGCACCGCAGCCGTTCGGCACCACGGTGCTACTCTCCTTGGTTGAGTCCCGAAAATATGCAGACGCAGCCGGCTCGGCGGCCGAGGGGATGACCATGACGGCAGTTCGACCCGATCCGATCGCCACCGGCTCCGACGTTCTCAGCCTCCGGCGCGGCGGGCCCACCGTGCAGCGCATCATGCTGGGCACGCGCCTGCGCCGGCTGCGGGAGTCCCTCAACATCAGCCGGGACACGGCCGCTTCGGCGATACGCGCCTCGGACGCCAAGCTCTGCCGCATGGAGCTCGGCCGCGTCGGCTTCAAGCAGCGCGACGTCGCCGACCTGCTGACCCTCTACGGCGTCCAGGACCCCGACGCACGCCAGGAGTACCTGGAGTCGGTGCAGCGGGCCAACGAACCCGGCTGGTGGCGTGCGTACGGAGACGCCTTCCCGAGCTGGTTCGAGCAGCATCTGGGCCTGGAGGAGGCCGCCTCCCTCATCCGCACCTACGAAGTCCAGTTCATCCCGGGCCTGTTGCAGACCCCCGCCTACGCCGAGGCCGTCATCCGGCTCGGCCACCCCATCAGCTCACCGGAGGCGATCCAGCGCCGCGTCGAGCTGCGCATGACCCGGCAGGAACTCCTGTCCCGCCCGGGTGCGCCGAAGCTGTGGGTCGTCGTGGACGAGGCCGCGCTGCGCCGCCCGCTCGGCGGGACCGGCGTGATGCGCGCCCAGCTGGAGCACCTCATCGAGATCGCCGGCCGGCCCAACGTCACGCTTCAGGTGCTGCCCTTCCACGTCGGCGGCCACGCGGCGGCCGGCGGCCCGGTCACGGTGCTGCGCTTCCCCGTGCCGGACCTGCCCGACGTGGTCTACCTGGAGCAGCTCTCCAGCGCCCTGTACCTGGACAAGCCCGAGGAGGTCGACCACTACCTCGCGGTCATGGACCGCTTCATCGTCTTTTCCTCCCCGGCCGTGGATTTGTTTCCCTTTCGGAGGCGGTTCCTCCCCCAGCCCTGAGCCCGCCGGGGCGGGCCGCCGCCGGGGACCGGGGCGGCGGCCGGTGATCACACAGGTGTGGGCGGGTTGTCGATCAGGTCCTCGGCGTGCTCGCCGGTGACCAGGTAGACCACGCGCTGGGCGATGGAGACGGCGTGGTCGGCGAAGCGCTCGTAGTAGCGGCCGACCAGGGTTACGTCGACGGCCGTCTCGACGCCGTGGTGCCAGCGGTCGTCCATCAGGTGCTGGAAGATCAGGCGGTGCAGCTCGTCCATCCGGTCGTCGTCGCGCTCCAACTGCAGTGCGGCCTCGACGTCCTGAGTCATGATCACCTCGGCGGCCTGCGCCATCAGCCGCTGCGCCAGCTGGCCCATCTCCAGGATCGTGCGGCGCAGATCGCGCGGCACCGCCTGGTCGGGGTGGCGGCGCCGGGCCACGTTCGCCACATGCTGGGCGAGGACTCCGCACCGCTCGAGGTCGGCGCTCATCCGCAGTGAGGTGACGACCACCCGCAGGTCGGTGGCCACGGGCTGCTGCCGGGCCAGCACGGTGATCGTCTTCTCCTCCAGGTCCCGCTGCATGGCCTCGACCTGCTCCTCGGTGGAGATCACGCTCTCCGCGAGGGGCAGATCCGCGTCCAGCAGAGCACTGGTCGCACGCCCCATGGCGGAACCCACCAGGTTCGCCATGTCCACCAGGGCCTCGCTGATCGACTCCAGCTCCTTGTGGTAGGTCTCTCGCATCCGTCCCTCACCGTCCCGTCCCCAGCCTGCCTGCACCGACTGCCAGATTCGCACATGGTCCGCCGGGCGTCTCCAGGGAACCCGGCGCGGAAAGGATCCGGCGCGGGCGGAGAAGGGAGCCGGTGGCCGCACGCTCCTGTCGGCCGGCTCACCGGCCTGTCCGGGCCCGTGGTCCACGCCGTCGTCGTCGCCCTGGTCTTCGCCGAGGACGCGCTGTTCTTCGGGTTCGTGCCGCCCGGCGAGACGGCCGTGATCGTCGGCGGCGTGCCGGCCCGGCGGGGCAGCGTGGACCCGGTCCGGCCGACGGTCACCGTCGTCCTCGCGGCGGTCGCCGGGGACAGCGTCGGCTACGAGATCGGCCGGCGCCTGGGCCCGCCGCTGCTGCGCACCCGGCCGGCGGGCAGAGCGCGTGGAGAGGGCGCGTGACCTGCTGCGCGGGCGCGGCCCCGCGGCGGTCTTCGTCGGCCGCTTCGTCGCACTGCTGCGCTCGCTGATGCCCGCGCCGGCGGGCGCGTCGAACCTGGCCTACCGCCGCTTCCTGCTCCAGGACGCCCTGGGCGGCCTGCTCTGGGGCGTCGGCGACGTCGCCGTCGGCCATGCCGCGGGCGCCGCCTTCCCGCGCGTCAAGGGCGTCGTCGGCAACACCGGCGCCCTGGCCTCGGCGGCACTGGTCGTCGTCGCACTGGTCGTCTGGTGTATCCGCCGGCACCGCCGCTCGCGCACCCGACACGGTCACCGGATGAGGCGACGGTCACCAGAGCGACGACCCCCTGGTGACCGTCTGTCCCGCGGGTACCCCTAGATCCGTGAACGGTACAACTGGAACCGATCGAGCCGTACGGCCCCTCGTGCCGCCGTGATCCGCAGCCGCCACCGGCGGGCCCGTACGGGCGCGGGCAGGAGCAGGATGCGGCTCGCGCCGACCGTGCCGGCCCGGGTGACCTCCGTCCAGGCACCGTCGCGGTACGCCTCGACCACACAGCCCTCGATCTGCTGGCCGTGCCGGATGTCCTCCGCCAGCCGGACGCGGTCCACCTCGCGTGCGGCGCCGAGGTCCACGGTCCGCGCCCGGGAGGAGTCGGTGACCCGGGCCCCGTGGGCCAGGTCCTCGGGCAGCTCGTGCTCGATCCGCTCACGGAACTCGCGCAGCCGCGTGACGTCGGTGTCGTGCAGCCGGCCGTCCGTGTCCGGCGGGACGTTCAGCAGCAGCACCGCGTTGCGGCCCACGGAGCCGAAGTAGATCTCCGTCAACGTGTCGACGTTCTTGGGCAGTTGGTCCGCGTGGTAGAACCAGCCGTCGCGGATGGACACGTCGCACTCGGCGGGCCACCACTGCAGGTAGTCGGTCGCGGGCTGCGCCGTGACCAGCGCGTCGCGGCTGCCCTCGTCCGGGGTGTCGTAGGACAGGGCCCAGTCGGTGCGGCCGTACTGGTTCTCCTTGACCGGGACGACGCTCCACTCGTTCTCGCGCGCCAGGCCGCTCTCGTTGCCGACCCAGCGCAGGTCGGGTCCGGTGACGGCGATCGCCGCGTCCGGGGCGAGCGACCTGACCAGGCTGTACCAGCTGTCCCAGTCGTAGTCCTCCACCTTGCCCGGCGGGATCCGGCCCTGGGCGCCGTCGAACCACACCTCGTCCACCGGCCCGTACTCGGTGAGCACTTCGTAGAGCGTGTTGAGCATGTGGGCGCCGTAGTCGGTGGCGTCCAGGCGGTAGAAGCGCTCCGGTGTGCGGTCGTCGCCCTCGGCCAGGGTGGGGATGGTGCGGGCGGTGCGGGCGCTGCCGTTGGCGTACACGCCGTGCAGGTACTGGTTCTCGTCCGCGGGCGAGAGGTAGACGCCGACCTTGAGGCCGTGCCGGCGCATGGAGTCGGCGAAGGAGCGCAGCACGTCGCCGTGGCCGCCCTGCCAACTGCTCGACGCCACCGTGTGGTCGGTGTAGCGGGAGGGGTAGAGGACGAAGCCGTCGTGGTGCTTGACGGTGAGGATGGCGAGCCTGAAGCCGCCGTCGCGCAGGGCGCGGGCCCACTGGTCGATGTCGAGGCCGGTGGGCTGGAAGACGTTCGGGTCCTCGTCGCCGGTCCCCCACTCCAGGCCGGTGAAGGTGTTCACGCCGAAGTGCAGGAACGCGGTCCGTTCGAGGGCCTGCCAGGCGATCTGCCGTGCGGTGGGCCGGACTTGGGCCGCCTTGCGGACCAGGTCGTCCGGACTGTCGGCAGGGCTGACGGGGATGCGGGAGCGGTCGGCAGGGGCGGCCGTCGCGGCGGCGGCCGCGGGCAGTCCGGGTGCGGCGAGGGCCGCGGCCGACGCGACGGCCGAGGTGACGAAGAGGCGTCTGGAGAGGGCCATGTGATCAAAGTCCTCGGAGTCGGAAGAGGGTTCGGAGGGGGTTCAGTGGGCGGTGAGGTGCCAGACGGCGGGCGGGCGCTGGTCCGGCGGGTACTGCGCGAGACGGCCGTCGTCACTCACGCTCAGCGCCATCTGCGTGATGGCGTGGACGAGCCGGTAGCCGCCGGACGCGCGGACGAGCTGCCAGCGCTGGACGGTGCTGGTGGCGTCGCACGGCTGCCGGCTCGCCGCGAGGCCCGGCTGGAGCGGCGCGTTGAGGGTGAGCTTGCCGCCTCTCATCTCCAGGCAGCCGTCGGCGTTCCGGATGCTCGCGTAGCCGTCGGCGGTGCGGGTGACCTGGGCGTCGAAGGACCGCCCCGCCGTACGGAAGGTGTAGGTGCCGTCCGCCACCGGCAGCCGGGTGAGGTCGCGCCATCCGGGTGCGTGTGCGACGGCCGTGCCGCGCGCGGTGAAGTCGTCGTAGGTGGCGTCGGGATGCGGGTCGCCCCAGGTGGCCTGCGCGATGTGCCGCAGGGCGGGCCAGAGTTCGACGGCGACCTCGTTCTCGGTCTCGCCGCGGCCGTTGTCCGGCCACAGGCTGATCTTCGCGCCGGTGATGCCCTTGCCGGAGGTCACCTTCTCGCCCTCGAAGCTGCGCGGGTCCCAGCTCTGGTCGTACAGGGACCTGGTGTTGCTGTGGAAGCCGCCGCGGACGAGGTAGAGCGAGTAGGCGGCGTTCATCAACGGGTACCCCCGGGCGAGGAGTTGACTGGGCTTGGTGGTCACGTTCAGCCAGTGCTCGACGGTGGTGCCGGCGGCCACCGGGACGGTGTTGGCGCCGGTCAGGCCGTCGTTCCAGATGCGCAGCCGCTTGCCCTTGCTCGCGGCGTAGGCGTGGACGCGGTTGATGAAGTCGATGTAGGCGTCCTGCGGGGTGGCGTTCGCGCCGTACTTGTCCTGGGCGTAGCGCAGCATCTGCGGGTACTTGGAGTAGTCGGAGCCGAGCATGTACTCGTCGGCGCCCATGTGCCAGGACTTCGCGGTGAAGACCTGGGCGTACTCGTCCATCAGGCCCGTGTAGTGGTCGAAGGCGGCCTGCTGGGTGACGTCGAGCCGGGCGGGCTGCTTGTTGCCGTCGGAGTCGGTCAGCTGCAGATCCGGGCGGTTCTCGATCCAGGGGTCCATGTGCCCCGGGGAGTTGATCTCCGGGATGATCTCGACGTGGTACTTGTCGCCGAGGGCGACCAGCCGGCGGATCTCGTCCTTGGTGTAGTAGCCCCAGGTGTTGGCCTCGGGGTGGGCGTCGCTCTTCACCTTCAGCTCGACGAGCAGCTGGTTGAGCTTGTTGTACGCCATCTCGCGGACGAGGTTCTCCAGCCAGGGCAGCGTGATGTGGATGTAGCAGGCGCACACGCCCACGCCGCGTTCCTTGTAGCGCGGTACGTCGACGGTGCGGCCGGCGGGTATCCGGTCTTCCTGCGCGAGGAGCTGGAGGACGGTGCGGGTGCCGTGGAAGGCGCCGGTCTCGGTGGCGCCGGTGACCGACAGCCGTGTGCCGGCGCGGAGTTCGTAACCCTCGGCACCGAGGGAGCTCCGGGTCGGCCGGACGTCGATCACGATGTCGCCGTTGCGGGCGCCGCCGCGGACGACCGGGACGCTGCCGTGGCCGGCCGCCTTCAGATCGCCGGCGAGCGTGTCGGCGACCCGGCGTTCCGCCGCGCTGCCGGCGACCAGCCGCGTGCTCCCGCTGTAGGTGTAACTACCTGGCTCTGCAGTCCAGTTGGCCAGTGCGGGCACCGTGAGCGGTGTCGTGGACCGTTCGGCCTGTGCGAGGGCCGACGTCGGCGCCATCAGCAGCGTCAGCGCCGCGGTGACGCCGATCAGCCGCAGCAGTCTCTTCCTGAACTCAGCCATGCCACTCCACCTTGAACACCCACACGTGCTGCCCCGCCCTGCGGGCCGGCTCGGGTACGTCGATCACCAGTGCTCCCTTGCCGACGGTCCAGTTCAGCGGCCGGTCGTGGCCGAGCATCGTCACCTTGTCCCCCGGCCGGATCGGCACCGGCGCCTCCACGGTGAGCCGGGCTCCGGGTTCGGCCAGGGAGTGGATGTAGAAGGCCTCGTCCGGGCGGATGGTGAAGCGCAGGTCGTCACCGAGCTGGGCCATGCGCGACCAGTACGTGGTGTCGTAGATCGCCTCGCCGTTGACCGCGAGCCAGGCGCCCGTCTCGCGCAGCCTGCTCTGCATGACCTCCGGGATGGTCCCGTCCGCGCGCGGGCCGATGTCGAGCAGGAAGTTGCCGTTCTTGGAGACGATGTCGACGAGGCTGTGCACGACCTCCTCGGCGCTCATGTAGGAGGCGTCCGGGGTCGCCCGGTTGTAGCCGTAGCTGAACGGGTCGAGGCCACGGCTGGACTCCCACTTGGCGACGACGGTGTTGTCGTACGTCGTGTACTCGGGCGTCGTGAAGTCGTGGAAGCCGATGCCCGAGCGGTTGTTGACGGTGACGTCGACCGGACGGGCCCGGTTCTTCGCGTGGTTGAAGTACTCGGCGAGGACGTGGAGGCTGTCGTTCGCGCCGCCGATGTCGCACCAGATGATCTCCGGGTCGTAGCCGTGGATCAGTTCGAGCATCTGCGGGGCCTGGAAGTCCTTCACGTAGTCCTTGCCCGCGGTGTATCCGGTGTACGGCACCGGCTCCAGTGTGTAGGGGTTGCGCGGGGCGTGGCCCATCCACGGGTTGTCCGGGTTGAACC
This sequence comes from Streptomyces sp. NPDC057616, assembly GCF_042800575.1. NCBI lineage: Bacteria > Bacillati > Actinomycetota > Actinomycetes > Kitasatosporales > Streptomycetaceae > Streptomyces > Streptomyces sp. NPDC057616. The sequence goes on from NZ_JBHVGU010000027.1 coordinate 16,110, forward strand.
ACTCGGGCATCGAGAAGTACAGGCCGCGGTGGAGTTCGGGTGTGTACCGGCGGGACGCGGCGAACAGCTCCTTGACCAGGTCCCGCTTCGGGCCGAGCCGCACGGCGTTGCGGTCGGAGACCTTGGTGTCCCACAGGGCGAAGCCCTCGTGGTGCTTGGAGGTCAGCACGTGGTACTGGGCGCCCGCGTCCCGGAACAGCTCCACCCACGCGCGCGGGTCGAACTTCTCCGCGGTGAAGCGCGGGATGAAGTCGTCGTAGGCGAAGTCGGCGCCGTAGGTGTCGCGGTGGTAGGCGTACGTCGGGTTGGACGGGTCCTGCATCTGGTCCCAGTACCACTCGGCGTACTGCACACCGACCGGCGCCCAGGCGGGCACCGAGTAGACGCCCCAGTGGATGAAGATGCCGAACTTGGCGCCGTTGAACCAGTACGGCGCCTGGTGGCCGGCGAGGGAGGTCTCGGTGGCCTGGTAGTCGGCGGTGCCCAGGGTCAACGTGCGCCTGGCGGTGGCGGCTTGGGCTCCGCGTCCGCGGACGGTCACCGCGCCGTCCTGCCGGGTGCCGGGGGCGGTGCCCGCGCGGTTGCGGATGCCGACGCGCACGCGCGCCTGCTCGCCCGAATCCAGGCGCCGTATGCGGGCGGGTTCGACGGTGCGGGCGCCGGGGACGTCGACGCGTACGGTCACCTCGTCGGCGGCCAGGATCGCGACGGTGCCCGCGTTGACGACGGTCGCCTCGACGCTCTGGGCGCCGGTGCGCTCCAGCAGGGAGGCGGTGGAGTGGGCGTCGCGCAGGGCCAACGCCCGTCCCTGGGCGGCGGGTTGGAGCGAGAGCGCGAAGACGTGCAGCGCAGTCTTGTTCTCCTGCGCCGGGTTGGTGACCGGCAGGGTCAGGGCGACCGCCTCGCGCGCCGGGTCGAGCCAGACCTCGGAGGTGCCGATGCCGACGCTGTGCTCGTCCTTGGTGCCGTCCGGCTTGTAGCGGTACGGCGCCGAGAGCGGGCCGCCCGCCGCGTACCAGTCGGCGCCGCCGAGGCCGGCGGTGCTGGTCGAGCCGTCCGCGTAGTGGACGGTCGCCTTGCCGGAGGCGTCGCCGTAGCTGCCGGCGGTGAGGAAGACGGCCGACAGGTAGCGGCCCTTGGGCAGGTCGACACGCTGGCCGAGGGCGACGACGTTGTTCTTGGCGCCCGCGGTGGCGGCCGGGAAGTCGAAGGGGATGCCGTCGACCTCGACGCGGCCCGCGGGGAGCTCCTCGCCGGGGAAGGTGTAGCCGGAGCCGTCGAAGTCGCCGCCGCGGGCGGTGGCGGTGTCGAGGCCGTCGTTGTCGTAGAGCGTGTCGAGCGGGACGGGGACCGGATCGGGGACGGGGACCCACCCGGGCGGCGCGGCCTCGTCGCCGCCGGTGGAGGCCGTGGTGTCGGTGGAGGCCGTGGTGTCGGTGGCGTGCGCCTCGCCGGGCAGCGCGAGGGGCAGGGCGGCCGCGGCGGCGACCGTGGCGGCCGCACCGAGGACCTGACGTCTTGGATACGGACTCATGCTCATGAGCGGCTCCCAATTCATCGGAGGTCTGATGATTGAGCGGGCCCAGAAGCATGTCAATGGGGCCAGGATCGGCCAGAGTTGAGTCAGTGATCGGATGAGCTGCGGTCCTGGGGGTGGTGCCCGAAAGGTCCTCGCCAAAAGTCCAACAACAGCGCCGCGAATGTCCAAGGGCAGGCGCTCTCGACGTGCGGCCCGGCGCGGGGCAGAGTGCTGTGCGTACTGACGAGTAAGCCCAGGCATCGCATCCCCGAGGAGCACCCGTGACCAGCTGGGTCGGCCGGACCGCCGCCGAGATCGCCGCCGCCGTACGCGAGAAGCGGGCCACGCCCCGTGAGGTGGTGGCCGAGCACCTGGACCGGATCGAGCGGCTCGACGCGCGCGTGGGGGCGTTCCGGGTGGTGCGGGCCAGGGCGGCGCTCGCCGAGGCGGACGCGGTGGCCGACCGCGGCGATCTGGCCGAACTGCCCCTGACCGGCGTGCCGGTGGCGGTCAAGGACAACCTCGCCGTGCGCGGCGAGTCCAACCGGGTCGGCTCAGCAGCGACGCCGGTCACGCCCGCCGAGGAGGACCACGTCACGGTCGCCCGGCTGCGGGCGGCGGGCGCGGTGGTCGTAGGGCTGACCAACGTGCCCGAGCTGTGCGTCTTCGGCACCACCGAGGGCGTGCACGGCACCGCCCGCAACCCCTGGGACCTGACCCGCACCGCGGGCGGCTCCTCGGGCGGCAGCGCGGCCGCGGTCGCCGCCGGCCTGGTGCCGATCGCGCTCGGCAACGACGGCATGGGCTCGCTGCGCATACCGGCCGCCAACTGCGGCCTGGTCACCATCAAGCCGGGGCACGGCGTGGTCCCGGCGGGCATCGGCGAGGGCGACTGGTTCGGCATGTCCGAGAACGGCCCGCTCGCCACGACCGTCGAGGACGTGCGCCTGATGCTGACGGTCCTCGCGGACACCGACGCGGTCCGGCCGTCCGAGCCGGCCGCCATGCGCAGGATCGCCGTCTCGCTGCGCAGCCCGCTGCTGGGCGTCACGATCAGCAGCCCGTACGCGGCCGCGGCCCGGGACGCCGGCGGCGTCCTGATCAAGGCCGGCCACCAGGTCCGCCGCGCGGACCCGCCCTACCCGTTGTCCCTGAGCACGATGTCCCTGACCCACTGGACGGCCGGCACCGCGGTCGACGCCAAGGATCTCGACCCGCGCCTGCTCACCCGGCGCACCCGCGTGCACGCCACCATCGGCCGCCGCTTCGTCAACCACGTCCGCACCAGCGACAGCCGCGAACAGCTGCGCCGGCGCATGGAACCGTTCTTCGCCGAGTACGACGTCCTGCTCACCCCGGCCCTGGCCCGCCGCTCGCCCAAGTCCGTGGCCTGGCACGAACGGGGCTGGCTGCCCAACCTGCTCGCCAACACCAACTACTCGCCGCTGACCCCGCCCTGGAACCTCACCGGCTGGCCCGCCATGGCCGTCCCCTTCGGCACCCTCCCCTCCGGCGCCCCCACCGCCGTCCAGCTGGTGGGCCGCCCGGGCACGGAGGCGATGCTCCTGGAGCTCGCGGAACAGCTGGAGACGCTGCACCCGTGGCAGCGGACGGCTCCGCTCGACTAGGGCCGGTCCGGCCGATCATCTCCGTTGTCCCAGGGCGTGTCTCACCGCGAGGACTCCATGCGAGTTCAGATCGCGCACCGATGAGTTTCCCGCGCCGCGCCGGTCTGTACGCGCGAGACCGACTCGCGGAAGGCTGGCGCCATGCGGAAACTGATCTACGGCATGAACCTGAGTCTGGACGGCTACATCGCCGCGCCCGGCGACGACATCGGCTGGAGCGTGCCGAGCGACGAGCTGTTCCAGTTCTGGTCCGACCAGTTGCAGGCGACCGACCTGTCGCTGTACGGAGGCAAGCTGTGGCGGACGATGAGCTCCCACTGGCCGACCGCCGACCAGCAGCCCGACGCCACCCCGGCGGAGGTCGAGTTCGCGCACCGCTGGCGTGACATGTCGAAGGTGGTGTTCTCCTCGACGGTCGACAAGGTCGACTGGAACACCCGCCTGGTCACCGGCGACGCGGTCGCCGAGATCACCCGGCTCAAGGCCGAGGACGGCGGCCCGATGGACATCGCCGGCGCGACGCTCGCCGGGGCGGCCATGCGGGCCGGGCTGATCGACGAGTACGTACTGGCCACCGCACCGGTCCTGGTGGGCGGCGGCACGCCGTTCTTCTCCGCGCTGGACAGCTGGGTGAACCTGAACCTGGTGGAAACGCGGACGCTTCCGTGCGGCGTGATCCTGACCAGGTACGAGACGAGGCGCTGAAAGGCGCGACTCGGCTCGGGCATGTCAGCCGCGCGATGGAGGGCACGCCATCCTTCCCGCCCCGGGTCAGCGCGGCCGGCAACCGCACCGCGGGACCCGACGGCGGTGGCCCGGCTGTGCGGCGGAGCGCGTGGCGCGGGCTCTGCCGGCGGGCGCCGGGTGGTGGGGTGCCAGGTCGTGAGGAGCCGGGCGGTGAGGGGTCGTCAGCGCCGCGCGTAGTGGTGGGGGTACGGCGGTGGACAGGGCCGTGTGCAGGGCGTCGCACGCGAAGGCCAGCGTCTCGCCCTCGGCGCGGAGCACACCGGCGCGCAGGGCGCGTTCCAGGCGTCGGGCGATTTCTCGCGCGGGCAGGCCGCTGGTGTTCGCCACCTCCTCGAAGCGGAACCGCGGGCCGGTGATCGCGGCCTGGCGCAGCAGGTCGGCGACCGGTTCTCCGAGGCGTCGGACCAGGTCGCCGGCGACACGGAGCAGGCCGTCGGGCGGACGGGCGGGGTCCAGCGGCCCACGCGCCGCGGCGGACAGCGCCTCGGTCAGCAGCGCGGGGCGCCCGGCCGTGAGGCGCAGGAGGTCCGGCACGGCGTCGGTGAGGTCGTGGCGGGCGGCCAGTTCGGCGACCTCCGGGGCTGACAGCGGACCGAGCACCATCGACTCGGCCTCCCGGATGACCGGCAGCAGGCCGTCGGGGGCGCCCTCCGCGCCGACTGCAACGACAAGCAGGAGCCGGTGTGCGGCCGCGGCGGCGTACAGCTTGCGAACCGTTGCCAGGGTGGCCCCGTCGGCGAGGTGTGCGTCGTCGACGGTCAGCAGCACCGGCCGACGGACGGCCGTCCGCAGGACGAAGGCCGCCACGACGTCCGGCTCGGCGTCCGGGATCCCGGCGGCGACCCGGGCCGATGTGTCCACCGGGCCGAGCAGCGGCCTCAGTTCAGGGATGCGCTCCCGCAACGGCTGTTCCAGTCCCGCGGCGGCCTCGCGGACGTCACGCGGGTGCGCTGTCGCGCCGTACCGGGACACGGCTCGGGTCAGCGCCGTGCCGTCCTCCAGATGCGCGGCGTCGGCGCAGCGGACCTGGAGGACGGCGGCGCCGTGCCGGGCGGCCTGGTCACCGAACTCGGCGAGCAGGGCGGTCCTGCCCATGCCGTCGGCACTCCGGACCAGCACGGCCGTCGACCGGCCGGCGAGCGCGTCACGCCATGCTCCGTGCAGACGGTCGAGTTCGGCGTCGCGGCCGACGAGGATGCCCGAGGTCCGCCGCGTCGAGGCGACGGCCGGGCGGGGCGGGTCCTGCCGCCCCGTCAGGGGGTTGCCCAGCAACGCCTGGTGCAGCGCCATGGTGCGGGGATCGGGCTCGGTGCCGAGTTCGGAGCGGAGTCTGCGACGCAGCGCGTCGAAGGTGCGCAGCGCGGCGCCCGGGGAGCCGATCGCGAGCTGGGCGCCGATCAGGGCACGGCACGCCGACTCGTCGTAGGGGTCCACCCGCAGGGCGGCGGCTGCCGCCTCGGCCGACCGCCGGTGGTCGCCCACGCGTGCCGACGCCGACCAGGCGGCGTGCCGGGCCCGGCGCAGCAACTGCTCCACCTCGCGTTCGAGCGCATCGGTCCACGGTGCCGTCGGCAGCCCCTCCGCGGCCTGACCGGCCGTCAGCGTGTCCAGCGCGCGCCACGCCGCCACCTCGGCGAGTGCGGGTTCCCCGCCGGCCAGCCGCCGCTCGGCGGTGTCCAGCAGTTGTGCGGCCTCGTCCAGGTCGACCCGCCAGCCGGTGGTGTCCAGCCGGTAACCCGGGCCCACCCGCTCCAGGCACTGCCCGACCAGCCGACGCAGCCTGCTGATCAGCGCGGCGACCGTCTGCACGGCGCTCGGCGGTGCCTCGTCGGGCCAGAGGGTGTCGATGACGGTGTGCAGGCCGACGACCCGATTGCGACGGGCGGCCAGCAACCCGAGCAGAGTGGCTGCCCGGCCGCGGGGAACGTCCGGCAGCGGCTGCGCCGGCCCTCCGACGAGGGTGATCGGTCCGATCAGGTTCAGCCGGACGTCGCGGTGGCACGGACGGCGGGGCGAGAGCGAGGACATGGTGGCTCCTTGCGGGGGCGGGTGACGGTCACACCCGCGCCCCACGGTCACCCGGGCCGTCGGCCTCCCGCCAGGGGCCCCCGGGACGGGACTCCCTCGGTTCGGGCCATGGCCGTACGGCGTCGCGAGCGCCGGCGCCACGACCGGTGCGCCGACGGGAGTCGCGGGAGGCCGTACCTCTGCACGTCTCCGCAGCTCGTGCAATGCCTGTGCAAGCCCTCCTCCGATCCTGGCCGGACCATCCCTGTTGTCGATGCGGAGGACCCTGTGAACCCGAACGGCGGGCGCCGCGGCTGCCCCTGGACCGAGTGGCTCAGCGAGTTCGCCGCCACGGCGATCCTGCTGTTCGTGACGGTCTCGCTGTTCCGGCTGCTCTTCGGCCCGGACAGCGCCGTGGCGCAGGCGATTCCCTCGGCGGAGCCGAGGCTCGTGATCGACGCCCTGGTCAGCGGGGCGACCGTCGGCCTGCTGATCGCGTCTCCGCTCGGAAGGCGTTCCGGCGGCCATCTCAACCCGGCCGTGTCGTTGGCCTTCTGGCTGCTGCGCGCCCTGCCCGGACGTGACGCGGTGGCCTACGGGGTGGCCCAGCTGGCGGGGTCCGTGGCCGGCGTGGCCGCGGGGCGGGCGCTGTGGGGCGGGCAGGTGGCGGCGCCGGAGGTCGGCTACGCCACCGTCCGGGCCGCCCACGGAGTGCCGTGGACCGTCGTGTTCGCCGCCGAGGCCGCCGCCGCGGCCGTGATGCTCGCCGTGGCGGTCCTCGTCGCGGCCCGGCCGCGGTCGCTCCTTCCGGTGCCCGTGGTCGCGGGCACCGCCGTCGCCGTACTGATCCTCGTGGTCGGCCAGGGGGCCGGCGGCAGTTTCAATCCGGCGCGGCAGTTCGGCCCGGAGCTGTTCTCCGGAGACCTCGGGTGGCTGTGGGTCTACCTCACGGCACCGCCGGCCGGAGCAGCGGCCTTCGCCCTCGTCCGACGCCGGCTGCGGAACGCACCCAGGCTGCCCTGTCCGCTGTGCGAGCGGCACTTCTGCCACCCACCCGACCCTCGGCCCGGCACCGGAACCCCTACCCCTCCGGCGGTGGTGAGGCCGTAGCGGCATCCCCTGTCACCGGGGGCCGGCCCGATGGCCCGATCCGTGGGAGTCATGGCCCGTCGACCGGCCATCGGCCCCCGGGACAGGGCGTTGGAACCGGCGTGCGCGTCGGGACCACCTCACGGCCCCCGTGTCCGAACCGTCCCCAGCACGCGAGAAAGGCTCTGCCATGTCCGACTCGACTTCATCGATCCCCCGGGGTCCCGCGACAGCCTCCGCGGCCCCGCCCGCCACGCGGGCGCGGCCGGAGTTCCTGGTCGCCCTGGGGCTGGCCGCAGGTCCCGTGGTCGCACTGGGCTTCACCCGGTTCGCCTACGCCCTGCTGCTTCCCGCCATGCGCGAGAAGCTGCACTGGAGTTACGCCTCGGCGGGCGGCCTGAACACCGCCAACGCCCTGGGGTACATCATCGGCGCCGCCACCGCCGCGTGGTGGTCGCGCCGCTTCGGCGCCCGCGCGGTGTTCCTGTGGTCCATGGTGATCAGCGCGGTCGCCCTGCTGGCGTCCGCGTCCACCGGGGACTTCGCGGGGCTCGGCGTCCTGCGGTTCGTCGGCGGTCTGAGCACCGCGGTGACCTTCGTGGTCGGCTCGGCGCTCGCCTCCCGCGTCCACACCGGCGGGCAGCAGTCCAGGTCCGCGGCGCTGGTGGCCGTCTACATGACGGGCGTGGGCGTCGGTGTGGTCCTCTCCGGCGTCGTGGTGCCCGCGGCCCTCACCGCCTGGGGGGTCTCCGGCTGGCAGGCCGGCTGGCTGCTGATGGGCGTCCTCGCCCTGGTGGCCATCGGTCCCGCGGTCTGGGCCTCGCGCCATGTGGCCGAGGCGCCCGCCGCCGCGTCCGGCGAGCGCGGCGGGTCCGGCCTGAAGGTGCTGGCACCGACCTTCGTCTGGTACGTGCTGTTCGGCGCGGGCTACGTGTCGTACATGACCTTCGTCATCGCCCTGCTGCACAGCCAGGGGATGACGACCTGGGGTCTGGCGAGCTTCTTCATCGTGCTGGGGGCGGCCTCCGCGGTCGCGACCCTGCTGGTGTGGGGCCGGCTCATCGGCCGGCTGCGCGGCGGCGCCGCCCCGGCGCTGGTCTCCGCGGTGGTCCTCGCCGGTGTGCTGCCCGTCCTGCTGTGGCACGGCACGGTCGCCGCGCTGGTCTCGGCGGTGGTCTTCGGCGGCTCGTTCATGGCCGGACCCACGGCCGTGACCGTGCTCGCCCGCCGGATGCTGCCCCAGCACGCCTGGACCTCCGGCATCGCCCTGCTGACGGTCGCGTTCAGCGTCGGCCAGGCGGTGGGCCCGCTCGTCTCCGGCCTGCTGTCGGACTCCTCCGGCGGCATCGCCAAGGGCCTGTGGCTGTCCGTCGTCCTGCTGGCCGTCTCCACCGCGGCCGCCCTCGTACAGCGCGAGCGCCGGGCCGTGCAGCACCCGCACCAGGATGCTCCGGCCGCCGTCGCCGTGTCCGCCGACCCGTCCACCACCGGGCGCTGACCGCGCCGCGTATCCAAGGAGTACCGCCATGTTCCACCGCATCCTGGTCGCCGTCGACGGCAGCCCCGCCGGCCGCGGCGCCGTGGAGACGACCGCCGAGCTCGCCTCGCTGACCGGCGCGACCGTACGGGTCCTGCACATCGACACCTCGGACGTCGTCTACGACACCGTGGTGCCGCTGGAGGACGATCCGGCCGCGCACCGGACCGTCCGGAACGCCCTCTCGGCGCTGCGTCAGGCAGGCGTCGAGGCGGACGGCGAGCTGCTCGACGGCCTGGTGTCCGACGTGGCACCCGCCGTGGAGGACGCCGCGCGGCGTTTCGGCGCCGACCTGATCGTCGTCGGCCCGCACCATCGCCGCCGCCTCGCGGCCTGGTTCACGCCGAGCGTCAGCGACGCGATCGCCCGGACCAGCGAGATCGCCGTGCTGCTCGCTCCCGGAGGGAACTGACGTGGCCGCGCGGCCCGTGGCGGTGACCGAGCGGGCGGGTGCCGCACGCTCGGTCACCGTGGGTCCGCACCGCGTGATCGCGGACGAGCCGGTCCCGGTCGGCGCCGACACGGGACCGGCTCCGTTCGAGCTCGTCCTCGCCGGTCTGGGGGCCTGCACCTCGATGACCCTGCGGATGTACGCGGAGCGCCACGACTGGCCGCTGCGCGAGGTCCGGGTCCGGCTGCGCCTGGACGGTCCGGCCGTCGTCACGGAGATCTCCCTCGACGGCGACCTGCGCGACGACCAGCGGCGTGCCCTCGTCTCGGTCGCCGACCGCTGCCCGGTCCACCGGTTCCTCGGCTCACCGGTGCCGATCGTCACCGTGCCCACCGAGGAAGGGGGCGACGCGCGATGCACCAGGTGATCATGGTCCGCCATGCGGAGACCGCGTGGAACCGGGTTCGCAGGTACTACACCGGCCGGGACGACCCCGCGCTGACGCCCGCCGGCGAGATGGAGGCGTCCCTGCTGGGCCCCCACCTGGCCGCGTACCGCGACGCGCGCGTGCTGTGCAGCCCGGCGCTGCGCGCCCGCCGTACGGCGGAGCTCGCGGGGCTCCGCGCGGACGTCGGCCCGGAGCTCCGGGAGTGGAGCTTCCGGCTGCGTGACGGGCACACCGTGGACGACGGCTGCCGGCTCGCGCCGTGCCGCCACGACGTGTGGAACAGCGCGCTGCTGCCCGGGGCGTGTGCGGGCGAGTGCCTGCCGGAGGTCGCCGCGCGGGCCGACCGCGTGCTCGATCGCGCCCGCGGCGTGCTGGCCGACGGCCGGGACGTGGTGCTCGTGACGCACGGCAACTTCATCCGCATCCTGACCGCCCGGTGGCTCGGCCTGCCCGCCGGCGCGGGCGCGCACCTGGCCCTGCGCACTGCCTCCATCGGGCGACTTGCGGTGTACGACGCCCGGCCCAGTCTGCTGGGATGGAACTTCACCCCGGCATCGGACGTGCTCCCGCCGGCCGCAGGAGGTCCCCTTGAGCCAGTCACGCGTCCGCCTCGACCCCTTCGTCGAACGGTTCCTGGAAGGCCTGAAGGCCGAGGGCGGTCCGCCTCTGGAGGAGCAGACGCCGCAGGAGGCCAGGGCCGGTGACCTGGCCGGGCAACTCGCCGCGGACGTGGTGATGTTGCCCGTGGACGCCGACGAACGCAGGCTCCCGGTCGGGCCGGGCGGCGAGGTGCTGGTACGCATCGTCCGGCCGCGGCCGTCGGCCGGGGTGCTGCCGGCGGTGATGTACTTCCACGGCGGCGGCTGGGTGCTGGGCGACCGGACCACCTACGACCGCGCCACCCGCGACCTCGCCCACGCGTCCGGCGCGGCCGTGGTCTTCGTGGAGTACACCCGGTCTCCGGAGGCCCGCTATCCCGTGGCCGTCGAGGAGGCCTACGCCGCCACCGCCTGGATCGCCGAGCACGGGGCGGACGTCGGTCTGGACGGCACGCGGCTGGCGGTCGCGGGCGACAGCGCGGGCGGCAATCTGGCCGCCGTCACCGCGCTGCTGGCGAAGCGGCGCGGAGGTCCCCGGCTCGCGCACCAGGTGCTCCTCTACCCGGCGCTGGACGCCGGGCTCGACACGCCCTCCTACGACGAGTTCGCCGAGGGTCCTTTCCTCACGCGCTCCCAAATGGCCTGGTTCTGGGACCATTATGCCCCGGACACCGGTGTCCGGGGCGATCCCACCGCTTCGCCCTTGAGGGCGTCGAGGGACGAACTCGCCGGGCTGCCGCCCGCGTTGGTGGTCACGGCGGAGGCCGATGTGCTGCGGGACGAGGGCGAGGCGTACGCCCGCTCCCTCCTCGACGCGGGCGTGCCGGCCGTGGCGGTGCGCTATCTGGGGGCCATCCACTCCTTCACGGCGCAGAACCCGCTCGCCGCCAGCCCGGTCACACGGGCGGCATACGACCAGGTCGGCCGGACGCTACGGCAGGCCCTGGACTCCGGGCGCCCCGCGCCGGCGTAGCGCCGATGCGCCACGCCGGTACCGGAAGTGCCGTGGCCGGTCGGCCCGTTCTGCTGCTTCAAGGGTCACGCCAGGACCGTGCGCGCGGCGTCCGCGGTGCCGAACAGCCGGTCCGCGAGCCCGGTGAGCGTGACGACTCGGCGCACCGCGGCGCTCGCCGTCCGCAGCCGGAAGCTCCGTCCCTGCCGGCGGCAGCGCGCCTGCGCGTCCGCCAGCGGACGGATTCCCGCCGCGTCGATGAAGGTGAGGTCGGCCGCGTCGACCGCGATGTCCCGGCCCTGCTCGACGCAGTGCGCCAGCAGGGCCGTGAGCGCCGGCGCCCCGGCGATGTCGAGCTCGCCCGCGAGCCGGACCATGGCTCCGCCGCCGGTGTGGGACAGGCTGATCCGCAGGTGTTCCGCTTCCTGCGGGAGGTGCGTGGGCCCGGCGGGCGGATCGAGCACGGGGTCGATGGCGGTGGCGGTCACGTGTCTCCTCTGGTTCGGTCCGCGCTTTGCTTCCGGTCCGCGCGTCGTTGCGGCGCTCTGGGGATGTGGGCCGCTCACATGTCCCAGTTTTTTCCGTTTTCGTCCGCCGGGCATCGGCCGAGCCGCCGATTCGGCGGCTCGCTCAGGAGGATGAGGCCGGGCTGCGGCTCCTCCCTGACCTCGCCTCAGGACGCAGCGGTGTCCAGGGGCAGCACGGCTCGGACGGCGAAGCCGCCCTCGGGGCACGGACCTGTGTGCAGGGATCCGCCCACCGCGGCGACGCGTTCGCGCATCCCGACCAGTCCGTGGCTGCCTCCGCCCGGCAGTACGGGCGCCTCGGCATCGCAAGGAGGTCGCCCGTCGCCACCGCAGAGGGGCCCGTCGTCGCGCACCGTCACGGTCAACCGGCCGTCCTGCCAGTCGAGGACGACGGCGGCGCGGGTGAGGCCGGCGTGCTTGAGGCTGTTGGTCAGGGCCTCCTGCACGATCCGGTAGGCCGCGAGCCCGGTGCCGGCCGGCACCCGCCGGGGCGTACCGGCCGACGACCACCGGACGTCCATTCCGGCGTCGCGCACAGCGTCCAGCAGATACGGGATGTCCGCGATGCCGCGTTCCCGGTGCTGCTCGGCGCCGCTCTCCTCCTCGGTGCGCAGCCGCCCGAGCAGCCCGCGGAGTTCGACGACGGTGGCACGGCCCGTCTGCTCGATGGTGGCGTGCAGTTCGGGGATCCTGCCGGGGTCGCGCTCCAGGGCCCGGTCGGCCGCGGCGGCCTGAATGACGATCAGGCTGACGTTGTGGGCCACGATGTCGTGCAGCTCGCGGGCGATGCGGGCGCGTTCGGCCGCGAGGACGGCCCGGGTCCTCTCCTCCTGCTGCTCCTGCGCGTGGGCGCGTTCCCGCGTCCGGGCCGCCAGGGTCCGGCGGGCGCGGGCCCGGCAGCCCAGGATCCATGCCGCCACCGTGGGAACACCGGCCGCGGCCACCGCCAGGGCGAGGGAGACGGCGGCGCCCGTGGCCGGCCGGGACAGTGCGTGCACGGCTGTCGCGGCGCCCACGAGGGACAGCGCGAGCAGGGCCTCGGCAGCGGTGCGGGCCCTGTGCCGTCGCCCCGGTGGGTCGGCGGGTACCTGTTCCCGCCCTGGGCCCTCCTCGGTGGCAACCGGTCTCGGTCTGGTCCTCTCCGTCATGGCACACTCCCCTTCCGCAGAGATCCGGAGCTTCCCGGCCCATGCGGGCGTTCGGCACCCGCGCGGCGCTGTCTCCGAAATGCCGTGGAAGAACACCGGCATTCCTGGTGAAGGCCCTGGTTGCCGGATGCGAGGGAAGGGCGGCCCGATCTGCCGATCCGGCCCCGTCGGTCAGCCTCCGGCGGCGCCGTCGCGCTCCACGGTGTGGGCGGTACGCGTGGTCCGGAACCGTGCGCGGTAGACCCCGGGTGTGACACCGAGCCGGCGCTGGAAGGCGCGGCGCAGGGTCTCCTCGGAGCCGAAGCCGGAGCGCCTGGCGACGACGTCCAGCGGGTCCATGCCGCCCTCGAGGAGCGCCTGGGCCGCCTCGACCCTGATCTGCTCCACGAACTGGGTGGCGCTCGTGCCGAGTTCGGCACGGAAGAGGCGGGTGAGCTGGCGCACGCTCACGCCGGTCCGGCGCGCGAGGGCCTCCAGGCTGTGGTCACCGGCCGGGTCCGCGGCGACCGCGTCCAGTGCCGCCCTCACCGTCTCGTGCCGCGGCTGCCGCGCCGCCTGGCGGACGCTGAACTGCGACTGGCCTCCGGGGCGGGCCATGAAGACGACCAGGTACTTCGCCGCCGCGCGTGCCACCTCCGGCCCGAAGTCCTCCTCGACCAGGGACAGGGTGAGGTCGATCCCGGAGGTGACACCCGCCGAGGTGATGGTCTTGCCGTCCCGCACGAAGATCGAGTCCCGGTCGACGTCGATCGCGGGGAAGTGCCGCGCGAGGTCCGCCGCGAGGCACCAGTGCGTGGCCGCCCGGCGTCCGTCCAGGGCGCCGGTCGCGGCGAGCGGGAAGGCCCCGGCGCACACCGAGGCGACCCTGCGGGAGGGCGCCAGCAGCCGGCCGATCCCGGAGATGAGCTCGCGGTCGGTCACCGCGGCCCGCCAGTCGAACCGCCCCGGGACTATCAGTGTCCCGATCCGGCCGGTGACGTCCTCGAGCGCCACGTCCGCGGCGAGCCGCGCCCCGGCCGTGGTCCGCACCTCCCGGCCGCGGCACGAGGCGGTGAGCAGCCGGTAGTCGGCCCCGTGGTCGTTGGCCGAGGCGTAGACCTCCAGCGGTCCGGTGACGTCGAGCAGTTGGACGTGGTCGAAGAGCACCATCACCACGAGGTGCGGCCGGCGCCGTCCGGTGCGACCTTCCATGACCAAAGCGTCCGTCCACCGACTCCGACGGGCAAGGCGGCGGCATCCCGGCACGGCGCCGGATCAGCGCCCGGCGGGAACGTCGGACCCCCTCGGCAGCGCCGGCCGGCCGCCGGGGCAGCGGGCCCGGTAGGCGCCGGGCGTCATGCCGAGCTCCCGCACGAAGGCCCGGCGCAAGGTCTCGGCGGAACCGAACCCGCTTCTGCGGGCGACCAGGTCAAGCGGATCCGTCCCGGACTCCAGCAGCCCCCGCGCGGCCTCGACGCGGATCTGCTCGACGAAGCGGGTGACCGTGGTGTCCGTCTCCTTGCGGACCAGGCGGGTCAGGTGGCGCACGCTGATACCGGCCCGTGCCGCGAGCGCGGACAGACGGTGGTCCGCGGCCGGATCGGCGGTCACGGCGTCCAGGACGGCGCGCACCGTGGCGCTGCGCCGGTAGCGGGCCTGCATCCGCACGCTGAACTGGGGCTGGCTGCCGGGCCTGGCCATGAAGAGCACCAGGAAACGCGCCACGGCCCGGGCGGCCTCGGGTCCCAGGTCCTCCTCCACCAGGGACAGGGTCATGTCGATCCCCGAGGTGACGCCGGCGGACGTGACGTAGCGCCCGTCCCGTACGAAGATCGCCTCCCGGTCCACGCGCACCTCGGGGTAACGGGTGGCGAGGTCGTCGATCAGCTGCCAGTGGGTGACGGCCCGGCGTCCGTCCAGCAGCCCGGTCGCCGCCAGCGGAAAGGCTCCGGCGCAGACCGCGCCGACCCGCCGGGCGGACCCTGCCAGCCGCGCGAGATGGCCGACCAGGTCGCGGTCCGAGACGGCGGCCCACCAGTCGGGGCGGCCGGGCACGACAAGGGTTCCGACGCGGCCGGTGAACTCCTCCAGGGGCATGTCCACCGCGAGGCCCAGGCCCGAGGTGGTGCCGACCTGCTTGCCTCCGGGCGACACGGTGACGATGCGGTACCGGCCGCCGTAGTGGTTGGCGGCCGCCAGCACATCCAGCGGACCGGTGACGTCGAGGGCCGCGATCCCGTCGAAGAGGACCATCACCACGGTGTGGCGGGAACGCTGATCATCCGTGGTGCTGCGGTCGTTCGACGTGCTCATGCCCCTCATGCTCGCCTCGGGTGCCGGCGCCCACCACGGGCCACAGGGACGGGCGACCCTCGGATCGGGCCGTCAGGGTCGCACCCGGCCCTCGGTGCGGAGAGGACGCGGCGATCTCACCCTTGCGGCCGAGGCGCGGAACCGCCCGGGAGACCGAGGCCACGGACGGCGGACCCGAGCACGCTGGGGAACCGGAGCGGGGCGGCCGACAGGGCCGCCCCGCACGTTGAAAGGGTGCATCATGCCTCGCAGTTCCACGGCCGTCGACCACGGTCGCCCCAGGATCCGGCGCCGGACGTCCGCGGCGGTCGGGACGGTCCTCGTCACCGGGACGCTCCTGGCGAGCGGCGCCGCGGCGCATGCCGCCTCGTGGTCCTCCCCCGCCGCACCGGCACATTCCCGCCCGCACCAGCCGGTGATGCGGAAACTGACGCCGGAGGTACGCGACCGGCTCGACCGGGCCCTCCGCGACGTCCTCACGACCACCAGGACGCCCGGCGTCACCGTGGGCCTGTGGGCGCCGGGCAAGGGCAGCTACGTACGGACCCTCGGGACCGCCGACAAGGCGACGAAGGCGCCCATGTCCCCGGGGTTCAACATGCGCGTCGGCAGCGTCACCAAGACCTTCACCGTCACCGCCCTGCTGCGTCTGGTGGACGACCGGCGGGTGGACCTGGACGATCCGATCTCCCGGTACGTGAGCGGCGTTCCGAACGGCCACCGCATCACGCTGCGCCACCTCGCCGAGATGCGCAGCGGCCTGTTCAACTACCTGCTCGATCCCGGATACGGCAAGGCCTACATGGCCGACCCCCGCCGGGTGTTCTCCCCGCACGAGATGCTGGCGTACTCCTTCAAGCACCCGGCGGGCTTCCCCGCGGGCAGCAGGTTCGAGTACAGCAACACCAACACCGTTCTGCTGGCGATGGTGGTGCAGAAGGTGACCGGCCGGCCCTTCGACGACTACGTGGCGCGGCATGTGCTGAAGCCCGCCCACCTGGACCACACGTTCATGCCGGCGGGCCCCGAGTTCCCGGCCCCGCACGCGCACGGGTACACGGACCAGACCGCGGACGGCTCGCTCCAGGACGCGACGGACCGGACCCCGCCGGGTGGCCCGTCCGGGGCGATGATCTCGAACCTGCGCGACCTGCGGTCCTGGGCGTCGGTGCTGACCGGCGGAAGCCTGCTGTCGCCCGCGACGCAGGCGGAGCGGATGAAGTTCGAGCCGACGGGCGAGCCGGGGCTGAGCTACGGCCTGGGGATCTTCGCCAACCACGGGTGGCTGGGACACAACGGCTCGCTGCCCGGCTACCAGACCGTGGTGATCCGCCTGCCCGAGGCGGGGGCCACCCTCGTGATCCACACGACCAGCGATGTCGCCTCCCAGGGGAAGGGGCCGGGCACGAAGTTCGCCAACGCGGTCACGCGCATCGTCACGCCGGGGAACGTCTACGACATCCCGGCCCCCCACCCCGCGCGTTCATGAGTGCGGCCCGCGCGTCCACGGCGTAGCAGCGCGTACGCCGGGACGGGCGGGCGTACGCGTCGGCCGGGGAGACGTCCGCACGGGACGGCTCCCCGGCCGACGTGTGTCAGGCGCCCGCGGCGGGGCGGACCAGGCCGGTGTCGTAGGCGAGGATGACCGCCTGCACCCGGTCCCTGAGCTCGTACTTCTCCAGGATGTGCGCGACATGGGTCTTCACGGTGGCCTCGCTGACCTGCAGTTCCCGGGCGACCTCGGCGTTCGACAGGCCCCGGCTCAGTACGCGCAGGACGTCCAGTTCCCGCGCGGTGAGCGCGTCCAGGCTCTGGGGCACGGCGGGCGCGGCCCGGTCGGCGAGGCGTGAGAAGCGGTCGAGGAGCCTGCGGGTGATCCGGGGGGAGATCACCGCGTCGCCCCGGGCGACCGTGCGGATGGCCTCGACCAGCGAGTCCGCCGGACCGTCCTTGACGAGGAAGCCGCTCGCACCCGCGCGCAGGGCGTCGTGCACGTGCTCGTCGAGGTCGAACGTGGTGAGGATGACGACGCGGCCGGTCGAGCCGGACTCCACGATGCGCCGGGTCGCCTCGACACCGTCGAGACGGGGCATGCGGATGTCCATCAGCACGACGTCGGGCTGCAGCGCGCGCGTCTCCTCGACCCCTGCCTGTCCGTCCCCGGCCTCCCCCACCACGACGATGTCGGACTCGGCTTCGAGGATGAGCCGGAACCCGGTGCGGATCATGGGCTGATCGTCGACGAGCAGCACGCGGATGGAGGTCATGGACGCCGGCCTCCTTCGGTCGTGTCGCATCCGTTGTCGGAGGGGACGGACGCGTGGACGCAGAACCCGCCGTCGGGGCGGCGGCCCGTGCGCACAGTGCCGCCGACCGCGGCGATGCGCTCCCGCATGCCGATCAGACCGTGCCCCGTTCCGTCGCTCACCGCTCCGGCCCTCGGCTCGACGTGTCCCGTCCGCCGTCCCTCGTCGCACACCCGCACCGTGAGGTCACCGTCCGGTTCCCGTACGAGACTCAGACGCGTCCGGGTGCGGCCGGCGTGTTTGAGCGTGTTTGTCAGGGCTTCCTGGACAACACGGTAGACGACGAGTTCCGAGACGGCAGACAGCTGCGCGGGGCCGCCCTCGGTGGTGAAGTCGACGTCGAGCCCGGCGGCGCGCACCGACTCCACCAGCCGTGGGATCTGCCGCAGCGAGGGCTGGGGCGTCTGCCGGCGCTCGGCGCCGTCCTCCGGATCGTCCGTGCGCAGCACCTGGAGGAGTCCGCGCAGCTCGCCGACGGCCGCGCGTCCGGTCTGTTCGACCATGTGGTGCAGCTCGTGCGCCTTGGCGCCGTCGCGGTCCTGCACCCGGTCCGCGGCGATGGTCTGCACGACCATGAGGCTGACGTTGTGGGCGACGACGTCGTGGAGTTCGCGGGCGATGCGGGCGCGTTCCCGGGCCACGGCCTCCCGGGCGTTCGCGCCCTGTTCCCGTTCCAGTGCGGCGGCCTTCTCCACCGCGTCCCGGGCCAGCGCCTTGCGCGCCCCGGAGAGCCGGCCCAGCGCCCAGGCGGCCACCAGGAGGATCGTCGCGGTGACGGCGTTCACCGTGCGGAAGCCGGGCTCGATCAGCGCCTCCATCACGGCGAGAGCGGGAATCACGGCTGTCACGACCACCGTGGCGACGCGCCGCGAGGACCGCACGGCGGTGAGCAGTACGGCCGCGGCCACGCCCAGACCGGGCACCCCGACCGAGGTGCCCGAGGGCCCGACCAGCGGCGCGATGTATCCGCAGGCCTGCAGCACGCCCACGGCGGCCGCGACGGTCAGCAGCGTGTGCAGCGGCCACTTGCGGTGGACTGCCAGCGGGAGCCCCGACAGCAGCGCCAGCAGCACGCGCCACACGTCGGGGTCCCGCAGCGGCGGCCCGTCCGGGAGCCGCTCGGGTACGGCCAGCACGCCGGCCGTGACCACCACGGCCACCACCACGTCGACGACGGCCCGCGGCATCCGGTGCCGCGCGATCGAGTCGAGCCAGGTCATGGTCGCCGCCGTGGAGGCGCGTCGCCCGCGCGCCCTCTGCCGCGTGAGGAAGCCCGGAGCCGTCCTTGCCGCTTCGCCATGTGCTGCCACAGCCATGTCACCGGTGGACGGTCTCGCCGTGCGGCGCCTGAGCCGGAGCGGGCGGGCCCGCGTCGGTGGCGCCGCCTTCCCGTGCGCCCCGCGGCGCGCGGCCCTCGACGTCGGCCTGCGGCAGCACCCTGCGCAGCCACGCGGGCAGCCACCAGGCCGCGTCGCCGAGGAGCGCCAGCACCGCGGGCACGATCGTCATACGGACCACGAAGGCGTCGAGGAGGACCGCGACGGCGAGACCGAGGCCGATCATCTTGACCGAGTCCTCGCCGGAGGCGACGAAACTGCCGAAGACCGCCGTCATGATCACTGCGGCAGAGGCCACGATGCGCCCGCCGTGCCGGAACCCGGTCACGATCGCCTGGCGCGACGTCTGTCCCGCCGCTCGGGCCTCGCGCATCCGCGTGACCAGGAAGACCTCGTAGTCCATGGCTAGGCCGAAGACGATGCCCACCATGAAGATCGGCATGGTGCTGACGATCGGTCCGGTCTGCTGCACGCCCAGGACGTCGGCCAGCCAGCCCCACTGGAAGACGGCGACGAGCGCGCCCAGCGCCGCCCCCACGGACAGCAGGAAGCCCAGGGCCGCCTTGAGCGGGACGAGCACGGACCGGAAGACCAGCATCAGCAGCAGGAACGCCAGGCCGACCGTGATGCCCAGGTACGGCAGCAGAGCGCCGTTGATCTTCGCGGAGAAATCGACCTTCATGCCCGTCTGCCCCGTGACGAGGACCGGGGCTCCCGTGACCTCGCTCAGCTCCGAGCCGGTGTGGCGGATCCGGTGCACGAGGTGCTCCGTCCTCGCGTCGGCCGGCTGGGTGCTCGGCACCACCGTGATCACCGCGGTGTCGCGGCCCGGGTCGAACGTCGGCCGGCCCACGGCGGCCACGCCGTCCAGGGCCCGCAGGTGCGACCCGACCCGGCGTGCCGCGGCGTCGGCGTCGTGGTGGCGGTGGGCGTCGACGACCACGGTGAGGGGGCCGTTGGCCCCGGGGCCGAATCCGTCGGAGATCAGGTCGTACGCCTTGTGCTGTGTGCTGGCGGTCGGCATCGCGCCCTCGTCCGGCAGGCCGAGTTTCAGGGAGGTGGCCGGAACGGCGAGCGCGCCGACGCCGATCACCGACGCGACCAGCACCATCACCGGGCGCCGCAGCACGAAGCGGGCCCAGCGCGCGCCCAGGGACGACCGGGCGGCGGGCCGCTCGCGGGGCCTGCGGCACTCGCGCCGCCCGACGATCCGCTTGCCCGCGAACGCCAGCAACGCGGGAAGCAGGGTGAGCGCCACCACCACGGCGAGGGCGACCGTGCCGGCTGCCGCCAGGCCCATCTTCGTCAGGACCGGGATGCCGACCACGGACAGGGCGGCCAGCGCGATCACCACGGTGAGACCGGCGAGGACGACCGCCGATCCCGCCGTGCCCGTGGCCCGGCCGGCCGCCTCCTCCCGGTCCCGTCCTTCTGCCAGTTCGGTCCGGTAGCGCGTGACGACGAACAGCGCGTAGTCGATGCCGACCGCGAGCCCCAGCATCATCGCCAGGGTCGAGGTGGTGTCGCCGAGGTCCAGGGTGTGGGCGAGCGCGCTGATCGTGCAGACGCCGAGTCCCACCCCGAACAGCGCGGTGAGCAGGGGCAGACCGGCTGCCACCAGTGACCCGAACGTGGCAACCAGGACCACCGCGGCGATCGCGATGCCCACGATCTCCGTGCCGGAGTCCCCCTTGTCCTGCTGCACGGCACTGCCGCCGACCTCGACCGTCAGCCCGTCGGTACGCGCCTCACGGACCGTTTTCAGCAGGGCCTCCTTGGCCGGCTCGCCGAGCGCGGCCGCCTGGGCCCGGTAGGTGACGGGTGCGTAGGCGACGGTCCCGTCCGCGCTCACGGTGCCGGCCCGGAACGGGTCGGTCACAGCGGCCACTTGAGGGGAGCTGTGCCTGATCGCGCCGAGGGTCTTCTCGACGGCGGCCCGGGTGCCCGGTTCCGTCATCGTGTGGCCGTCGGGTGCCTTGAACACCACCCGGGCCGTCGCGCCGTCGGCGGCGGCTTCGGGAAAGCGCTGCTCGAGCAGGTCCACGGCCCGCTGGGCCTCCGTGCCCGGCATGGAGAACGAGCTCGGGGCGGGAGGTGTCGCCGCGGACGCTCCGAGGCCGCCCAGGACGAGGAGTGCGACCCAGGCGACGGCGACGCCGAACCTGTGCCGGAAGGCGAACCTGCCCATGCGGTAGAGGAATCTGGACATGCGGTGCTGCTCCGCTCGCGGTGGAGGTGCGCGGGAAGGGAGAGCCGCGCCGATCTGGAACTTCGTCCAGTCTTGGTCCCGTCGGCCGCGCGTCCTTCCGCACTCGCGACGAACTTCGGCCTCATCCCGACGGCTGAGCCGGACCGGGCGTCATCCTCCGAGCCGACCGCCCTCGCGGAAAACCGGGGTGAAGGCGGACCCGCCCCCGTGCTTGCATGGACGCATGCTCTCCACCGACCGACTGCTCGCCTTCGCGGCGCTGTCCTTCCTGCTGATCATCGTCCCCGGGCCGAGCGTCCTGTTCGTGATCGGGCGGGCGCTGGCGCAGGGGCGGCGGGCCGCGCTGACGACCGTCGTGGGCAACACGCTCGGGGCGTATCTGCTCGTCGTCGCCGTGGCGGTGGGCATCGGGTCGCTCGTGGAGCGCTCGGTGCTGGTCTTCACCGTGCTGAAGCTGGCCGGCGCCGCCTACCTGGTCCATCTCGGGGTCAAGGCGTGGCGGGCGCGGGCTTCGCTGCGGGCGGTGTTCGCCGGCGAGACGGTGGTCCACAGCGGACTGCGCACGTTCTGGGAGGGGTTCGCGGTCGGGGTGACGAACCCCAAGACGATCGTGTTCTTCGCGGCCGTGCTGCCGCAGTTCGTCGACCGCGACGCCGGGCACGTCACGCTGCAGATGCTGCTGCTGGGCGTGGTGTTCAACGCCATCGCCCTCGCCTCCGACAGCGTCTGGGGCCTGGCGGCGTCCACCGCGCGCGACTGGTTCGCCCGCTCCCCGCGCCGGTTGTCGATGGTGGGCGGGGTCGGCGGGCTGACGATGATCGGCCTGGGCGTGACCGTGGCCGTCACCGGCCGCAAGGACTGAGCCGCCGCGAGCACCGGGCCGGAAGGACCGGGCGGGTCCGCCTACAGCGCCCGGTGCATCACGTGCAGCCCCACCCGCCCGTACCGCGGATGCTCGTAGGCGTCCGGCACCGTGCCCAGGATCGTGAAGCCGAGCGAGAGCCACAGCTTCACGGCCGGGTTGGTCTCGACGACGGCGTTGAAGACCATCGCGTCGAAGCCGTCGGACCTGGCGGCGGCCAGGATGTGTTCGGCGAGGGCGCGGCCGAACCCGCGGCCGGACTGGTCGGGGTCGACCATGAAGCCGGCGTTGGCGATGTGGGCCGCGGGGCCGCCGTAATTGGCAGTGACGTAGGCGGAGGCGACGACGGCGCCGGTGTCGTCCTCGACCACGTAGACCCGCTTGGCGGGGCTCATCCACAGGACCCGGGCGGCCTCCTCGGAGGTGTCCGGGTCCCATGTGTAGGTCTCACCGGCGGCGACGATGCGGTGCCAGAAGGGCCAGATCCGCGGCCAGTCGTCGGCCGCGGCTTCTCTGATCTGCATGGGCGTGAGTCTGGCACGCCCATGCGGTCGGCGATCGCGAGGGATCCTGCCGGGTGGCTCAGTCCACGCTGGGCAGGATGTGGGGCTCGGCCAGGTCGTCCTCGTAACCTGCCAGGCGGATCGGTGCGGAGCGGGCCCACACGTCCAGGCTGCCGATCTCGCCGGGCCGCCGGCCGGCGCGCTCCGTGCGTTCCTTGGGGCGCTGTTCGCGATTCGTCTTCTCTGGTGTCACCGCGCACTCCTTATGTGTCGGGTCACCCTCGGGGCGTGCCAGCCACTGTGCGGTCCGGCGCCTGACGCCCGCTCAGGTGTGAGTCGAAAGCAGTTCGGACGCGGTGGCGCCTGCAACTCGTCTGAGAACAGGCCGCTGTGAACCGGCTTGCCCCGGGACGGACGTGGGTGTGGGTGGGACCCGGTGGAGCTGTCCGTCCGCTCCAGATTAACCAAATGAGCGGAGGACCGCTCTATGGGGCTGAAATCTTGGGCTCAATGTCCTAAGTTATTCGGTTTCAGCCCTCTTCACTGTCACTCGTTCGGCCTACAGACGTGCCGAACGGCCAACGCCCGTTCCATGCTGGGTCCGAGAGACACGTCCGGGAGGGGGACGTCATGGCGTCGGTCACCTTCGACAGGGCCACCCGGTACTTCCCGGCGATGGACCGGCCGGCCGTGGACTCGCTGGACCTCGAGATCGAGGACGGTGAGTTCATGGTCCTCCTCGGTCCTTCCGGGTGCGGCAAGTCGACCTGCCTGCGCATGCTCGCCGGGCTGGAGGACGTCGACTCGGGTTCGGTCCTCATCGGCGTCCGCGACGTCACCCATCTTCCGCCCGCGGACCGGGACATCGCGATGGTGTTCCAGGACTACGCCCTGTTCCCGCATTTGTCGGCTGCCGACAACATCGGGTTCGCGCTGAGGATCGCCCGCATGGCCAAACCTCGGGCGAGGCAGCGGGTCCAGCACGCCGCCGCCGTCCTCGACATCGAGCAGTACCTCGGCCGGCTGCCCGGCACGCTCGCGGGCGGCGAGCGGCAGCGGGTGGCGACCGGGCGCGCGCTCGTACGCGACCCGCAGGTCTATCTGATGGACGAGCCGCTGTCGAACCTCGACGCCCGGCTGCGCGCGGAGACCCGCGCACAGATCGCCCGGATGCAGCACCACCTCGGCATCACCACCGTGTACGTCACCCACGACCAGCTCGAGGCGATGGCGGTCGGCGACCGTCTCGCGGTGCTCAAGGACGGACTGCTCCAGCAGGTGGGCACGCCGCGGGAGGTCTACGCGCACCCGGCCAACACCTTCGTGGGCGGCTTCGTCGGGTCGCCCGCGA
The DNA here is from genome assembly GCF_042800575.1 of Streptomyces sp. NPDC057616. Lineage (NCBI taxonomy): Bacteria > Bacillati > Actinomycetota > Actinomycetes > Kitasatosporales > Streptomycetaceae > Streptomyces > Streptomyces sp. NPDC057616. Next base: position 39,562 of record NZ_JBHVGU010000027.1, read on the forward strand.
TGAACCTCTTCCGGCTCCCGCTGTCGGCGGACGGGGCCCGGCTCGGTGCCCTGGACATACCGCTGGCGCGCGGCACACTGCGGGCGGCGGGCGCCCGCGAGATCGTGCTCGGCGTGCGGCCCGAGCAGTTCGAGTTCCTCTCCCGGGAGGACCGCGAGACACCCGGCCTCGACCTCGTCGTCGACACGGTCGAGGACACCGGCGCCGTCGTCTACCTCCACACCACCGCACGCGCCGGCCCGGACCGCACCGAGATCGTCGTCCGCCTCCCGGGGCGCCCCACCTACGGCAAGGGGGCCGCGCTGCGGGTCGCGATCCGCGCCGGGGACGTGCACTGCTTCTCCGCCGTGACCGGGCGGCGGCTGCCCGAGGACCCGGTGCCCGTGAACTGAGCCGCGCCCCGGCGTTCCGAACAGGCCGCGCAGTTCAAGTCCCGTTGGCCGAATCGCAAGGCGGCCATGATCTGCTGACGGACGGCAACGGCTTGTCCTGCGGGAGGACTGACGCATGGAGCTGCGCAGTGTCGAAGAGCTGATGGATCTGCTGTACGCCTGCCGGGGCTCGTGGGACGCCCCGGGCCTGCTCAGGGGCCGGGTCGATCTGCACCAGCACGCCCTGCAGACCGCCGCGCTGCTGCGGCGCCGCCGCCCCGCCGACAAGGAACTCCAGGTGGCGGGCCTGGTGCACGCCATCGGCCCGCTGCTGCGGCCGGGCGACGCGGCCGCGCACCCCGCCGGCGCGGCCGACGCGGTGCGGGGCCTGCTCGGCGAGCGCGTGGCCCGGCTGGTCCGCGAGCACCACCGCTCCGGCAGGCCCGCCGACGACGACCTGGCCCGCCTTCGCCAGGCGGACGAGGAGGCCCGCGCCCCCGGCGTCGACGCCGGGGTGCTGGAGGACTGGCGCACAGTCCTGGATCTGGTCGCCGCACGCAACTCCCGTCTCGGGGCTGTCGACTGACGGTCCGCCATGAGACGGTACGGCGATGACGCCGTCGTACGGGCTCCAGGGCAGGGCCGCCGTCGTCACCGGGGCGACGCGCGGCATCGGGCGCGCGATCGCCGGGCGGCTGGCCGAGGCGGGCGCGCGGGTCTGCGTGACCGCGCGGGACGCGGACGAGGTGCGGCGCACGGCCGCGGAGCTGGACGGCGTGGGACTGGCCGGCGGCGTCGGGGACCCGGACCATCTGCGGGCCCTCACGGAGCTGGCGCTGGACGCGTTCGGCCGGATCGACGTGGTGGTCAACAACGCGGCGACGAACCAGCCGTACGGGCCGCTCATGGGCGTCGACCCGGAGGACTGGCGGGAGGCGTTCGCGGTGAACGTCGAGGCGCCCCTGCGGCTGGTGCAGTGCGCGTGGCGGGCGTGGATGGGTGAGCACGGCGGCGCGGTGGTCAACGTCTGCACCGAGGGCGCCGCCCACGTCGGGCCCAACGTGGGGGCCTACGGCACGAGCAAGGCGGCGCTGCTGCACCTGACGGCGCAGCTCGCCGGGGAGCTGGCGCCGAAGGTGCGGGTCAACTCGGTCTCCCCCGGGCTGGTGCGCACCGAGATGGCGCGGTTCGTGTGGGAGCCCGGCGAGGAGAAGGTGGCGGCGGGGCTGCCGCTGGGCCGGATCGGCGAGCCGGACGACGTCGCGCGGGCGGTGGTGTGGCTGGCCTCGGACGCGGCGGAGTGGGTGACCGGCGCGGATCTGCTGGTGGACGGGGGGACACGCGTCAGGACGGCGTACCCCGGGCCGGGGTACGCCGTCGGTGACTTTCTTCGCTCATACGCACCACCTCGCTCCTGACGGCGGCTACGGCTCCCTCATGGGAACAGCGCGATGCCCAGGATGACGATCAGGATGACGAACACGATCACGGCGACCGTGCCCCACGTCCGGGGGTGCTTGAACGGATCTCCCGTGGCACCGCCGCGGGGCCGGTCCTCCGCCAGCCCGGACGGGTCCGTGCGGTCGCTCGCGTAGAACTGCTCATCGGTGGGGTAGCGGTTGCGCGGATCGTTCTGTGCTCGCGGATCGATGTTCTGCGGACTACCCATGATCACTCCCTGACGCGGTTGCCAGCAGGAGCCGGGGTCCCGACGGGCGCCGGGCCACGCGCACGGCCGTGGATCACCACTTTCCGGGCGCGTAGTCCTTCAAGAAGACGCCGTACAGGTCCTCGCCCTGTTCGCCGCGCACAATCGGATCGTAAACCCGGGCGGCCCCGTCGACCAGATCGAGCGGTGCGTGGAAGCCCTCCTCGGCCAGGCGCAGCTTGTCGTAGTGCGGTCGCTCGTCGGTGATCCAGCCGGTGTCGACGGACGTCATCAGGATGCCGTCGCTCTGGAACATCTCCTGGGCGCTGGTCCGGGTGACCATGTTCATGGCGGCCTTGGCGGCGTTGGTGTTCGGGTGGCCCGCGCCCTTGTAGCCGCGGCCGAAGACGCCCTCCATGGCGGAGACGTTCACCACGTAGGCCCGCCCGCTCGCCGCCTTCTTCGCGGCGTCGGCCATGGCCGGCCGCAGCGCGCTGATCAGGATGAACGGCGAGGTGTAGTTGCACAGCTGGGTCTCCAGCAGCTCGACCGGGGAGATCTGGTCGATGGTCTGCACCCAGGTGTTGCTGTCGACGACGTCGGGGACCAGCCCGCCGGCGTCGATGGCGGTGCCGTCGAGGTGCCGGGCGACGCTGGCGTTGCCGGCGACCAGCGCGAGGTCGGCGACCTTCTGCGCGTCCAGGCCGCTGGTGCCCAGGGGCAGCGCGGCCAGGCCGTCGACCGCGCCGGAGTTGAAGGCGCCGATGACGTGGTGGGCGGGCAGCTCGCCGGCGGGCAGCGGGGCGCTCTCGCCGTCGACTAGGGCGGCGTAGGCGGAGGGCAGGCGGCGTACGGTCTGCGTCGCGTTGTTGATCAGGATGTCGAGCGGGCCCGCCGCGGCGACCTGCTCGCCGAGGGCCACGGCCTGCGCCGGGTCGCGCAGGTCGATGCCGACGACCTCCAGGCGGTGGATCCACTGCGCCGAGTCGTCCATGGCCTTGAAGCGGCGGATGGCGTCCTTGGGGAAGCGCGTGGTGATGGTGGTGTGGGCGCCGTCGCGCAGCAGCCTGAGCGCGATGTACATGCCGATCTTGGCGCGGCCGCCGGTGAGCAGGGCCCGCTTGCCGCTGAGGTCGGCGCGCACGTCCCGCTTCTCCCGGTTGGTGCGGGCGCAGTCCGGACACAGCTGGTGGTAGAAGTAGTCGACCTCGACGTACCGGGTCTTGCAGGTGTAGCAGGAGCGCGGGCGCTGGAGTATCCCCGCGATCCTGCCCTCCTCGGTGGCCGAGGAGGGCAGCAGGCCCTCGGTCTCGTCGTCGATGCGCTGGGCGGAGCCGGTCGCCGTGGCCTCCGTGACCGCCTTGTCGTGGGCGGTCTTGGCGGCCCGGCGCTCCTGGCGGCGGCGCTGCTTGACGGTGCGGTAGATGCCCGCGGTGGCCCGGCGCACGGCGATCGCGTCCGGGTGGTCGACGTCCAGCTCGTCGAGCTCCTCGAGGACGCTGAGGCACACGGCGAGCCGTTCGGGGTCGATGCCGGGCCCGAAGACGATCTCGTCCGTGATCGCCGAGCCGTTGTCTGTCACCGTCATGGCCGCTGCCGTTCCCTGGTCTTCCGTCGCGGCGCTCCGGTCGCGCCCGCTTTCGAACGGCGAATTTTAACGGAGCCCCGGGCCGGTCCACCAAACCCGGACCCTCAGGAGCCGCAGGCGGTGATCAGGGCCTGCACCTCCTCGGTGAGGGCGGCGGCCAGCACGTCCAGGTCGGGTACGGCCTTGGCGTCGGCGACGAGGCCGTAGTGGACCCGGCCGCGGTAGGTGGAGACCGCCACCGCCAGGGACTGCCCGCGGGCCAGCGGGGCGAAGGGGTAGACCTCGGTGACCGGGTTGCCGCCGAGCTTCAGGCCGATGCTCGGCAGCGGCACGCTGGTGACCAGGATGTCGAACCACAGCCGGGCGGCCTGGCTGACCAGCGGTCCGCCGAGCCGGTGGCCGAGCGCGGGCACGTGGTCGGCGAGCAGGGCGACGGCGCCCGCGCCGCGGTTGGGGCCCGCGTCCTTGTTGCGGTCCATGGCGGTGCGGACGGCCTCGAACCGGCCGAGCGGGTCGGGGTCGTCGACGGGGAGCCGTATCAGGTAGCCGGAGAGCCGGTTGCCCTGTGGGTGGGCGGTGCGCGGGCGGCGCTTGGAGACCGGGATGAGGGCGCGGGGCGCGACACCCTCGCTGCCGTCGCCGCGCGCGTCGAGCCAGCGGCGCAGGGCGCCGGCGACGACCGCGATCAGGACGTCGTTGACGGTGCCGCCCTGGGTCTTGCGCACGCGCTGCACGTCGTCGAGGTCGATGACGACGCCGGCGGTGCGGCGGGTGCCGGTGGCCTCGGCGGTGAACGCCGACGAGGAACGCACGCCGAGGGTGGACACGGCCACGGAGGCGCCGATGTCGAGGGCACGGCCCACGTCGGACAGCGCGCCCCGGACCAGGCCGGGCAGCTTGCGCACGTCGGGCAGCAGGCCGCGCCGGGGCTCCTCGGGGCGGGGCTTGCGCTCCGGCAGGTCCATCGGGTCCAGGACGGCGGCGGCGAGCGTCAGCGCGCGCAGGCCGTCGGCCAGGGCGTGGTGGAACTTGAACAGCACGGCGAAGGAGGCGCCGTCCTCGCCCGGCAGCACATGGGCCTCCCACGGCGGGCGGCCGCGCACCAGCGAGCGCTCCATGAGCCGGCCGGCCTCGGTGTGGAAGTCGGCGGTGGGCGCGTGCAGCACGACGTGGTTGAGCGGGTCGAAGCCGGGGTCGGGCTCGCGGCTGGCGCTGCCGAAGGACATCGGCCTGAGCGGCGAGGGCTGCCACAGGTCCCGGATGCGCATCCGCAGTCCGGGGACGGCCGCGGCCCGGGAGGCGAGCAGGTCGGCGGCGTGGGCGCCGGCGGTGGGCGAGTGCGCCGAGAACACCCCGAGGGCACCCAGGTGCATGGGGTGCTCGGCGGACTCGATGTTCCAGAACGCCAGGTCGAGTGGAGCGAGCAGGTCAGTGGTCAATGGCTTGCCTCGCGTCGACGGACGGGTGAGCCAGCAGTCAACCTCTCCGGGGAGATTACGGTCAAGTACGATCAGGCTACGCACAGTTAACAGCAGATTAAGTCCCGTCCCCCTGTTGAGGGACGGGACTCGTGTGACTCCTGAGGTCACTTCAGGGCAGGTGGCGCCGCCTTTGGTGACGTACCCCACTCAGACGGCTGCGGGCCGACCGTGAAGTCGAGCGAGCGCAGGGAGCGCAGCGAACCGGTCGTCAGATACGTCCGGTCGTACGCCTTCCCGTCCGTCCGGGCCGACTGGATGTAGCGGTCGGTGCCGGAGGTGCCCTTGGCGGTGATGGTCAGGGCGCCGCGCGGGTAGTAGCGGCGGTCCAGGGTGAGGTCGACGCGGTCGAAGACGGGCGTGGACAGCCCCCAGGTGTCGTAGCCGGGCTGGACCGGGAAGACGCCGATCGACGACAGCACGTTCCAGGCGGACATGGTGCCGAGGTCGTCGTTGCCGGTCATGCCGGTCGGCGTGTCCGTGAAGAGGGTCAGCGCCGCGTGCACGACGTCGGTCGTCTTCCACGGCTGCCCGGTGGACAGATAGGTGTACGGGGCGATGAGGTCGGGTTCGTTCTGCGGGTTGTACTTGTCGGCGTTGTAGTAGTCGTACGGCCCGTTGACCCACACCTCGCGGGCCGTCTTCGCGGGGTCGGCCAGCAGCTGGCCGTAGGCGAAGAACGAGTCGAGGCGGTCGTTCGCGGCCTGCCCGCCGCCGATCAGGGAGACCATGCCCGGCAGGTCCTGCGGCACCAGCCACTGGTACTGCCAGGACGTGCCCTCGTGGAAGCCCTCGCTCTGCGCCGGGTCGGCCGGACCGGTGAAGGCGCCGGAGGCGTCACGGGCGCGGAAGAAGCCGGTCGAGGGGTCGAAGACGTGGCGGTAGCTCTGGGCGCGGGCGGCGTAGCGCGCCGCGTCGGCGCCGTGCCCGAGGTCGCGGGCCATCTGCGCGAGCATCGCGTCCGACAGGGCGTACTCCAGGGTCGCCGAGGCGCCGTGGTCGTAGTCCGAGTCGCCGGGCTTCACGTGCGCGCGGTCCTTGATGTACGGCGCGAACCCTTCGGAGATGTACTCCTTGTTCGCCTCCCGGCCCACCGCCGGCGAGTCGACGGGCGGCACCCCGTCGGCGTTCTGCTTCAGCGCCCGGTACGCCCGCTCCTCGTAGCCCTTCAGCAGGCCCTGCTGGTAGGCGTTGGTCAGGAACGGCGTGACCGGGTCGCCGGTCATGATGTTCGTCTCGACCGTGCCGTAGCCCCACTTGGGCAGCCAGCCGCTCTCCTCGGAGATCTTGATCACCGAGATCGCCATGTCGCGGGCCTCGCGCGGCGCGAGCAGCGACAGCAGCTGGGACTGGGTGCGGTAGGTGTCCCACAGCGACCAGTTCTGGTAGTACGTGAAGCCCTTGGTCCGGTGGATCCGCTGGTCCCAGCCGGTGTAGCGGCCGTCGACGTCGCTGCCGACGTTCGGCGCCAGGAAGGACCGGTACAGCGACGAGTAGAAGGTCCGCCGCAGGCTGTCGTCACCGCCCTGCGCGCGCACGTCGTCCAGCCGGTCCTCCCACGCCCGGTCCGCCCCACGGCGTACGGCGTCGAAGGAACGGCCGCCCTCGGCACGGAGGTTGACCGCGGCGCCGTGCGCGTCGACGTACGACAGCGCCGTGGTCGCCTCGACCGTGCGGTCCTTGGTGGTGTCGAAGCGGACGTAGGCACCGCCGGAGCCGGTCTTCGAGCCCGCGGTCACCGTCGAGCCGTCCCAGGTGCCGTACGTGGTGAAGGGGCGGTCGAAGCGGGTGATCGTGTAGACGGTGTACGGCTTGGTGTCCTGGCAGAAGCCGCGGCCGGTGATGGCGGTGCGCACCGTGCGGTTGTCCAGGACCTCGACCTTGGTGGACACCGTGGTGTGCAGCGACTGGGCCGCGTTCAGCAGGACGTTGGCCTTGTCGGTGGCCGGGAAGGTGTAGCGCTGCACGCCGGTGCGGGCGGTCGCGGTGAGCTCGGCCCGGATGCCGGTCTTCAGGCCGACCTCGTAGTAGCCGGGGCTCGCCTTCTCGTCGTCGTGGCCGAACTCGGCCGCGTACTTGGCGTAGTCCGTCTGCGTGACATCGCCCGTCGTCGGCAGCACCGGCAGGTCTCCGCCCAGGCCGCAGCCGACGCCGGACAGATGGACCAGGGAGAAGCCGCGGACGTGGTTCTGCGCGTAGTCGTAACCGGTGTTGTGGCCCGTGTCGGGCGAGAACTGCACCATGCCGAAGGGCACGGCCGCGCCGGGGTAGGTGTTGCCCTCGTTCTGCGTTCCGATGAACGGGTTCACCAGATCGGTGAGGTGGGTGCCGCTCGGCTCGGCGGCCTGGGCGGCGGGAACGGTGAACAGCGCGGACGCTGCCACCGTCCCCGCGAGGCCCAGGCGCAGGCGCCGGGTCCATCTCATACGGGGAGACCTCCGTCAGGTGGGTGTGCGGGTGCGTGGACAACGTTGTCAATGACCGATAACAACGTTGTCACGGAGAGCAGTTGGCATGACAGCACGGATTCCGGCGTGCGTCCAGGGACATGACAAGACTGTCGGCCGGCCGGGCCGCCGCCCCCGCGGACAATGAAGACAGGGCCCCCTCTGCGGGGAGATGGCGAGAGCGATGCCCAAGGTTTCCAGGGAATCGGCCGCACAGGGCGGGGACCACGGCCCACTGCTCAAGGGACTGCCCGACGACCGCTGCCAATGCCCGCACTGGGGCCATGCGTTCCAGGGCAGGCTCGTCTTCCGCTACGCGGACCGGGAGGAGACGTACGAGGCAGGAGACGCCTTCTGCGCCGAGGCCGGCCACGTGCCGCTGCACACCGAGCCGGGCACGGAGCACCTGCAGTTCAGCCCGGCCGACGAGCTGCGGCGGACCAGCGAGGTGATCATGAACAACGTCCAGTCGCTGTCGGCCGGGGTCTGACCGGTCCGGCGCCTACGACACCACCTGTCCCTTGCCGAGTGAGATCACCCCGCCCTTGGAGACGGTGTAGAGCTCCGCGTCCCGCTCCGGGTTGACGCCGATCGTCGCGCCCGGGGGCACCTCGACGTTCTTGTCCAGGACCGCTCCGCGCACCACCGCGCCGCGCCCGATGTGGACGTTGTCGTGCAGGATCGAGCCCTGGACGACCGCTCCGGGGTCGACCCTGACGCCCGGCGAGAGGACGGAGCGGGTGACCTGGCCGCGGATGAGACAGCCCGCGCTGATGATGGACTCGCTGGCCATCCCGCCCGCGTTGAAGCGGGCCGGGGAGAGCTGGTTGGAGTGGGTGTAGATGGGCCACTGCCGGTTGAAGAGGTTGAAGGCGGGCCGCTCGGCGATCAGGTCCATGTGGGCGTCGTAGTACGCGTCCATCGTGCCCACGTCGCGCCAGTAGCCCTGGTCGCGGGTGGTCTCGCCGGGCACGTGGTTGGCGCTGAAGTCGTAGAGCTGCGCCTCCCCGCGGTCGGTGAGCTGGGGCAGGATCGAGCCACCCATGTCGTGCACGGAGTGCTCGTCCTCGGCATCCCGCTGGAGCGCCTCGATGAGCGCCTTGGTGGTGAAGATGTAGTTGCCCATGGAGGCGAAGACGCAGTCCGGGTCGTCCGCCAGACCCGGCGGGTCGGCGGGCTTCTCCAGGAAGCGCTCGACCGACAGGCCGTCCGTGCCCGGGGAGATCACGCCGAACTGCGACGACTCCGAGCGCGGGACCCGGATGCCGGCGACCGTGACGCCCGCGCCGCTCTCGATGTGCTGGGCGAGCATCTGGCGCGGGTCCATGCGGTACACGTGGTCGGCGCCGAACACCGCCACGTACTCGGGGCCTTCGTCGTAGACGAGGTTCAGGGACTGCAGGATGGCGTCCGCGCTGCCCAGGTACCAGCGCGGGCCGAGCCGCTGCTGGGCCGGGACCGGCGTGACGTAGTTGCCGAGCAGGCTGGACATCCGCCAGGTGGTGGTGATGTGCCGGTCCAGCGAGTGCGACTTGTACTGCGTGAGGACGCAGACGCGCAGGATGTCGCCGTTGACCAGGTTGGACAGGACGAAGTCGACGAGGCGGTACGTGCCGCCGAAGGTGACCGCTGGTTTGGCCCGGTCCGCGGTCAGGGGCATCAGGCGTTTGCCTTCTCCGCCCGCCAGCACGATCCCGAGCACCGAAGGTCCGCCACGACGCATGACCGCTCCCCTCACCGTGGATGATCCATGCTTGCCCCTGCCCAGGGCGGTGTAAGCCTGTTCGAACAACTACCGCCGTTCTGTTCATCTACTCCTGTGCGGCGGTCACCTCTGTTCCCGGGCGAGGGTCACTTCAGCTCCTGTTTGAGGGTCTCCTCGTACAGCCGGACCGTGCGGCGGGCCACCGCGTCCCAGCCGAACTCCTCCACCGCGCGCTCCCTGCCCGCCTCGCCCATCCGCCGGGCGGTCTCCGGGTCGCCGATCACCGAGTCCAGGGCCTGCGCGAGGGACGCCTCGAAGCCGTCGTCCACGTCGACGAGCAGACCGGTGCGGCCGTCGTCGACGACCTCGGGGATGCCGCCGACCCGGGAGGCCACGACGGGCGTCCCGCAGGCCATGGCCTCCAGGTTGACGATGCCGAGCGGTTCGTAGACCGACGGGCAGACGAACGCCGCCGCGTGTGTCAGCAGCTGGATCACCTCGGGGCGCGGCAGCATCTGCGGGATCCAGTGCACGCCCTCGCGCGTGCGGCTCAGGTCCTCGTACAGGTCGCGGAACTCCCGGTCGATCTCCGGTGTGTCGGGCGCCCCCGCGCACAGCACGACCTGCGCCGACGGGTCGATGTCCCGCACCGCCCGCAGCAGATGGGGCACGCCCTTCTGCCGGGTGATGCGGCCGACGAACAGCACGAAGGGGCGCTTGGTGTCCAGGCCGATGCGCTCCAGCACGTCGGTGCCGTGGTCGGGGCGGTACAGGGTGGTGTCGATGCCGTTGTGCACGATGTGGACCCGGGCGGGGTCCAGCGCCGGGTAGCAGTCGAGGATGTCCTCGCGCATGGCTCCGGAGACGGCGATCACCGCGTCGGCGGACTCGATCGCGGTGCGCTCGGCCCAGCTGGACAGGGCGTATCCGCCGCCGAGCTGCTCGGCCTTCCAGGGCCGCAGGGGCTCCAGGGAGTGCGCGGTCATCACGTGCGGGATGCCGTAGAGCATCTTGGCGAGGTGGCCGCCGAGGTTGGCGTACCAGGTGTGGGAGTGCACGAGCTCGCGGCCCTCGACCCCCGCGGTCATCGCGAGGTCGACGGAGAAGGTGCGCAGCGCGTCGTTGGCGGTGTCCAGTGCGGCCCACGGGCGGTGGCGTACGACGCCGACGCCGCGGCCCTCGCCCCAGCAGTGCACCTCGAGGTCGACCAGGGAGCTCAACTCCCGGGCGAGGAACTCCACATGGACGCCCGCGCCGCCGTAGACGTCCGGCGGGTACTCCCGGGTCAGCAGTCCCACTCGCACCCGCAACCCCCAGCTCTCGGCGACCGGTTCCCTCATGGTCACCCAGATGCGTCGCGTGCGGAAGAGCGCGGCGGGCGTAGGAAGCAACAGTCGCCGCACACGCCACCGCCGGGTACGTGGTAGTAGAGGCAGCAGCTGCGGCGCCGGAAGGCGGTGCCGGTGAGGGTGCCGGTGGCGGACAGCAGGGGGTGCGCGAGGAGCTCCGCGGTGAGCGCGCGGCCGTGGGCGGCGGCCTCGCCGCGGCCGTGCGCGACCGCCCACCGGTCCAGCTGCCGGGCGGCGCCCGCCAGCGCCGAGGCCGCGTTGCCCCGCAGCAGGCCCGGCGCGATGCGGTGGCGGGCGCGCAGGGCCGCCGCCAGCGGCTCGAGGTGGCCGAGCAGCACGACGTCCGCGACGCTCGCGGCGTGCGCGGGCCGCGCACGGACCTCGGACAGCCACAGGTCGTCGGGGGCTGCGGCGTCGGGGTCCCAGTGCAGCAGGGCCGGGTCGAGGTCCGGGACGGCGTCGTAGAGGGCGGCTGAGCCCAGCGCGACCGACCACAGGCGGGCCGCGAGGCCCTGCTGGGCCACCGAGGCCGCGATCCGCGGCTCGGGGGCGTTCAGGGTTCGGGCGACCTTTTCGACCCGAAAAGTAATAGGATTTACTCCAGCGTCGGAAGTCCGGTTCCCGTACGCGCGGGCGAGCGCCGTCATCGGCCCCCGCGGCGCCCCGCCGGTGCGCAGTACGAAGAAGCCGCCGAGCGGTTCGAGGGCGGCGAGATCCTGGTCGAGCTCCACGAAGGGCAGTAGTACCCGATCCGCGAAAAGCAGTGGATCCCCGGGGGCCCTAAGGGTTCCCATTGGGGGGTCTCCACCCGTTGTCGCCCACCTTGGGGAGGACGGCGCCCGATTCGTACTCCATCGGCAGTAGGACCCATTGACTGCTCAGGGACGACGACGGGAAGAGATCGACACGGCATCGTGTTGGTTATGAAGGCCGACCGTTCGTCGCGCGGGGCGCACCGCCCCCGCCACACGCAGAGGAGCAGCTCATGAGTGCCCTCGCGTTGTCCGTTCTCCTGTCGCTCGTCTCCGCCGTGGCGTACGCGGGCGGGGCGATCGTGCAGGAGCACGTGGCGGTGTCCTCCCCCGACCAGCAGTACGCGCCGCTGCGCCGGCCGACCTGGTGGGCCGCGGTGGCGCTCAACGGCCTGGGCGGTCTGCTGCACGTGGTGGCGCTGGCCTACGGCCCGCTCAGCCTGGTGCAGCCGCTCGGCGCCCTGACGATCGTGTTCGCGCTGCCGATGGCGGCGCTGTTCGTCGGCCGCAAGGCCGGGGCGACCGCCTGGCGGGGCGCGATCATGGCGACGGTGGGCCTGGCCGGTCTGCTGTCCCTGGTGGGTTCCTCCGAGTCGCAGTCGCTGTCCACGGCCCAGCGGGTCGCGGTGGCGGTCGTCTCCGGCGGTGTGGTCGTGGCGCTGATGGTCGCCGGCCGGGCCGCCCACCGGCACCCGGCGGTGCGCAGCATGCTGCTCGCCACCGCGTCCGGCATAGCGTTCGGCATGTCCTCGGTGTTCACCAAGACCGTCGCGGTCGACTGGACCGGCGGCGTGTCCGCGGCGGACCTGCCCTTCCTGGCCGTGATCGGCGTCTTCGCCACGGCCGGCATGCTGCTGTCCCAGGCCTCCTACCGCGGCGCCGGCCTCGCGGCCCCGCTGGCCACGCTGACCGTCGTGAACCCGGTGGTCGCGGCGGCCGTCGGCATCACGATGTTCGGCGAGACCTTCCGCTACGGCACCACGGGCACCGCGCTCGCGCTGAGCTGCGGCGTGGTGGCGGCCGGCGGTCTGATCCTGCTGACGACGGAGCGCATCGCGCGCACCGCCGCCGCGCCCGAGCCCCAGGCCGTGCCGGAGCCGGCGGCCGCCGGACCCGCGGGCGAGCCGACGTCCGTGGAGGAGCTGCTCGCCACGATCCCGGAGCAGCCCGCGGACGTGCCGCACGAGGAGACGCTGGTCCCCACCCAGGTGGGCCCGACCGTCCTGGCCGTGGCCTACGAAGCGGACGACGCCCCGGCGGGCGACCCGGCCCGCTACCGCTTCTACGGCCCCTTCTACGGCGGCTCGTACGTCCCGATGCCGGACCTCGACCGGCACCGCGAACGCGTCAAATCCTGACGCCTCCGGCCCTGAGATAGGCGACAGGGTCGATGTCGGAACCGAAACCGGGCCCCGTCCGCACCTCGAAGTGCAGATGCGGGCCCGTGGCGTTCCCGGTCGCGCCGGAGCGGCCGATGCGCTGCCCGCCGCCGACGCCCTGGCCGGCCTTCACGGAGATCGCCGACAGATGGGCGTACTGGCTGTAGCGGCCGTCGGCGTGCCGGATGACGACCTGGTAGCCGTAGGAGCCGCCCCAGCCGGCGGAGACCACCCGCCCCGCGGCGATCGCCTTGACGGTGGTGCCGGTGGCCACGGGGAAGTCGACGCCGGTGTGGTAGCCCTTCGACCAGGAGGAGCCGGCCTCGTGGTACGGGGTTCCGGTGGGGCCGGCGACCGGGGCGACGAGCGAGTGGCTGCCGCTGTCGGCCTTCTTCTCGCCGGCCGAGGACGCCTTCTCCGTCTTGGTCTTGTGCCGCTTGGAGTGCGTGGAGTGCGTGGACGAGGTGTCGCTCGTCCCGGTCGTGTGCGTGGTGGTGGCCTTGCCGTGCAGGTTCAGCCGCTGGCCCGGCAGGATCAGGTCGGGGTCCTTGCCGATGGTGCCGCGGTTGGCGGCGTACAGCCGGTGCCAGCCGCCGCTCACGTGCTCGGTCTCGGCGATCTCGGAGAGGCTGTCGCCGCGCACCACGGTGTACATCTCGGCGCTGCCCGCCCGCGACTGGGGCGTCCGCTCGGGCTGCACGTCCCGCACCGAGGTCTTCCTGGCGCTGCCGCCGGTGCTGCGGGCGCTCCCGTCGGGGTGGATGTCGGCGGTGTCGCCGCCCCGGGTCAGCCCCGCCTTCGCGGAGCACACCGGCCAGGCGCGCGGCCCCTGTCCGTCCAGGACCTTCTCGGCCACCGCGATCTGCTGGTCCTTGGTGGCCAGATCCGCGCGTGCCGCGTACTTCGCGCCGCCGTACGCCTCCCAGGTGGACTGGGTGAACTGGAGTCCGCCGTAGAAGCCGTTGCCGGTGTTGATGCTCCAGTCGCTGGTCGACTCGCAGGCGGCGACCTTGTTCCAGGTGGACACGTCGGCGGCATGGGCGGTGCCGGTGCCGATCAGCGGGATCGCCATGCCCGCGCTGCCGGCGGTGACGGTGAGTGAGGCGCGGTTGATCCTGTTCGGCTGATACCGGCGGTGCCGGCCGCGTAGGGCCATGGAGATCCCCCTCGACATGCGTCAGGAGGGCCAAAAGTAAGCGCCGCGAACAGGCCATGACAAGGCGGCAATCGGCCGCTCTGAACACACAAGCACCCAGGTATTCACGCCAGTTGCACACCGGCTGAGGCGGGTGGGGTCCATGGTGCGTATCTGGCTGCGGCAGGTCGGGCACCCCGGACATGCGCCCGGCGTACCGGCAAGTCAGGATGGTCGGTGGGGCGATACTGACGGGCACGACCGGCAGCACCGATAACGGATCCTTAGGAGCCAAACCGAATGAGCACTTCAGCCCAGATCGGCGTCACGGGACTCGCGGTCATGGGCCGCAATCTCGCCCGTAACTTCGCGCGCAACGGCTACACGGTCGCCTTGCACAACCGGACGGCGGCGCGCACGCACGCCCTGGTGGAGGAGTTCGGGAACGAGGGCGACTTCATCGCGGCCGAGACCGCCAAGGAGTTCGTGGCGGCGCTGGAGCGGCCGCGGCGCCTGGTCATCATGGTCAAGGCCGGTGAGCCCACCGACGCGGTGATCCACGAGTTCGCGCCGCTGCTGGAGCCCGGCGACATGATCATCGACGGTGGCAACGCGCACTTCGCCGACACCCGGCGCCGGGAGCGCGAACTGCGCGAGCAGGGCATCCACTTCGTCGGCATGGGCGTCTCCGGCGGCGAGGAGGGCGCGCTCAACGGCCCGAGCATCATGCCGGGCGGCCCCAAGGAGTCCTACGACTCGCTCGGCCCGATGCTGGAGAAGATCTCGGCGAAGGCCAAGGACGGCTCACCCTGCGTGACGCACGTCGGTCCCGACGGCGCCGGCCACTTCGTCAAGATGGTCCACAACGGCATCGAGTACGCCGACATGCAGCTGATCGGCGAGGCGTACCAGCTGCTGCGCGACGTCGCCGGGTACTCCCCCGCCCAGATCGCCGAGATCTTCCGCACCTGGAACACGGGCCGGCTCGACTCCTACCTGATCGAGATCACCGCCGAGGTGCTGTCCCACGTGGACGCCGCGACCGGCAAGCCGTTCGTGGACGTCGTGGTGGACCAGGCGGAGCAGAAGGGCACCGGCCGCTGGACCGTCCAGATCGCCCTGGACCTCGGCGTCCCGGTCTCCGGCATCGCGGAGGCGGTCTTCGCCCGCTCGCTGTCCGGGCACGCGGCCCTGCGCGAGGCGTCCCGCGGCCTGGCCGGCCCCAAGGCGACCCCGCTCTCCGAGTCCGAGGCGGCGGCCTTCGCCGACCGCGTCGAGCAGGCGCTGTACGCGTCGAAGATCGTCTCCTACACCCAGGGCTTCCACGAGATCGCGGCGGCCCACGAGGAGTACGACTGGGACATCGACCTGGGCGCCGTCTCCGCGATCTGGCGCGGCGGCTGCATCATCCGCGCGGCCTTCCTGGACCGCATCCGCGCCGCGTACGACGCCCGCGCGGACCTGCCCAGCCTGCTCTCCGACGACACCTTCGCCCAGGAGATCGCGGACGCGCAGGACGACTGGCGCGAGGTGCTGATCGCGGCGACCCGCCAGGGCGTGCCGACGCCGGGCTTCGCCGCGGCGCTGGCGTACTACGACGCGCTGCGTGCCGAGCGGCTGCCTGCGGCGCTGACGCAGGGGCAGCGGGACTTCTTCGGGGCGCACACGTATCGGAGGGTGGACCAGGACGGGTCCTTCCACACGCTGTGGGGTGGGGATCGGTCCGAGGTTTCCGCCTAGTGGGGTGGAGCGGTTCGTGATTGCGCGAGTGACGGCCGTCGGTCGCTGGTCGCGCGGTTCCCCGCGCCCCTGAAAGGGCGTTGCGGTGGGCGGTGTTCGTACGCCGCCCACCGCTTTCTCGTTCCCGGCCGGCTACCTCAGGGGTGGGCCCGGCTCCGGGTTCGGGACCGGCTCGGGGCCCGGTGGGACCGGGGACGGGGAGGGGTCCGGCGGCGGGGTCGGGGCCGGGGGTGAGGGCGGCTGCGGCGGCGGAGTGGGCTCCGGGCCGGGAGGCTGCGGGGTCGGGACCGGTGAGGGGTACGGGTCGGGGGGCTGCGGGTCCGGGCCGCCGGGCGTGGGTCCCGGGGGAACGGGCTCGGGGTAAGGGTCGGTCATGGGGTCCTCCGGCCAGTCGGTCGACGTCGGCTCTCGACTAATCCCCCGCGTACCCGACGCCCGTCTCCCCACTCACCCGCCCGTAGGACGGTGAGGGCCCCAAGTGGGCCTGCCGTCAGCCGATGCGTGCCGCCTCCGCGGCCGCGGCCAGGCCCGGCCGGGGGCTCGACAGGACCGGCACCGCGGTCGTCGCCAGGCGTGCGGCCGGGGCCATGGACCCCTGGGCCAGGACGATCGCGTCGGCGTCCGTGACCGTGCCGATCGCGGCGGCGACGAGGCGGGCGCAGCCGTCGGTGTCGCCGGATGCGAAGCGTTCCCAGGCGCCCTCGACGAGCCGGGTCCGTACGCGGACCTCGCGTCCGGCGCGCTGCGCCTCCTCCTCGATCAGGGACGTCGTGGGGCCGAGCGTGCTCTCCACCGTGGCCAGGACCACGATGCGGGGGCCCGCGGCCACCGCCGCGGCGGCCATCGGGCGGTCGGAGCGCAGCACCGGCACTCCGGCGGCGGCCGCCTCCGCGACGGCGCCGAGGGTGGAGCAGGTGCACAGAACGGCCGCGGCGCCCTCGGCGACTGCCGTGTCCAGTACGGCACCCAGCTCGTCCGCCACCGCCTCCGGGCCCTCGCGGCGCGCCCGGTTCAGCAGCTCCTCATGGACGAAGTGCCGTAGTTCCAGGCCCTGGTGGTGCTCGTCGCGCAGGGCGTCGAAGACCGGGACGTGGAGGGGGGAGGTGTGCAGCAGGGCGAGCATGCGGTCGCGGGACCTTTCGCGGGCAGGGCGGTGGACGTGCCGTGCCAGGCTTTCATGCGCCGGGCAGCAGCCGCAGGGCCGTCTCGGCGATCTGGTCGGGGGGTGGTCCCACGTCCAGACGGGCGCCCTGCTCGTCCGGTTCGAGCGGCTCCAGCGCGGCCAGCTGCGAGTCGAGCAGCGCGGCGGGCATGAAGTGGTCCCTGCGGTGGCCGAGCCGTTGCGCCAGCAGCTCGTGACCGGCGGTCAGATGCAGGAAGAAGACGCCCGGGCAGGCCGCCCGCAGGGTGTCCCGGTAGCGCCGCTTGAGCGCCGAGCAGGCGAGGACGCAGCCGGTACCCGCCTCGTCGCGCGCGTGCAGCCAGCGGCCGACGGCCTCCAGCCAGGGCTCGCGGTCCGCGTCGTCGAGGGGCACGCCGGCCGCCATCTTGGCGATGTTGGCGGGCGGATGGGCGTCGTCCGCGTCCGCGAAGGGCAGGTCCAGACGCTTGGCGAGCAGCCGGGCCACCGTGGTCTTGCCGGTGCCTGAGACGCCGATGACCACGATGCACGGGGAGCGGGGCTCGCTGCTGCGGGACATCACGGACCTTTCCTGTCCGCCCGGCCGGTCAGCCGTGCTCCGGTGGGATCGCCGGATCGTGCAGCAGGGCCTCCCGCCGCCGCAGACCGTCCGGGTGCCGCTCGCGCGAGGGCGGTCCGTCGGAGCCGGCCGGGTACTCCTCCAGGGGCACGAGGTCCTTCTCCCAGGCGGACAGGACGGGCTCCAGGAGCCGCCACGCCTCCTCGGCCTCGTCGCCCCGGATGGACAGGGCGGGGTCGCCGCGCAGCACGTCCAGCAGGAGCCGGCCGTAGGCGGGCAGGCCCGGTGGCTCCATCCGCGCGCTCAGCGAGAGCGGCGCGAGCTCGTCGGTGTGGGCGCCGATCCCCGTGAGGTCCATGGCCAGCCCCTCCGGCTCCAGGTTGAAGCGCAGCACGTTGGGCAGCGCCTCCCCGCTGTGCCCGAAAGGCAGATGCGGCACCGGGCGGAAGCGCACCGCGACCTCCTTGCGGTCCGCGCCGAGCGCCTTGCCGCTGCGCAGCCGGAAGGTCGTCCCGGCCCAGCGCCAGCTGTCGAGCTCCAGTTCCACCTCGGCGTACGTCTCCGTGCGGCGCCGCGGGTCCACGCCGTCCTCGTCGACGTAGGCGGGCAGGTCGTGGCCGCCGATCCGGCCGGCGAGATAGCGCGCGCGGCGCGTGCGGCGCACGACGTCGGACTCGGTCAGCATCCGTGCGGAGCGCAGCACGTCGACCTTCCGGTCGCGCAGGTCCCGCTCGCCGAGGGTGACCGGCGGTTCCATGGCCACCAGGCAGAGCAGCTGCAGGAGGTGGTTCTGCAGCATGTCCTTCAGTGCCCCGACGTGGTCGTAGTAGCCGGCCCTGCCCTCCAGGGCCAGCGTCTCGTCCCAGACGATCTCGATCTCGGCGATGTGGGTGCTGTTCCAGATGGGTTCCAGCACCCGGTTGGCCAGGCGGCTGCCCAGGACGTTCTGCACGGTCGTCATGGCCAGGAAGTGGTCGACGCGGAACACCGCCTGCTCCGGTACGAGGTCGGCGAGCAGCCGGTTCAGCTCCTGCGCGCCGGCCAGGTCCTCCCCGAACGGCTTCTCCAGCACGATCCTGCTGCCCGCGGGCAGACCCGCCTCGTGCAGGGCGGTGACCACGGGCGGGAAGAGCGCCGGGGGCAGGGCGAGGTAGACGGCGACGGGTCCCTCGCCCGCGACGGCCGCGGCGACGTCGGCGGGGTCGGTGACGTCGGCCCGGACGTAGCGGGCCGCGGCCGTGATCTCCTCCCTGGCGCCGGCCGGGCTGAAGGTGTCGTGCCGCTCGAACTGCTCGGCGACCCACTGCCGGTACCGCCCGGTGTCCCAGTCCTCCCTGCTCGCGCCGGTCCACTGCAGCCGGTCGCCGAGGTGTCCCGTCGCGTGCAGGGCGGCCAGCGCGGGCAGCAGACAGCGCGCCGTGAGGTCGCCGGTTCCGCCGAGGACGGCCAACCTGCTGATCATCTCCGTCCGCCTGCCGTCGCCCGGGCCAGGTTCACGCCACTGGCGATGACGCCGATGTGGCTGAACGCCTGCGGGAAGTTGCCCATGAACTCTCCTGTCGAGGGGTTGATCTGCTCCGACAGCAGCCCGAGCGGGCTGCTGCGGGCGCACAGCGATGCGTACAGCTCCTCGGCCTCCTCGATCCGGCCCTGCCCGACCAGGTTGTCGACCAGCCAGAAGCTGCACAGCACGAAGGCGCCCTCGTCGCCGGCCAGGCCGTCGGGGGACTCCTCGTGCAGGTAGCGGTAGAGCAGCCCGTCGCCCGCCGACAGCCGCTCGGCGACGGCCTTGGTGGTCGCCACCATCCGCGGGTGACCGGCCGGCATCACCTGGCGCAGCGGGAGGGCGAGCAGGCTCGCGTCCAGGACGCCGCCCCCGTCCAGGTGGGCGCTGAGGGTCTGGGCCCTCTCGTCCCAGGACTGCTCCAGGACGAGCCGGCGCAGTTCCTCGGCCGAGGCCCGCCACTCGGTGATCCGCCCGGGCAGGCCGAGCCGCTCACCGATCTGCGCGGCCCGGTCCAGGGCCACCTGGCACAGCCCGGCGGAGTAGGTGAACACCCGCCCCTCGCTGCGCACTTCCCAGATCCCCTGGTCCGGTTGGCGCCAGGCCTGTTCGGCGGTGTCGGCGAGCCCGGCCAGGCCGGCCCAGAGCACGGGCTGGATCTCACCGCCGGAGCGCAGCCACTGGTGGGCGCAGTCCAGGATCTCGCCGTAGACGTCGTGCTGGCGCTGGTCGGCGGCGCCGTTGCCCCAGCGGACCGGGGCGGAGCGCTGGTAGCCCTCCAGCTCGCCGTCCTCGACCTCGTCCGGTACGAGTCCGCCCCGCAGCCCGTACATGATCCGCGGCCGTCCGCTGTACTCGAAGGCGTCGAGGACCCAGCCGAGGAAGGCGTCGGCCTCGCCGGTGAAGCCGATGCGGCGCAGCGCGAACACGGCGTAGGCCGCGTCGCGGATCCAGGTGTAGCGGTAGTCCCAGTTGCGGATGCCGCCGATGGGGGCGGGCAGGGAGGAGGTGGGGGCCGCGACCAGCGAGCCGTTGGCCCAGTCGTCGCACAGCTTGAGCGTGATCGCGGCCCGTCTGACCAAGGCCTCCTCGGGGCCGCCGTAGGTGAAGTGGCCCATCCAGCGGTGCCAGGCGTCGGCGGTGGTCCGCAGCATGGTGTCGGTGTCGAAGCGGTGGTGGCGGCGGAAGCGGCCCCAGGACAGCACAAGGTCGAGACGATCGCCCTGCCGCAGGTCATGGGTGCTGTGCAGGCCGGTCAGGGGCTGGTTGGAGCGCAGGTGGAGCCGTAGGTCCGGATGCCGGTCGGGGCGCACCTCCAGTCCGCTGAACAGGGCGCGCACCTGGGTGCCGCCGCGCGGCTCCAGCTCCGCCCGCAGGCGGACGCTCCCGTCCAGCACGACCGCCGAGCGCACGAGTTCGGACCGGTCGGCCGGCGCGTCGTCGGTGAGGTCGGCCCCGGAGCGCAGGACCAGCGCGTCCGTGACGCGCACCAGACCGGTGCGGCTGCGCAGTTCGGTCGTCAGGACGCCGGTGTCCGGCTGATAGCGCTGCCGCGCCTCCACCAGGTCCTCCGGCGCCAGGGTGAAATGGCCGCCGCGTGCGTGGTCCAGCAGGCCGCAGAAGAGCGGCTCGGCGTCGAAGCGAGGCAGGCACATCCACGGGATGGAGCCGTCCAGGCCCACCAGGGCGGTGGTCGTTCCGTCCCCGATGAGGCCGAGATCCTCCAGCGGCAGATAGCCGTTCCGCCGGCGCACCGGCCGGAACGGCGGATCGGGATCGTGCATGCCGCCTCACTTCCGCAGCGCCGGGATGCGCCTGGTCTCCGTACGTCCAGGTTCGCGAGGGTGGCGCCGGACCGCGACGCGGCGGGCGGGGCAGTGGTGCGTTCCGGTGACGCCGGGGGGATTACTCCTCGCCGCCCCGGACCACGAGGACCGGGCAGGCGGCGTGCTGGACGCAGTGCTGGCCACCGATCCCAGCAGCAGTCCCGAGAAGCCGCCGAGCCCCCGGCTGCCCACCACCAGCACGGACGCGTCACGCGAGGCGTCGATCAGCACACCGGCGGCGGTGCCGTAGCGGGCCTCGATACGCACCCGGGCCGATTGCGGCGACGGTCCCAGGACCTCTTCCACGGCCTGCGTGAGCTCTCGGCGCGCCTGGGCCTCCAGCGCCGCCTCGTCCGAGCTGGACGGGGGCAGCCAGGCGCGGACGCCGTAGAGGTGCGGGATGTTCCAGGCGGTCACCGCCTCACCACACCGTCGGTCAGCCCGGGCCTGGCCTCCAGCGTCGTGCCGACGGCATCACACGCGCAGTCCGGGCAGATCCAGACGGGGGCGGTGGAGGGAGGAGGCGAGCGCCGGAGAAGAGGGCGACCTGGTGGAAGAGGGGGACGGGGCGGCGGGACGGTGGAGGGAGGGCGACGGGTCGGCAGGGCGCGCCGCCCCCGTCGGTCCGGCCGTCGGCCCGTCGCGCCCCTCAGAAGCGGCCCGGGTGCTCCACCAGCCAGCGCTTCGCCGCACGCAGCAGCTCCGGGTCGGCGGCCGGGGCCTCGTCCGGGTGGCGTTCGGCCCACTTGACGACGTACGGGCACAGCGGGGCGACGACGATGCCCTCGCGTTCGGCGATGGCGTAGAACTCCCGGGCCAGCGAGCCCGCGATGCCCTTCCCCTCGTGGGCCGGCTCGACGATGGTGTGCACGGGGACCAGGGCGCGCGCGGGCGATTCGAGGACGAAGTACTCGATGTGGCCGACGACTTCGCCGTCCGTGCCGTCGCCGGTCGCCTCCAGGCGGCCGTCCGCCCGGTCGTCGCGGATCTCGATCTCGCTCATCGGCACGCTCCTGGTCCGGGGTGGTGAGGGTCAGGCCGGGACGGCCTGCGGGCTGCGCTCCTGGTCCGAGCCCGGCACCGGCTCGGACGGGTCGGCGCCCAGGGCCACGATGCGGTTGTCGCGGTCCACGTGCACGACCCGGGGTTCGAGTGCCCTGGCCTCGGCGTCGGTCACCTGAGCGTAGCTGATGATGATCACGAGATCGTCGGGGTGCACGAGATGGGCGGCGGCGCCGTTGATCCCGATCACACCCGAGCCGCGCTCGCCCTCGATGACGTACGTCTCCAGGCGCGAGCCGTTGGTGATGTCGACGATGTGCACCAGCTCGCCGGGCAGCAGGTCGGCGGCGTCGAGCAGATCGGCGTCGATGGTCACGGAGCCGACGTAGTGCAGATCGGCCTGGGTGACGGTGGCGCGGTGGATCTTGGACTTGAACATGGTTCGAAGCACGAGGACTCCCGATTCGTCTGCTCCCTGCCTGCTGCTGCAGGTCAAGGGCGGTGTTCGGAGGCTACCCCGATTCGCGGGTCCGGTCAGCTGCCGCCAGGTGTGCAAGGACTCACACCGGCCGCACGCGTCGGCGGCGGCCAACTGCCCGTGGTGAACCCGGTCGTGCGTGGCCGCGATCGCATCGAACCCTGCGCGAGGTCTTCACCGCGCAGGGCGGCTGCACTATCTTGCGGCAACGTTCTGCAAGGGATTTCAGCCAGCGGCGCGACAGCCGGCGCCGAGGCTTTCTTCGCACGCCCGCGTCCCGGGAGCCGCCATGACCTCGACACGCCCTGCCCTGCCGCGAAGTCGACGCCGTCTCGCCACCATGACGGCGGCCCTGGTTCTGGCCACGAGCTTCGGCGCCCTGACGGCCCCCGGCCCGTTCACGGCACGCGCGGCGGCGGCGACGGGCGGTGCGCTCGGCGCGCACTACGACGCCGCGGGCACGGCGATCGGCTTCCGGGTCTACTCGTCCCGGGCCACGCGCATCGACCTGTACCTGTACCGCGCCGCATCAGGCAGCCAGGAGGCCGCGGTCGTCCCGCTCACCAAGGACTCCGCCACCGGCGTCTGGTCCGCCGACGTGGCGGTGTCCACCCTCCGGGACCAGTACGGGATCACCGGCGCCGTCTATTACGGCTACCGCGCCTGGGGCCCCAACTGGCCCTACGACCCGGCCTGGACGAAGGGATCGAGCACCGGCTTCATCACCGACGTGGACGCCGCCGGCAACCGCTTCGACCCCAACAAGCTCCTCACCGACCCGTACGCCAGAGAGCTGAGCCACGACCCGGTCACGCCGGGCGGCGCGGTCAGCACGGCCTACGGCACCGGCCCGCAGTACCGCGCCGTGGACGACGGCGCCCTCGCCCCCAAGGGCATCGTGCTGCGCGACGACACCACGAGCACCGGCACCAAGCCCACCCGCGCCCTCAAGGACGACGTCGTCTACGAGGTCCACGTCCGCGGCCTCACCGAGAACGACCCCTCCGTGCCCGCGGCCGAACGCGGCACCTACGCGGGCGCCGCCCGCCAGGCGTCCGGTCTGGCCGCACTCGGCGTCACGGCCGTGGAGTTCCTGCCGGTGCAGGAGACGCAGAACGACGCGAACGACGCCGAGGCGACCTCGACCACCGGGGACAACTACTGGGGCTACTCGACCCTGGACTACTTCGCGCCCGACCGCAGATACGCCTCCGACAAGAGCCCCGGCGGCCCCACCCGCGAGTTCAAGGCGATGGTCAAGGCCTACCACGACGCCGGCATCAAGGTGTTCACGGACGTCGTCTACAACCACACGGGCGAGGGCGGCCCGTGGAACGCGAGCGACAAGAACACCTACAGCCTGCTGTCGCTGCGCGGCCTGGACAATCCCACCTACTACTCGCTGACGTCCGACCTGCAGAGCCCGTGGGACAACACCGGTGTGGGCGGCAACGTCAACACCTACGACCCGGTCACCGGCAGCCTGATCACCGACTCGCTCGGCTACTGGAAGGACTCCCTGGGCGTCGACGGCTTCCGCTTCGACCTCGCGCCCGTCCTCGGAAACACCTGCCGGCACGGCTGCTTCCAGTACAGCCGCACCGACCCCGGCACCGCCCTGAACCGCATCACGGCCCTGATGCCGGCCCGGCCCAAGGGCGGCGGCACCGGCACCGACTGGATCGCCGAACCCTGGGCGCTGGGCAGCGGCACCTATCAGGTGGGCAACTTCCCGGCCGGCTGGTCCGAGTGGAACGACAAGTTCCGTGACGCGCTGCGGCGCAGCCAGAACGCCCTCGGCGTGGAGGACGTCACCCCCGGTGAACTCGCCACCCGCTTCAGCGGATCCTCGGACCTGTACCAGGACGACGGGCGCGCCCCCTACAACTCCATCGACCTCATGGTCGCCCACGACGGGTTCACCCTCGCCGATCTGTACCGGTGCAACGCCAAGAACAACAACCAGCCCTGGCCGTACGGTCCTTCCGACGGCGGCTCGGACCACAACCTCTCCTGGGACCAGGGGGGTGCCGCCGCCGACCAGCGGCGCGCCGCCCGCAACGGCTTCGCGTTCCTGATGCTGTCCGCCGGAACCCCGATGCTGACCGGCGGCGACGAGTACCTGCGCTCCCTGAAGTGCAACAACAACCCTTACAACCTCGACTCCTCGGCCAACTGGCTCACCAAGGACTGGACCGGCGACCAGAGCACCTTCCGCACCTACGTCCAGCGCCTGATCGCCTTCCGCAAGGCGCACCCGGCGCTGCGCCCGGCGGCCTTCTACACGGCCTCCGACACCAATGCCAACGGCATGGGCCAGCTGCAGTGGTTCACTCCCGCCGGCACCACCCCCGAGACCACGTACTGGTCCGACCCGAACAACCACGCCCTCGCCTGGCGCATCGACGGCACCGAGTTCGCGGACCCGGCCGCCGCGCTGTACGTCGGCTACAACGGCTGGTCCGGCGACGTCGACTTCACCCTGCCCTCACCGGGCGCGGGCAAGAACTGGTACCGCGTCACCGACACCTCGACCTGGGCCGAGGGCCCCGACCAGGTCGCGGCCCCCGGCTCCGAGAGCCTTCTCGGCGGCGCCGGCACCGTCTACACGCTCCACGCCCGCGCTACGCTCCTGCTGATCGCCAGATGACCGGCGCTTCAGGGCAGTTGGACGGTGGACAGGGCGCCGGTCGCGACGGTGCTGGGAGCGTGCCCCAGGGCGTTCCAGATCCTGACCTGTACGGTCCCGTCCTTCAGGTCGCAGGACGTGCCGGTCGCGGAGAGCAGTCCGGCCTTGTCCGTGTAGTGCTCCCAGCCGGGGACGGGGTCGGTGGCGAAGTACCGGTAGGTCTCGACGCGGTCCCACGTCCCGCTGCCGGTGCAGTCGTACGACACCTGCAGCTGGATTCCGTTGCCGACGTTCTCCTGGGCGTCGACCGCGAGATCGAACCGGGTGGCCCCGCCGGCGTACTTCATGGTCAGGCCGGTGGCGCGGAAGGTCTGCGGCTTGTACGGAGTGCCGTCGTGGTTGACGCTGTCGGCCGACGCCACGGTCACGCTGTCCGCGGTCCCGGCCGCGCCGGTCAGCGTCCCGCCGGCGCTCAGGTACAACGTGGGTGACGTCCCCGGGTCCCCGGGCGGCGTCGGGGTGGGTGTCGGCGTCGGAGTGGGGCTGGGATCGGGGTCCGTGCCGCCGGGCCCGCCGCCGCCGGTCCAGGTGTGGGCACCGGCCGTGACCGTCCTGCCGGCCGGGACCGGCACGGTGGTTCCGTCGGAGAAGTGCACGGTGGTCTCGGCGCCGGTGGTGTTGGCGGCGACGTAGGTGCGTTCGCCGTCCTTGACGAAGACCGCGGTCAGCGGGCTGTCGGCGGTGACGCCGGTGTCCACGGTGCCGAGGGCGGCGAGGTTGCGGATCCAGTGGAAGGTGTGGGCCTTGCTCTCGCCCTCCTCGGAGGTGAAGGAGCTGTCGGCGCGGAAGTCCGCGAGGGCCGCGTCGCCGTCGCCCAGAGCCAGGTACTCGTACCAGATGTCGGGCCAGATGCCGGGCCGGGTCCTGCCGGCCTGGTCGAGCATCTCCTGGTAATTGGCCTTCACATAGGCCGGGTTGTCACCGAGGTAGAGGTGCCCGCCGGTCACCGGCAGCAGGTTGATGCCCTGGATCTGTTCGGGGGCGCTGGAGAACCAGGTGGAGTAGGCACCGCCGTTGCTCCAGACCATGCCCACCTCCTTGTGCGCGAAGTCGCCCGGGTAGACCTCGTCATGGGTGTCGAACCAGTAGTCCTCGATGGCGGCGGCCTGCGTCGTGTACATGTAGATGCCCGCGTCCCGGACGGCCTTGTTGCCGGTGACGGTGCCCCACTGGATGAGCGCGTTGTCGAAGTTCATCCCCTCGGAAGAGGATTCCTGGTTGTTGCCCGCGGCGAACGAGCCGTGGCCGGAGGCCCAGTCGTGGCCGGCGTAGATGTCGAAGTCCCGCAGATAGGGGAAGCGTTCGTCGCTGCGGTCGTAGTTGTCGGCGTCCCGGACGAGCAGGTCCACCATTCCCCCGTAGTGGTCGGCGTCGGCCCAGGTGGGGTCGAACCTGGCGAGGGTCGCGGCCGCGGCGATGTAGTAGCCGTAGTGGAAGTGGTGATCGTTCAGCTCCTGGTCGGAGCCGTAGGAGGCCGGATAGCCGATCAGGGTGCCCCACTTGTCGTCGTAGTAGAACAGGTGGCCCGTCTTGCCGGGCGACGCGGTGAACCAGTCCGTGAGCTTGGACCTGATCGCGGACAGGGCGGCGTCGCGGACATCGGTGTTGCCGGTCTGGTCGGCGATCTCCGCCAGTCGCGCGGCACGCCCCAGCCCCTTGCCCGTCCAGTACGTGTCGTCGCTCTGCTGGCGGGTCGGGTCGGTCTTCTCGGCGTTCAGGTAGTTCTGGAGCGTCGTCGCGTCGGCGCCGGAGCTGTCGGCGACCCCCGGTATCTCGGGCAGCACCCCGTGGAAGACCATCGCCGTCGAGAAGGACGTGATGCCGGTGAGCACCTTCAGCGGGCCGCGGGAGGAGATGTACGTCTGCGGCAGCGGGCTGCCCTGCGACAGGTGGCGCCACTGGTGGGGCAGCAGAGCCGCGACCGTGCCGGTGGCCGACCCCTCGAAGGCCCTGGTCGTGTAGCGGTAGGTGGTGGTGACCGTGCTGTCCGCCTCGTCGTACCGGTAGGACACGGTGGTGCCGGTGACGTGGTCGTAGGCGTACTTGGCGTACTCGGTCGCGAGTGCGGCCCGGTCGGCGCTCGAGGTGGACGGCGTCGTCGGCAGCACGGCGACGGCGAAGTAGTCCTTGTCCGTCGGCGAGGAGGTGAAGGTCGGACCGTCGACCGACCAGGAGGCACCCGTCGGGGCGAAGGCGACGTAGTCGTGTCCGGCGACCGTGTAGCCGATCGTGGAGCCGGAGTTGGACCAGACGTCCACCGTCGCGCCGGCAGCGGTCTTGATCTGCGCGGCGCCGCCCGTCGCACGGAAGTAGGCGAAGGGCAGGCCCGAGCCGATGGTCGCGCGCAGGGTGTGCGCGCCGTCGCTGAGGTAGGGGCTGACGGTCCAGTCGCTCCAGTCGTCGACCTTCACCTCGGGGGCGGCCAGACCGGAGACGCCGACGACGAAGTCCTCCTTGTAGTCGAAGTGGTACTCGCCCACCCCCTTGCCGCTGCCGGAGATCGTCGGCTTGGTGCTGTAGGAGACCCCCAGCCCTCCGGACTGGGCCCGGAAGCCGAGCGGCTGCGCGAACAGCGGCTCCCCGTAGGCGCAGTTGGTGCGCTTCCACAGGATCGACGACCACCAGTCGTTGGTGGGGACGGCGCCCGCCGGGGCGTCCGCCGTCACCCAGTGGCGGGGGTTGGTGGACAGGTCGGCGCATCCGGAGGGCAGCGGGCCGGGTGCCGTGGTGGTGTAACTGCCGGCGCCCACCGTGTCGGCGCCGGCCGACGCCGAGCCGAACACGGTGAGGACGGTACTGAGGAGGCCGGCGACGGCCAGGAACACGGCGGCCCGCCACCGGGGCGCGGACCACCGCACCGCTCTTAACGGCTGAACTCTGTCACTTGACATCGGTGCACCCTTCAGCAGGAGGGAAAGCGCGCGAACGACAGCGGTACTTTCATTTCCCAGGTCTAGGCCATATGTGACCAGGGCTCTTGCGGCTTGGGAGCGCTCTCAAGCCGGGAAGGCTAAGCATGCCAAGGGTGACCGTCAATACGGTGCGCGAGGATTGTTCGATCCGGCGCCCTGCCGGCGGCCGCTACGCCACCGCCTCCCCGGCCGCCGCGATGTCCGCCACGCCCGCGGACTGCTGCTCGAACTGGGTCTGGTACAGCTCCGCGTACCGGCCGCCCGCCGCGAGCAGTTCCTCGTGCGTGCCCCGCTCCACGATCAGCCCGGCCTCGATCACCAGGATCACGTCCGCCGCCCGCACGGTGGACAGGCGGTGGGCGATGACGACCGCGGTGCGGCCTTCGAGCGCCTCGGTCAGGGCCTCCTGGACGGCCGCCTCGGAGGTGTTGTCGAGGTGGGCGGTGGCCTCGTCGAGGATGACCACGCGCTGGCGGGCCAGCAGCAGACGGGCGATGGTCATGCGCTGGCGCTCACCGCCGGAGAGGCGGTAGCCGCGCTCGCCGACCACCGTCTCCAGGCCGTCCGGCAGGGACCGTACGAGATCGTCGAGGCGGGAGCGGCGCAGCGCGTCCCACAGGTCGGCGTCGGTGGCCTCGGGGGCGGCGAGGAGGAGGTTGGCGCGGACCGAGTCGTGGAAGAGGTGGCCGTCCTGGGTGACCATGCCGAGCGTGGCCCGCAGCGAGGCGGCCGTGAGGTCGCGGACGTCGGTGCCGCCGATGCGGACGGCGCCCTCGTCCACGTCGTACAGGCGCGGCAGCAGTTGCGCGATGGTCGACTTGCCCGCGCCGGAGGAGCCGACGAGGGCGACGGTCTGGCCCGGTTCGGCGCGGAAGGAGATGCCGTGCAGGACCTCGGCGCCGCCGCGGGTGTCGAGCGAGGCGACCTCCTCCAGGGAGGCGAGGGAGACCTTGTCGGCGGACGGGTAGCCGAAGCGGACGGCGTCGAACTCGACGGAGACCGGACCGTCGGGCACGGCCCGCGCGTCCGGCTTCTCCTCGATCAGCGGCTTGAGGTCGAGCACCTCGAAGACGCGCTCGAAGCTGACCAGGGCGCTCATCACCTCGACGCGTGCGCCGGCGAGCGCGGTGAGCGGTGCGTACATGCGGGTCAGCAGCAGCGCGAGTGAGACGACGGCGCCCGGCTGCAGGCTGCCGCGCAGGGCGAACCAGCCGCCGAGGCCGTAGACGAGGGCGAGGGCCAGCGAGGAGACCAGGGTCAGGGCGGTGATGAACACCGACTGGGCGGTCGCGGTCCGCACACCGATCTCGGCGACCCGGCGGGCGCGCGCGGAGAACTCGACGGACTCCTCGTCGGGGCGTCCGAAGAGCTTGACCAGGGTGGCTCCGGGCGCGGAGAACCGCTCGGTCATACGGGTGCCCATGGCCGCGTTCAGCTCGGCCGCCTCCCGCTGCATGCGGGCCATCCGGCTGCCCATGCGCCGGGCGGGCACCACGAAGACCGGGAGCAGCACCAGGGCGAGCAGGGTGATCTGCCAGGACAGGGTGAGCATCACGACGAGCGTCAGCACCAGCGTGACCAGGTTGGTCACCACGCCGGACAGGGTGTTGCTGAAGGCGCGCTGTGCGCCGATGACGTCGTTGTTGAGTCGGGAGACCAGTGCGCCCGTACGTGTGCGTGTGAAGAACGCGACCGGCATCCGCTGCACATGATCGAACACCGCCGTCCGCAGATCGAGGATGAGCCCCTCGCCGAGCGTCGACGAGAGCCTGCGGCCGAGAATGCCCAGGGCCGCCTCGGCGACCGCGATCACCGCGATGAGCAGGGCCAGGCGTACGACCTTGCCCTCGTCGTCGCCCGACACGATCGCGTTCACGACGCGGCCGGCCAGGACGGGCGTCGCGACGGCGAGCAGTGCCGTCACCACCCCGAGCAGCACGAACTGCGCCATACGGGCGCGGTGCGGACGGGCGAAGGCGGCGATACGGCGCAGCGTGGCGCGCGCCACGGGACGCCGTTCCTGCTGGGCGGTCATGACACTGTGCAGCTGTGTCCACGCTGTGGTCTCCATGCTCATGGGAGAAAACGTAGAACCTCGAGCGTTGTTGAGGTCAACACTCCCGCCGCTCCGTCCCCCCGCACGAAGGACTCCATGCCCCTGCCTCCCCACCCGCTGCCCGTCCGTAAGACGCTGTCCGCGATCCCGCAACCCGCAGTTGGCGCGGTGCGGAGAACCTCTCCGGATGTGACCGCGGTTCAACTCCCCCAAGGCCCTCCTCCGGGACGACTCCCCCGTCGCGTCCCGGTCCGCCAGGTCCTGTGCCTGGTTCCGCTCCTGCTGGTCGCCGTCGTCGCCGTGCAGCACCGGTCGGTCCTCGCGGAGGGCTTCGGTCATCTGCGGGCGGCGGAGTGGCCGTGGCTGCTGGCGGCTGCCGGTGCGACCTGTCTGACCTGGGTGGCGGCCGCGTTCACCCGGCAGGGCGCGGTCGTCGACCGGCTGCCCCGGCGGCGGTTGCTGGCCACGCAGTTCGCGGCCGGCTCGGCCAACCACCTGCTGCCGACCGGGCTCGGCGCGGGCGCGGTGAACCTGCGCTTCATGACGGTGTGCGGCATCCCGCTCGCCCGCTCCTCGGCCGCCCTGGCGCTGTATCTGCTGGCGGAGTCGGTCACCCGGGTGGCGCTGCTGATCACGCTGCTGCTCGCCTTCCCCGGCGCGCTGCGCTTCGGCAGCCTGCTGCCTCAGGGCTCGATGGGCCCGCTGCTGCTCACGGCCGCGGCGGTCGCGCTCGGGGCCGCCGCGCTCCTGCTTCTCGTACGACGGCTGCGGGCGGCCGCGCTGTCCTTCCTGCGTACGGCGCTGGGCGAGCTGCGCTCGGTGCACACCCGCCCCTCCCGGGCGCTGGCCCTGTGGGGCGGCTCGCTCGCCTTCCCCGCGCTCCAGGCGGCGGGGCTGGTCCTGGTCGGCCTGTCGCTGGGGCTGCCGGTGCCGCCCGTGCACATGGCCGTGGCGTATCTGGCGGCCACGGTCGCCGTCGCGGTGGTGCCGACGCCGGGCGGGATCGGCTCGGTGGAGGCGGCGCTGATCGTGGCCCTGGTGGCGGCGGGCGCCCCGGCAGCCGTCGCCACGGCCGTCGTCCTCGCCTACCGCATCATCACGGTCTGGCTGCCCTTGGTGCCGGGGGCGCTGACGTTGGGTGCGCTGGTGAGGTTGAAGGTCATCTGAGGCGACGGGGCGTCATCGATCGGCCATCTGAACTGGGCGGGCGTCATTCGGGCACGCGGGCCGATCGTCCCCGGAGAAGCCCCGCCCAGCCTGCCCCCGGGCGGACCCGCTGGGCGCGCCGGTGCGGCTGAAGGTCGTCTGAGGCGACGGGGCTTCACCAGGGCCGGCGGGCACCGTCCCCGCCGGCGCGGCTGACCGTCGTCTGAACCGGCAGGGCGTCATCCGTCAGTCGACCGGACCGGGCGCACGTCACCACCACGGCACGGGGCTCATCGTGCCGCCGGCGCCGGGTGACACGGACGCCGACGCGTCGGTGCGACTGCCGGTCGTCCGGGTCGGCGGCACGTCAGCAATCGGTCGTCCGAAGCGGGCAGGCGTCACCACGGCACGGGGGCGCCGTCTCGGAAGAAGCCGCCGCTCGGGCCGTCGTCGGGCAGTGTGGCCGCCCAGACGATGCCGGCGGCGCCCTCCTCGACGGGCCGGCCGCCGGGGCCGCCCATGTCGGTGGCGACCCAGCCCGGGCAGATCGCGTTCACCAGGATGCGCTGCCCGCCCAGCTCACCCGCGAGCAGTCGGGTCAGCGCGTTGAGCGCGGCCTTGGAGACGCTGTAGGCGGGCGTCCCGCCGCTCATCGACGCCAGCGAACCGCCCTCACTGCTCACCATGACCACCCGCGGATGCGGGCTGCGCCGCAGCAGCGGCAGCAGCGCCTGGGTGACGCGCCAGGCCCCGAACAGGTTGGTGTCCAACGCGCGCCGGACCTCGCCGAGGTCGGCGGAGCGAGCCTGGGCCCAGGTGTCGTAGAGGATGGCGGCGTTGTTGACGACGACGTCCGTGCGCCCGAACTCCCGCGTGACCCACTCCCCCATCGCGGCCACGCTCGCCTCGTCGGCGACGTCGAGCTGTACGGCGGTGACGCGCTCCCCGGCCTGGTCGATGCGCGCGGCCGCGGCCCGCCCCTTGGCGAGGTCGCGGGAGCCGAGGACCACGCGGTGGCCGCGTTCGGCAAGCTGCCGTACCGCCTCGTACCCGATGCCGCGGTTGGCTCCCGTCACGACGGCGACCGGCAGCTGCGCACCCTCGACCGCCATCAGGAACACTCCCTCGTGAGACAACATCAGCCTCGCACAGGAAATGGGGATCCGAGATGCCGGTCCGTACCGAGCGCCAGGGACACGTCACCACCGTCGTCCTCTCCCGTCCCGGGGCCCGCAACGCGGTGGACGGTCCTACGGCGACCGAACTCGCCGACGCCTTCCGGAAGTTCGAGGCGGACGAGGAGGCGCGGGTGGCGGTGCTGTGGGGTGAGGGCGGCACCTTCTGCGCGGGCGCCGACCTCAAGGCGATCGGCACCGAACGGGGCAACCGCGTCGCCGAGGACGGCGACGGCCCGATGGGCCCCACGCGGCTGCGGCTGTCCAAGCCGGTGATCGCCGCGGTCGCGGGCCACGCGGTGGCCGGCGGTCTGGAGCTCGCCCTGTGGTGCGACCTGCGGGTGGCCGAGGAGGACGCGGTCTTCGGCGTGTTCTGCCGCCGCTGGGGCGTGCCGCTGATCGACGGCGGCACCGTCCGCCTGCCCCGCCTGATCGGGCAGAGCCGCGCGATGGACATGATCCTGACCGGCCGCCCGGTCGCGGCGCAGGAGGCGTACGACATGGGCCTCGCCAACCGCGTGGTCGCCACCGGCACGGCACGCGCCGAGGCGGAGGCCCTGGCCGGCGAGATCGCCCGCTTCCCGCAGGCGTGCCTGCGCGGCGACCGGGCGTCGGTGCTGGAACAGGACGGCCAGGACGAGTCGGCGGCCATGCGCGGCGAACTCCGGCACGGCATGGACGTGTTGGCCCAGAGCCTGGAGGGTGCGGCCCGGTTCGCCTCGGGCGCGGGACGCCACGGGTCGTTCACGGACATGTGATGGATCCGTCGTACCCGATGCGGTCCTGTGCCGAACCCCGCTGCCGGGTACGGCAGGATGGGCGGCCGTACATTCGAATGCGAGCAGGTGGAAACGTGACGACACTTCACATCCGGTACTCCGCGGCGCCGTCCGCCGCAGATCTGTCCTCCGGAGGTGACCGGTGAACCGCGCTGTCACCGTGGACGACCTGGTCATCGCAGGAATCGCGGTGGCCGCCGGCCTGCTGGCCGCGTTCCTGCTGCGCATCCTGATGCGCTGGCTGGGCAAGCACGCCGACCGCACCCGCTGGGGCGGCGACGACGTGATCGTCGACGCGCTGCGGACGGTGCTGCCGTGGGCGGCGGTGGTCGGCGGGGCCGCCTCCGCGGGCGCGGCGCTGCCGCTGACCAGAACCGTGCAGAACCACGTCAACCAGGTGCTGACGGTGGTCCTCATCTTCGCGGTCACCGTGACGGCGGCCCGGGTGATCGCCGGGCTGGTGCGGGCGGTCACCGCCTCCCGCTCCGGCGTCGCCGGATCGGCCACGATCTTCGTCAACATCACCCGCGTGCTGGTCCTGGCGATAGGCTTCCTGGTGGTGCTGCAGACGCTGGGCATCTCCATAGCGCCGATGCTCACCGCCCTGGGCGTGGGCGGACTCGCGGTCGCGCTCGCTCTGCAGGACACGCTCGCCAACCTCTTCGCGGGCATCCACATCCTCGCCTCCAAGACCGTGCAGCCCGGCGACTACATCCGGCTGAGCAGCGGTGAGGAAGGCTACGTCGAGGACATCAACTGGCGTCAGACGACGGTCCGCGCGCTCTCCAACAACCTCGTCGTCATCCCCAACGGCGAGCTCGCCCGGACGAACATGACCAACTACATGCGTCCCGAGCAGAAGCTGACGATCCTGGTGCAGGTGGGCGTCGCCTACGACAGCGACCTGGACCAGGTCGAGCGCGTGACGATGGAGGTCATCGGCGAGGTGATGACCCAGGTCGACGGCGCGGTGCCGGAGCACGAGCCGGCGATCCGCTTCCACACCTTCGGCGACTCGCGCATCGGCTTCACGGTCATCCTGGGCGTGGGCGAGTTCAGCGACCAGTTCCGCATCAAGCACGAGTTCATCAAGGCGCTGCACCGGCGCTACCGCGACGAGGGCATCCGCATCCCGGCGCCCGCGCGCACGGTGGCGCTGCAGCAGGGCTCCGTGGTGATCCCGCAGCAGCGCCACGCGCACGAGGAGGCGGGCGACGCGAGCGCCACCCGCCTCGACCGGCCCACCGGGTCGCCGCTCGACTGACCCGCTGGGTCCGCGCTCGACCGACCTACAGGGTCGCCGAGTTGTCGTGGTAGTGCCCGCCGCGGCGGCTGTGCGGTGAGGCGAGCGCCGAGTTCACCGGCGTGACCCTCCAGTCCGGGTGACCGGGCATCCGCGGCGTCTTCGTGCCGTACAGCCACTCCGTCAGGAAGCCGGACTGGTCCTGGCCCGAGACCTCCGAGGCGACGGCGATGTAGTCCTGCGTCGTCGCCGAGGAGTTGCGGTGCCGGTCGAGGAAGGTCCGCTCGATGGAGCTGAAGACGTCCTCGCCGACCGCCTGGCGCAGCGCGTACAGCACCAGCACGCCGCCCAGGTAGCGCTGGCTGTCGAACAGGTTGGCCGCGTTCGGTCCGGCCACCGGGCCCGAGTCGTGGCGCCACTGGTCGCCGCGGGCGTAGGTGTCCTTCATCCGCGCTTCCATGGTGGTCAGGCCGAGGGAGTCGGCCCAGCCGCGCTCGTAGCGGTAGAGCAGTCCGTAGAAGTCGGCGTGGCCCTCGTTCAGCCACAGGTCGGCCCAGTTGCCCGGGCTGACGAGGTTGCCGAACCAGGAGTGGACCAGCTCGTGCATCATGTGCGAGCCGATGCTCTTCTCGGGCTGGAGCAGGAAGTTCGGCTTGTACAGGGTGAGGGTCTGCGTCTCCAGGCCGGTGAAGTCGAAGGCGTTGGCGTCGTCGGAGTTGCACGGCAGCAGGCCGTACGTCTCGAACGGGAAGGCCCCCAGCCGCGCCTCCAGCCACTGGACCAGGTTCGGGGTGAGCGCGAGCGCCGGTTCGAGGGCGGCGGCGCGGGCGGTGGGCACGACGTCCCGCAGCGGCAGGCCGTTCGGGCCCTGCCGGTCCTTGATCACGTAGTCGCCGACGGTTATCTGCACCAGTTCGGTGGCGATCGGCGAGCGGGACCGGTAGCAGTACGCGGTACGGCCGTCGGACAGGACCTCGGTGCCGGTCAGGACGCCGTTCGCGACGCCGCGCAGCCCGCTCGGGACGGTGACGCGGAAGCTGAAGTCCGCCTTGTCCGAGGGGTGGTCGTTGCACGGGAAGGCGGTGTGCGCGGAGTCCGGCTGCGGGCACAGCGCGAAGCCGTCCGGCGTGGGCACCCAGGCGGTGTGGGCGAGGGTGCGGCGCGGGTCGGCGGAGTACTCCACCCGCACCCTGACCCGCTCCTGCGCGGCCAGAGCGGTCTTCGGCGTGATGCGCAGCTTCTCGCCGGACTGCTCGAAGGCGGCCTTGTGTCCGTCGACGCGGACCGTGCGGATGTCGAGGCCGAGGGCGTCGAGGGAGAAGCGGCTCAGGGCCTGGGTCGTGGTCAGCGAGATCGTCGCCGCGGAGTCGACCAGCCGGGTCGTGGCGTCGTAGGCGAGGTCGAGGTGGTAGGCCGAGACCCGGTAGCCGTCGTTGCCGAGGCCGGGGAAGACGGAGTCGCCGAGGGTCTCGGGGCCCGGGGTGCCGGGGTCCTTGCCGGCGGCTTTCGAGGTGGAAGTACGAGCGTGGGCCGCGTTCCCCGTGGTCAGGACGGCGGCGGTACCGATCAGGGCGGCCGCGGGGGCCGTCACTCTGGTGCGATATCTCATGGTCAGCTTTCGCTCGGGCGGCCGGGTGGTCAGATCCGGTCGTCGACGATCAAATGCACGATCAACTTCCAGGACCCGGCAATCGCCCCTTTGGTTGCACGGGCGGCGCCATTGCTTGCACCGGTGGCCTGTGCGGTGCGCCGGCGGCCTGGGCGGCTGCGCCGGTGGCGTCCGGGGCCGCGCCGCGGGGCGGGGTGCTCGCGCGCGCCGCGGGGCGCTCGAGTCGCCCGGATCGGGTACCGGAGTGCGGGACGAGTGGCCGACCCCTTTCGAGCCCGCCTCGATCACGAGATATCTTGATGTCGAGCAATGTTGCAGACGTGGAGCGGAGCACCCGGTGACTGACTCGACCATCTTCTATACGCACACTGACGAGGCCCCGGCCCTGGCGACGTATTCCTTCCTGCCGGTGGTCCAGGCGTACGCCTCGCAGGCGGGTGTCGCCGTGTCCACGCGGGACATCTCGCTGGCCGGGCGCATCATCTCGGTCTTCCCGGAGTACCTCACCGAGGACCAGCGCATCCCGGACGCCCTGCACGAACTGGGCGAGCTGGCCAAGACGCCCGAGGCCAACATCATCAAGCTGCCGAACATCTCGGCGTCGATCCCGCAGCTCAAGGCCGCGGTCGCCGAGCTGCAGGGCCAGGGCTACGCGCTGCCGAACTACCCGGACGACCCGAAGACCGACGAGGAGCGGGAGATCCAGGCCCGCTACGACAAGGTCAAGGGCTCCGCCGTGAACCCGGTCCTGCGTGAGGGCAACTCCGACCGGCGCGCCCCCGCCTCGGTCAAGAACTACGCCAAGACCCACCCGCACCGCATGGGCGCCTGGTCCTCGGACTCGAAGACCGAGGTCGCGACCATGGGGCAGAACGACTTCCGCTCCACCGAGAAGTCCGTGGTGATCTCCGAGGCCGGCTCCCTGCGGATCGAGCTGGTCGCCGAGGACGGCACCACCACCGTGCTGCGCGAGTCCGTACCGGTCCTCGAGGGCGAGGTCGTCGACGCCTCCGTGATGCGCGCCGCCGCGCTGAACGAGTTCCTCGCCGCGCAGGTCGCCCGCGCCAGGCAGGACGGCGTCCTGTTCTCCGTGCACCTCAAGGCCACGATGATGAAGGTCTCGGACCCGATCATCTTCGGCCACGTCGTGCGCGCCTTCTTCCCGAAGACCTTCGCGAAGTACGGCGAGACGCTCGCCGCGGCCGGCCTGTCCCCGAACGACGGCCTGGGCGGCATCTACAAGGGCCTGGAGGCCCTGCCGGAGGGCGCCGAGATCAAGGCCTCCTTCGACGCCGAGATCGCCGACGGTCCCGAGCTGGCGATGGTCGACTCCGACCGCGGCATCACCAACCTGCACGTGCCGTCCGACGTGATCGTCGACGCCTCGATGCCGGCCATGATCCGCACCTCCGGCCACATGTGGGGCCCGGACGGCCAGGAGGCCGACACCCTCGCGGTCCTGCCGGACTCCTCCTACGCGGGCGTCTACCAGGCCGTCATCGAGGACTGCAGGGCCAACGGCGCCTACGACCCCTCGACCATGGGCTCGGTGCCGAACGTCGGCCTGATGGCGCAGAAGGCCGAGGAGTACGGCTCCCACGACAAGACCTTCGAGATCAAGACCGCCGGCACGGTCCGCCTGGTCGACGGCGGCGGCAACGCCGTCATCGAGCAGCCGGTCGCCCCCGGCGACATCTTCCGCGCCTGCCAGACCAAGGACGCGCCGATCAAGGACTGGGTGAAGCTCGCCGTCACCCGCGCCCGCGCCACCGGCGACCCGGCGGTGTTCTGGCTGGACGAGACCCGCGCGCACGACGCCAACCTGATCGCCAAGGTCAACGCCTACCTGCCGGAGCACGACACCGAGGGCCTGGACATCCGCGTCCTCGCCCCGGTCGACGCCACCAAGCTGTCGGTCGAGCGCATCCGCCGCGGCGAGAACACCATCTCGGTGACCGGCAACGTGCTGCGTGACTACCTCACCGACCTCTTCCCGATCCTGGAGCTGGGCACCAGCGCCAAGATGCTGTCGGTCGTCCCGCTGATGGCGGGCGGCGGCCTGTTCGAGACGGGCGCCGGCGGCTCCGCGCCGAAGCACGTCCAGCAGCTGGTCAAGGAGAACTACCTGCGCTGGGACTCGCTCGGCGAGTTCTTCGCCCTGGTCCCGGCCTTCGAGCAGTACGCCACGGCCACCGGCAACGCCCGCGCCAAGGTGCTGGCCGACACCCTCGACCGCGCCACGGCGACCTTCCTCAACGAGGACAAGTCCCCGACCCGTCGCGTCGGCGGCATCGACAACCGCGGCAGCCACTTCTTCCTGTCCCTGTACTGGGCGCAGGAGCTGGCGAAGCAGACCGACGACGCGGACCTGGCGAAGGCCTTCGCCCCGCTCGCCGAGACGCTCGCCGCGAACGAGCAGAAGATCGTCGACGAGCTGCTCGCCGTCCAGGGCAAGCCGGTCGACATCGGCGGCTACTTCCAGCCCGACCCGGCCAAGGCGGCCGCGGTCATGCGCCCGTCGGCCACGTGGAACGAGGCCCTGGCGTCCCTGAGCTGACGCAAGAAGCACCGCATAACCGCCGCCCCGGCCGGGCCAACTCCCGGCCGGGGCGCGGTCATTGACGCTCCCGTTCCAGATCCAGCCCCAACCACCGCGCCAGATCCTCGATCTCGCGGTCGATCTCCGCGGTCATCGTCTTCGTGAACGGGACGTCCTCGTGGAGGGCGTTGACGCGGAGGACGCCGGTCTTGCGGTCGGACGTGGCGTCGAGTTTGCCGACCAGTTGGTCACCGTGGAGGACCGGGAGGGCGAAGTAGCCCCAGCGGCGCTTGGCGGCGGGTTTGTACATCTCCAGCTGGTACTCGTACGCGAAGAGTTCCGTCATGCGCTTGCGGTCGTGCACGAGGCGGTCGAAGGGGGACAGCAGGGCCGTGCGGCCCTCGAAGGGCTGGCCCAACTGTGCAGGGTCCACCCGCCACTTGCCCCGGACGCCTTCGACGACGGCCGGTTCGCCCGCCTCGCCGACGTCGGCCGGCTCGACCTGGCACTCCGGTCCGCGGGCGCGGGCGATGCCGAGGGCCTTCAGCCGCCGCTCGTCGCGGATGCGCAGGGCCTCCTCGACCGGGACGGGCGCGGTTTCGGGGTAGACCCGGTCGGCCAGGTCCCACAGGCGGTCGCCGCCCCGGCGTCCGGCCACGGCGACCTCGCCGCGCTGCACCATCAGCTCCAGGAGCTTGGTGACGTTTCGGTTGTTGGTCCAGCCGCTCGACCGCCACGACTCGGCGCAGGTGTCCGGCAGCGCACGGGAGGGCAGCGGGCCCTCGGCGGTGAGCCGGGCGAGGATGTCCCGGCGGCAGGCGTCGTTGGCCGCCACCCAGGTCCGGTGGTACTCCCGCCACGACGACGGCGTCCCCCGCTCCGGCCACTCGGCCATCTCCGCGCGGTACAGCGCCATGTCCTCCGCCGGGCGGACCATCGCCTGCAGCTCCACCAGCGTCCGCTTCTCCAGCGCCGCGGCCAGCTCGCCCGGCGCGTACGCCGGGCCGAGCCTGCTCCACGCCACGAGGTCGGCGTTCGGCGCGACGGCGGCGATCGGGTCGATCTGCAGCAGGGTCAGCCCGCGCACCACGCCGAGCAGCCCGTCCGGCCGCGCGGCGTCCAGGAGTTGGGCGCGGACGGCGATACGGCGGGCGTCGGTGCGCGAGAGCTCGTGGACGGTCATGGATCGAGACTAGGCGAGGGGTCCGACAATGCGGCCTCGTGCCGAGGGGGATACTCGGGTGCATGGAGTTCGCCGTCTTCATGACCCTGCCGGGCCTGGTCATCCTGCTGACCGCCGTCGCCTTCGCGGATCAGCTGCTGCTGCGGGCCGGCCAGGCGGGACTGCTGCCGTGGCGCAACGACGGGCGCCAGGGGCAGATCTCGGCGACGGGCTTCGAGCAGCTCCACGCGAGCTTCTCCCCCGGCAAGCAGAACGAGCTCGAGGAGCGCCGGTCGGCACTGATCCTGCGGGACGACGAGGAGGACGGGGCGCCGCCGCACCGCACCACCGTCGACCTGGCGGGCGGCGTCGCGGTCGTACGGATGACGCCACGCGATCATTGACCGGGGACACCCCGCACATCCCGGTCCTCGACGCCCCGCACGTCCCGTACGCCCCGGACCCGACACCGCGCCGCCCCTGGAGCAGCCCGTGCCCCGCGCCACCCCGTCCTTCGCCCACCTGCCCGGCGCCGCCGGCTCCCCCGTGATCCTGCATGTGCCGCACTCGGCGCGGGACATCCCGGCCGACGTGCGTGCGGGCATCGTGCTGGACGACACGGCGCTGGAGCGGGAGCTCGACCACATCACCGACGCGCACACGGCCGGGATCGCCGAAGCGGCCGGCGCCCTGTCGGCGGTCGCGCCCTGGAGGTTCGTCAACCGGCTCTCCCGGCTGGTCGTCGACCCGGAGCGCTTCCCCGACGAACGGGAGGAGATGCTGTCGGTCGGCATGGGCGCGGTCTACACCCGGACCACGCACCGGGAGGCACTGCGCTCCGCGGCCACCGACCCGGAGCCGCTGCTCGCCCGCTACTTCCGGCCGTACGCCCAGGCCATGACCGACGCGGTCGCCGACCGGCTCGCGGCCACCGGACGCGCCGTGATCATCGACGTCCACTCCTACCCGGCCGTCCCGCTCCCCTACGAACTCCACGGCACGGGCCCCCGTCCGCCGGTCTGCCTCGGCACCGACCCCTTCCACACCCCGCCCCGACTGCGGGACGCGGCACGGAAGGCGTTCGCGCCGTGCGGCGAGACGGGCCTCGACAGCCCCTTCGGCGGCGCTTACGTACCGCTGGAGTTCTACGGCAAGGACCCCCGGGTCAGCGCGCTGATGGTGGAGATCCGCCGCGACACGTACATGACCGAACCGGGCGGCCCCGCCCACCCCGGCCTGCCCCCCCTGGCCACGGCGCTGGCCGCGCTCGTCGACGCCGTCACGGGCCCCTGACGGGCCGACCTCCGCCTGGAGCACTCCCGCGCGACAGCCCCCATCCCCGGCCCCAGGGTGGAAGGCATGAGCGAGGAGATCAGCACGTTGACGGAGCAGGTGCCGCCGGTGCGGGAGTGGCCCGCGCTCGATCTGGACGGGACCGAGTTCGATCCGGTGCTCGCGGGGCTGATGCGTGAGGGGCCGTTGACGCGGATCCGGTTGCCGCACGGTGAGGGCTGGGCGTGGCTGGCGACCCGGTACGACGACGTGAAGCTGATCACGAACGATCCGCGGTTCGGCCGGGCCGAGGTCACCCGCCGTCAGGTGACCCGGCTCGCCCCCAACTTCGCCCCGCGGCCGGGCTCGCTGGCCTGGGCCGACCAGCCGGACCACAACCGGCTGCGCAGGCCGATCGCGGGCGCGTTCACGGTGGGGGCGATGAAGCGGCTGCGGCCGCGGGCGCAGGCGATCCTCGACGAACTGGTGGACGACGTCGTGCGCGACGGGCCGCCGGCCGATCTCGTGGAGCGGGTGCTGGAGCCGTTCCCGATCACCGTGGTCAGCGAGGTGATGGGCGTGCCCGTGGCCGACCGAGAGCGGGTGCACGCCTGGACGCGGCAGATCATCTCCACCTCGGGCGGGGCCGAGGCCGCGGACCGCGCCAAGAAGGGCATGTACGGGTGGATCACCGACACCGTCCGCGCGCGGGCCGCCAGCACCGACGAGGATGTGTACGCGCTGCTCGGCGCCGCCGTGGGGCGGGGCGAGATCAGCGAGGAGGAGGCCGTGGGGCTCGCCGGTCCGCTGCAGATCGGCGGTGAGGCGGTCACCCACAACTGCGGTCAGATGCTGTTCCTGATGCTCTCCCGGCCGGAGCTGGCCGAGCGGATGCGCGAGCCGGAAGCACGCGGGCCCGTCCTCGACGAGCTGCTGCGCTTCATCCCGCACCGCTCCTCGGTCGGGCTGGCCCGTATCGCGCTGGAGGACGTGGAGCTGCACGGCCACCGCATCGGCGCGGGCGAGCCCGTCTACGTCTCCTACCTGGCCGCCAACCGCGACCCGGAGGTCTTCCCCGACCCGGACCGGATCGACCCCGACCGCGATCCGAACCCGCATCTGGCGTTCGGCAACGGTCCGCACTACTGCACCGGTGCCGTGCTGGCGCGCCTGCAGACCGAACTGCTCGTCGACACGCTGCTGGAGCGGCTGCCCGCCATGCGGCTCGCGGTGCCCGCCGACGAGGTCGTCTGGCGCCGCAAGACCATGATCCGCGGACCGCGGACCCTGCCCGTCACCTGGTGAGCATCCGGTGAGCACCCGGTGAGGGCAGGGTCCCGCGTCCTCAGGCCGTCAGCCAGTCGGTGACGAGCACGCCCTCACCGGTCCGCAGCCGCAGCGCGAACGGGCCGGCGGGAGGCTCGCCGTAGGTGAAGCGCCCCATGGCGTCGGTCTCCAGGGGCGAGCCGGAGACCGGGCCGCTGAGCACCTCGACCCCGGCCGTCTGGGGCGGCAGCACCTGCCCCATCAGGCCCTGCGCGGACAGCTCCACGTCGACGGTCACCCCGCCCGCGTGGAACGTCAGCATGCGCGGCACGTCCACCGCTCCCCGCACCGGGATCGCGTCGACCACCGAGTCGAAGGTCAGCTCGGCGATCTGCGCGTCGAGGTCGTGCAACGCGAAGGCCTCGACGGCGATCTGGCGCAGGTCGGGCGGCACCGGGTCCAGGATGGCCGTGGCCCGGCGCAGTTCCTCCTCCAGCAGGTCGAGGTGCAGGTCGTCGCCCTGGAACTCGCCCTCGAAGGCGTCCTCGCCGCCGATGTCACTCATGTCGTCGTCCATGTCGCTCATACCGCTCCCCGTGCCTCGAGTCGTGCCCGCAGGCGCCGCAGGCAGCGCTGGCGGAGCGGTCCGATGCTGCCCACGGCGATCCCCAGGGCCGCGGACACCTCCTGGTAGCTGGGCGGCGGCGTGGCCATCAGGACCCGCAGCAACTGCCTGCAGCGTTCGCCCAGTTCCTCGAACTCCTGCCACAGGTGCCGGATCCGCTCGCTCTGCGCGGCCGCCTCCTCCAGGTCGAGGAACGACTGCTCGGGCGTACGGTCCTCACTGACCCGGTCGAGCAGCTGCGGATCGTCCGTCGGGGTCAGTCGCCTTAAGCTCTTGAGCACCTTCAGACACTCGTGCCGCGCGGTACTGGCCAGCCATGCCCCGGCCTTCTCCGGCTCCCGGATCCGGCCCAGATGCTGGGCAAATCGGAACCAGGCCGTCTGGTACACCTCGTGCGCGTCGGCCTCGGAGAGCCGGTGCGAGCGCACGACGGACCACACCAGTGGGCTCAGCCCTTCCACGAGCGCCTTCCAGGCCGCCGCGTCACCGTCGACGGCGGACTGGACCAGCGCGCCGACATCTGCTCGGTCCACGGTTCCACCCCTCGAGTACGGCATGACATCGTACGCCGTGGAAGGGGCCGCTCCGGACCTCATGCTCCGGGAAGGAGCTGTACGACCGGACCCGGGCGCCAGCCGGGCGGGCGCAGCGCCGGTACATGCGCCCCGCGCACTTCCGCGAACTCGGTGTTCGCCGTGAGCAGTTGCCTGCACGCGGCGCGCGGGTCGCCCTCCTTGTTGGCCGTCATGTAGGCGGCCACCATGCCCGCGGCCACGGGCGCCGCGAACGAGGTGCCGCTCCAGTGCGCGTAGCCCTCGAACATGACCTGGTCGGCCTTGGCCGCGGTGGGCGTGCCGGCCTCGCTGAGCGCCCCGGTGTGGCGCGGGTACTGGCAGGTGCAGGCGTAGGTGAAGCCGAAGCGGCAGGCGTCGTAGGTGGAGTGCTGGTAGAGGTACGGCACCGGCGCGTCGAAGCCGGTCAGCGCGCCGGTCAGGCGCTCGCCGGGGGCGTAGGCGCTCACCCAGGCACCGTGGTTGGAGAAGCAGGCGCCGAACTCGCCGTCGCTGCGCAGCGCGCCGACCGACAGGACGATGTCCGTGAAGTCGGGCAGGGAGGCGTAGGCGGCGGGCCAGAACGGTGTGGCGCTGGCGTTGTTGCCGGCCGCGGCGACCATCAGGGTGCGCTGCCCGCGCAGTTCCTGCATGAAGCCCTCGACGCCGAGCAGGCCGTCGACCCGGCCGTTGGAGGTGCCGGCGGAGAGGC
Organism: Streptomyces sp. NPDC057616; assembly: GCF_042800575.1. Taxonomy (NCBI): domain Bacteria; kingdom Bacillati; phylum Actinomycetota; class Actinomycetes; order Kitasatosporales; family Streptomycetaceae; genus Streptomyces; species Streptomyces sp. NPDC057616. The sequence continues at coordinate 83,400 of NZ_JBHVGU010000027.1, forward strand.
TGATGATGTCCGGCCAGCCGTGCTCGTCGACCGCGGCGAACAGCCGCTCGCCGAACTCGGACTCCAGGATCGCGCCGGCGTCGTTGAGGGTGCTGCGCACGGTGATGTCCGTGTTGGGCGCGACGGCCGCGACCAGGCCGGCGATGAAGGTGCCGTGGCCGACGTACTGCAGCAGGTTGCCCTGGTCGTCGGTCTCGGTGCCGTGCAGGTCGCCCTGGACGTGGGCGAGGAGCGGCACCGCGCCGTAGTCGTGGGTGAGGCCGTTGTCGATGACCAGGACGCCCACGGCGCTGTCCGCGTCGTGACGGCCCTCGGCCGCGACCGGGTTGGTGCCCTGGGTGAGCGGGGCGGGCACGGGCTCGTCGCCGGGACAGGAGTTGACGGCGATCGACACCACGTGGTTGCGGCTGACCAGGCGGCGCCGCTGGCGCCCCTCGTGCTCGCGCATGGCCCGCAGGGCGTGCGCGACCGACCGGTCGCCGTGCCGGTCCCCGTGGCCCGGGTCGCCGACCTGGATGCGGGTGATGCCGGAGCGGTTGGTCTCCGGGCTGACGCGCTGCACGCGGTCGGCGGTCAGGCCGGTCGCCTCGGTGAAGTGCGCGCGAACGGTGTCCTCGACGAGGCGCGCCTCCTCACCGTCACGGGCGAGGACCACACCCTTCTCGTAGATGAACTCGGCCGCGTCGTCGGGCCCCAGGGCCAGGGAGACGTCGGGCATCGAGCGCTGGATCTGGTCGAACTGCTCTCGGAATCGCTGTGGCGCCATGGCAGGCCCTCCCGGTGAGGCGGCGGTCGTCAATCAGAGTCTCGGGGCCTTTGGTTGATACAGCACCAAACCGGTGTGGCCGCTACCAGGGGCCACTACTATCCGTGGAGTGACAGGGGCAAGCGACACGGTGCTCGAACTGCTGCCGATGGTGTTCGCCGACCCGGGCGAGGCCCGGGCCCGGGCGCAGGGTGTGCTCGACGCCGATCCGTCGCCCTGGCGGGCCTCCGTCGCCCACCAGGTCATCGGCATCTGGCAGCGCGACTGGGGCGACATGAGAATGGCCCTGCACCATCTGCGCCAGGCGCGCGACCTCGCCGCCCGCGCGCAGGCGCCCGACCGGGAGGCGGACGTACTGGCCGCGCTCGGGGTGGCACTGGTGCACGCGGGGCGCACACGGCAGGGTCTGGAGGCACTGGAGCGGGGCGTCGCGGTCAGCAGCGGTCACACCCGCGCGCGGGTGCTGTTCCGGCGGGCCTACGCCTCCTGGGTGCTGGGCCGGCACCGCGAGGCGCTGGAGGACGTGCGCCGGGCCATCCCGGTGCTGCGGCAGGCAGACGACGTCATCTGGACGGCGCGGGCGCTGACGTTGCGGGCGACCGTGCATCTGGCGCTCGGCGCGGTGGACCGGGCGGACGCCGACTTCACCGCGGCCGAGGCGCTGTGGGACACCACCGGCCAGGACCACGACAAGGCGGACGTGGTGGAGAGCCGGGGCCTGGCCGCCTTCCGCCAGGGCGACATTCCGGCGGCGCTGCGGCTCATGGACGAGGCCGAGGAGCGCTACGCCAAGCTAGGCACGCCGTCCTTCATGCTCTCCATCCGCCGCTGCGACGTGCTGATGGCGGCCGGGCTCGCCCCGGAGGCGCTCACCGTCGCGGACGCGGCGATCGGGGCGCTGGACGGCATCGGCGGGCAGTCCACGCGCAAGGCCGAGCTGCTGCTGGTCGCGGCCCGCGCGGCCCGGCTCGCGGGCGATCCGCACACGGCGATCGCGCGCGCGGCGCTGGCGGTGCGGCTGTTCTCCGGGCAGCGCCGCCCCTGGTGGGAGACGCACGCCCAACTGGTGCTGCTGCAGTCGCGGGTGGCCTCCGGGCGCCGCTCGGGGCGCCTGGTCGCGGACGCGGCGGCGGTGGCCGAACGACTGGCGTCCTTCGGCGCCCCGGCCGCCCCGGAGGCCTCGCTGCTGGCGGGCCGGATCGCGCTCGGCCTGGGCTGGACGGCGGACGCGGAGCGGCATCTGGCCGTCGCCGCCCGCTCCCGGCACGTCGGACCGCCGCTGGCTCGGATGACGGGCTGGGCCGCGCAGGCGCTGCGGGCCCGGGCGGCCGGCTCGGGGCGGGGCGTCCTGGAGGCGTGCCGGCGCGGGCTCGACGTGCTCGACGACCACCGGATGACGCTGGGCGCCTCGGAACTGCGCGCCCGCGCCACCGAGCAGGGCGCCGAACTGGCCGCGCTGGCCCAGCAGGCCAGCCTCGACTCCGGCGGCCCGCGCCGGCTGCTGACCTGGAGCGAGCGGTGGCGGGCCACCGTGCTGACCGCACCGCCGACGAGGCCGCCCGCCGACCCGGCGCTGCTGGGCGATCTGACCGCGTTCCGCGAGATCGCGGCACGCGCGGAGGAGGGGCGCAGGGACGGCCGCCCGATCCCGGTCCTGGAGCGCGAACAGCGGCGCCTGGAGCGGGAGATCCGCTCCCGGACCCTGCATCTGCGGGGTGCCGCGCCCGGCGCCGAGGACCGCTTCACACCCGCCCGGCTGCTGCAACGGCTCGGCGAGGTGCGGCTGGTGGAGCTCGCCGTGCTCGACGGGCGCGTGCAGGTGCTGCTGTGCGGGCAGGGGCGGGTGCGGCGGTTCGAGGCGGGGCTGCTGGCCGACGCCGAGGTCGAGGCCGCGCATGTGCAGGCCGGACTGCGCCGGCTCGCGCACCCGGGCGCGGAGGGCCGGCTCCCGGTGGTCGAGGCCATGGGCCGCCGACTGGAGGAGCTGCTGCTCGGCCCGGCCACCGCCCACCTGGGCTCGGGGCCGGTCGTCGTCGTCCCGCCGGGCCGGCTGCACAGCGTGCCGTGGGCGCTGCTGCCCAGCCTGCGCGAAAGGGTGCTGAGCGTGTCGCCGTCGGCGAGCAGCTGGCTGCGCGCCCGCGAGACCGAGCCGCCGCCCGGCGGCCGCCAGGTCCTGGTGCGCGGCCCGGGGCTGGCCACCGGCGGCGCGGAGGTGTCCGAACTCGCCGACCGCTACGGCACCCCGCTGCTGCTGGAGGAGGACGACGCGCGCGCCACGCGCGTCCTGGAGGAGCTCGACGGAGCTGCGCTCGCCCACATCGCCGCGCACGGCACGTTCCGCGCCGACAGCCCGCTGTTCTCCTCGCTGCGGATGGCCGACGGCCCGCTGATCGTGCACGACTTCGAGCGCCTCGACCGCAGCCCGTACCGGATCATCCTGTCCTGCTGCGACACCGCCCGGCTCGCCTCGGTCGGTGCGGACGAGCTCCTCGGCCTGGTCACCGCCCTGTTGCCGCTGGGCACGGCGGGCGTGGTGGCCAGCAGCGCGCCGGTCAACGACGCCGCCGTGGTGCCGTTGATGCTCGCGCTGCACAAGGGCCTGGAGACGGGCCTGTCGCTGGCGGAGGCGCTGCGCGACGCGCGTGCCGCGCTGCCCGGCGACGCGCTGCACCAGGCGACGGGCTGGGCGTTCACGGCGTTCGGCGCGGCCTGAACGCCCTTGTCCCACAAGGGCATCAAGACGTGAGGGCGGCAGGGCGTAAGGCGGCGGCCTGACCCCTCCCCCGAATACTGGGGGTCAGACCGCCGGTTCATGGGCGCGGCTCAGGCGGGCTGCACCTCGGGCAGCTCGACGAGCCACGGCAGCGCACCCCGGTCACTCGCGCCGAGGCGGGCGTAGGCGCTGTAGAGGTGGTTGCCCACGGTGCGGATGGACAGCGTGAGCCGTTCCGCGATCTGGCGGTTGCTCAGGCCCGCGGCCGCGAGGGTGACGATCTGACGCTGGCGCGCGGTCAGTTCGCCCAGGACCAGGCCGGACAGGGCCGGGGTGCGGGCGCCCTGGCAGCGGCGGGCCAGCGCGACGGCACGCGTGCGTGAGGTGCGTGCGGCATGCGGGTCGCGGTGCGCGCGGACGGCCTGGGCGTGCGCCTCGGCGGCGAACAGCAGGAACCCGCGCTCCTCCAGGGCCTCGGCCGCCCGGTCCAGGGCCGGCCCGTCCGCACGGGCCAGCGCCTCGGCGTGCCGGGCGAACACCCCGCCGGCCGGCAGGCGTTCGGCCGCCTTCTCCGGGGCCCCGAGGCGCACCAGGTCGTAGAGCGCGAAGGCGGTGTCCGTGCACTCGCCGCCCGCTCCGTACGTCCGCACCATGCCGTCGGCGACGTCACCGATCGCCGCCACGGCCGCCTCGGCGTCCCCGCGGGCCGCGGCCAGCCAGGCGGACGCCTCCCGCAGGTCCGGGCAGCCCGCCAGGGTCTCCTCGGCCGCGGCCGCGTCCCCCGACTGCGCGGCGGCCAGGGCGAGTTCGGTGCGGCAGGACGCGTCGTGCACGGTGTCCCGCAGCCCCTCCCTCGCCCAGGCCGCCGCTTCACGCAGCTCCCCCCGAAGCCGCGCGAATCGGGCGCGCACGGCGGCATACCCCGCCGGTACCGTCGCGCCCTCCTGGGCCAGCCACTCCCCCACCGGCGTGGCCGCAGGTCGTACGTCCCCGCGCTCGATCCGCCCGGTCAGCGCGGCCGCCTCGGCGGAGAGCGCCGCTTCGCACTGGGCCGGCGTACGCGACAGCCGGGCCGCCCTGAGCCGGCCGGCCGCGGCGCGCAGCACCGGGCCGTGCAGCGGGTGCGCGAGGCGGACGGTGCCGTGGTCGTCGAGCCGGATCAGGCCGCCGGCCTCGAGGTTCTCGAGGAGGTGCAGGTCGAGGTCGGCCAGGTGCAGCGGCAGGGGTTCGGCGAAGGCGAGTCGTTCGAGCTCCGCGCGCTCTCGCGGGTCGGCGTCCACGAGGACGCGGGCGGCGCGTTCGCGGACGGTCGCCGTGACCGGCACCGGTCCGCGCCAGGACCAGGCGTCCGTGTCGGTGGCGCGGGTGAGCAGGCCGTGCTCGCGCGCCGCGTCCACCAGGTCGCGCAGCAGCCTCAGATCGCCGCGGCACAGGTGGTGGAGGCGGTTGAGGGTGAGCGGCTCCAGGCCGCCGCCGACGCCCGCGGCCAGCAGTTGCTCGGTGTCCTCGCGGGACAGCGGCTCCAGGGCGAGGCGCGGGAGCAGCTCGCCGGTCCACAGCCGGGAGACCGCGCCCGGGCACGGGGCGCCGTCCGCGGCGACGGCGATCAGCCGGGTGCGGCCGTGCACGGCGAGCTGGTGCACGAGGGCGGCGGAGGCGTCGTCGAGCAGGTGCGCGTCGTCGACCACCAGCAGGCGTACGCCGGACAGGAGCTGGACCGCCCGGTGCAGGGAGACCGCCTCGGGCACGAGGTGGGCGAACGCGGCGAAGGGGATGTGACGGGTCTCGGGCGTGCCGGCCGCGCGGGCGCGGTCGCTGCCGCGCACGGCCTCGGTGACCAGCCGGGTCTTGCCGGAGCCGGCCGGGCCGGTCACCACGATGCCGTGGTGACCCGCGGTCAGGGACCGGCGGATCAGCTCGAGCTCGTCCTCACGTCCGGTGAACGGCCAGGGCAGTTCCAGGGTCTTCGCGTCGCGTTCGAAGGTCGTCACGGGAGTATGAGTGCGAGTACTCATTCCTGATACAGGGTGACTTGAGTAGACCTCGACTCAGGCGCCGGTGCCGTCCTCACGGCAGTCTGTCCGCATGACCGGACGCTACTGCTCCCTCGCGCAGCAGTCGGCCCCCGCCTTCACACCGGGGCTGACCGCCGAGCGGCTCGGTGCGCTCATCGCCGGGCGGGCGATGTGGGTCAACGGCACGGTCCTGCACTACTACTTCTTCGACGGCGACCAGGATGGCTCGGTCATCCCCGTCCCGGGGACCGGGCAGTCGCGACGGGTGTCGTGGGTCGGCCCCAAGGAGCAGCGGGACGTGGTGCGCGAGTGCTTCCGGGAGTGGCAGGACCTCGGCATAGGGATCTCCTTCGTCGAGGTCGGCGACCGCTCCGAGGCCGAGCTGCGCATCGGCTTCCAGCTCGGCGACGGCTCCTGGTCGGCCGTGGGCAAGGACTGCCTGCAGGCCGGGCAGCAGGAGCGCACGATGAACTTCGGCTGGGACCTGACCGCGCCCGGGGAGCGCGGGACGGCCCTGCACGAGATCGGCCACGCACTGGGCATGCTGCACGAGCACCAGAGCCCGTTCGCCGGCATCCACTGGGACGACGAGGCCGTGTACGCCGATCTGGCGGGCCCGCCGAACTTCTGGAGCCGGGACACGACGTTCTTCAACGTCCTGCGCAAGCTGGACCCTTCCGAGGTCAACGGCTCGGCCTGGGACCCGCAGTCGATCATGGAGTACGCGTTCCCGGGCGGGCTGATCCTGGAGCCGGAGCAGTTCCGTGCGGGCCTGAACCCGCCGGGCACGCTCTCGCCCGCCGACAAGGAGTTCGCGCTGCGCTGGTACCCGCCGGCCGATCCGCCCCGGCTGCCCGCGCTGGAGCCCTTCCGCTCGGTGCCGCTGCGTCTCGCGCCCGGCGAGCAGGCGGACTTCGTGATCGACCCGCCGGAGACCCGCGAGTACACCGTGGGCACCTTCGGTGCGAACGACTCCGTCCTGGTCCTCTTCGAGGAACGGGACGACGAGCCCCGCTACGTCGCGGGCCGCGACGACGGCGGGCAGCCGCACAACGCCACGATGAAGGCCCGCCTGGTCAAGGGCCGCCGCTACTACGTCCGCGTTCGCCTGTACTCCGCGTGGGGTCCGGGGGAGACAGCGGTCATGTGCTGGTGACAGCACGGACCGCCCCCCACGCGGTTCGGCCGGCCCACAGTCCGGCGCCGGGGGAGCGGTTGGAGGACGTCACCTTCGGGGGAGGGGGACGTCCTCCAACCCATGTCCGCCACCGCCCGGGCCACGGTTGCGCAAGGTCAGCCATGGGGACACAACTCGCCTAGTATGGGGCCGAGTTGATCGGGTCGAGCTGCCTGCGAGGTGGTAGTGAGCATGTCCCACACACCGTCACGGCGTGCCGTTCTGCGGGGAGTCGCGGGCACCGGTGCGGCGGTGATCGGGTTCGATCCGGGCGCGCGGAGCTGGGCCGCCGGCGAGTCCGGGGCCGGCGGGCGCCTCGCGAAGGTTCCCGATCTGGACGGGACCCTCGTCATGGACGACGCGTCGCTCGACGCCGCCTCCGACGACTACGGCCACATCGTGCACCGCCGCCCCGTCGCCGTCCTGCGCCCCGGCTCGGTCCGGGACGTCGTCGCCATGGTCCGGTTCTGCGGCGCGCACCGGCTGCCGGTCGCGCCGCGCGGCCAGGGGCACGCCACCCAGGGCCAGGCGCAGGTCGAGGGCGGACTGGTCGTCGAGACGGCGACGCTCGCGGACATCGGCCCCATGGGACCGCACAGCACCACCGTCACGGTGGGCGCCGGCGCCCGCTGGAGCGAGGTGGCCAGGGCCACCCTCGCCCACGGCCTCACCCCGCCCGTCTTCACCGACTACCTCGAACTCTCCGTCGGCGGCACCCTGTCCGCCGGCGGCTTCGGCGGCATGACCCACCGGCACGGCGCCCAGGTCGACAACGTCACCGCACTCCACGTCGTCACCGGAGCGGGCGAGCTCACCCGCTGCTCCCCCACCCGGCACCCGGACCTCTTCCACGCCGTCCTGGCCGGTCTCGGCCAGTGCGCCGTCATCGTCGGCGCCGAACTGCGCCTGGTGCGGGCTCCGCAGACCGTACGGCACTACCTCCTGCCGTACGACGACCTGGAGACGTTCCTCGACGACCAGCGCCTGCTCGTCGAGGAGGGACGCTTCGCGTACGTCGAGGGGCAGGTCGCCGCGGACGCCGGCGGCGTCTTCCGCGTCCCCACCCTGGAGGCCGCGTCGTACGGGCCGCCTGCCGGGCCGCCGCCGGACGACGCCGTCCTGCTGCGCGGCCTGCGCCACAACGCCTCCGGCGTCCAGCGCACCGACCGCCCCTACTACGACTTCCTCGACCGCATCGCCCCGTCCGTCGAGGCGTTGAAGCAGGCCGGCCTGTGGACGTACGCCCACCCCTGGCTCAATCTGCTGCTCCCCGGCAGGCACGTGGCCGCCGTCGCGGGTGAGTTGCTGGACGCCCTCTCCCCCGCCGACGTCGGCCCCGGCATCGTCCTGGTCTACCCGGTCCTGCGCGAACGCCTCACCACGCCCCTGCTGCGCGCGCCCGACGACCCCGTGCCCCACCTCTTCGCCGTCCTGCGCACCACGCCACCGCAGGACACCGCCACCGTCGACCGCCTCCTCGCCGCCAACCGCTCCGCCTACGAGGCGGCCGCGGCGGTCGGCGGCACGCAGTACCCGGTCGGCAGCGTCCCCTTCACCCGAGCGGACTGGCGCACGCACTTCGGCTCCGCCTGGCCGCGGCTGGCGGCGGCGAAGCGCACGTACGACCCGCGCGGGATCCTGGTCCCCGGCCAGGGCATCTTCTGAGCCCTCAGGACGCCGCCCGCACCTCGTCGCCCGCCGTGTCGGGGTGCGCGAGGCCCAGGTGGTCCCGGAGGGTCGTGCCCTCGTACTCCGTGCGGAACACGCCCTGTTCCTGCAGCAGCGGCACGACCTTGTCGGCGAAGGCGTCGAGGCCGCCGGGGGTGATGTGCGGGACGAGGATGAAGCCGTCGCTCGCGTCGGTCTGCACATGGTCGTCGATGGTCCGCGCGACCGTCTCGGGGGAACCGACGAAGGTCTGGCGGTTGCCGGTCTCGATGACCAGGTCGCGGATGGACCAGTTGTGGGCGGCGGCGAGCTCGCGCCACTCGCGAGCCGTGGCCAGCGGGTCGCGGTACATCCGCACCTGGGCCCGGCCGCGGGAGATGTGGTCCTCGCCGACCACCGGGTCGACGTCGGGCAGCGGGCCCTCCGGGTCGTAGGAGGACAGGTCCCGGTTCCAGACGAACTCCAGGTGCTTGATGGCGGTGGCGCCGCTGACCTGCTGCCGGCGCACGTGCTTCGCCAGCTCCCGCGCCTCCTCGTCGGTGTCGCCGAGGACGAAGCTCGCGGCGGGCAGGATGAGCAACTGGTCATGCCGGCGGCCGTACTTGGCGAGCCGCTTCTTCACGTCCTGGTAGAAGGCCCGGCCCGGCTCCAGGGCGGCGTACCGGCTGAAGATGGCGTCGGCGCCGGCGGCGGCGAACTCGCGTCCCTCCTCGGAGTCCCCCGCCTGGAAGACGACCGGGCGGCCCTGCGGCGAGCGCGGGACGTTGAACTGCCCCTGGATGTCGAAGTGCTGGCCGGAGTGGACGAAGGAGCCGGCCTTGGCGTCCCGCAGGAAGACACCCGTCGCCTGGTCGGCGACGATCTCGTCGCCGTGCCAGGAGTCGAAGAGCTCGTGCGTGGTGGCCAGGAACTCCTTGGCGCGGGAGTAGCGCTCCTCCTGCGGCAGGAAGCCGCCGCGGCGGAAGTTCTCGCCGGTGAAGGCGTCCCAGGAGGTGACGACGTTCCAGGCGGAGCGGCCGCCGGAGAGGTGGTCGAGGCTGGCGAACTGCCGGGCCACCTCGTAGGGCTCGTTGAAGGTGGAGTTGATGGTGCCGGTCAGGCCGAGACGCTCGGTGACGGCGGCGAGCGCGGCGAGCACGGTGAACGTGTCGGGGCGGCCGACCACGTCCAAGTCGTAGATCTGGCCGCCCTGTTCGCGCAGCCGGAGTCCCTCGGCGAGGAAGAGGAAGTCGAACTTGGCGCGTTCGGCGGTCCGGGCGAAGTGTGCGAAGGAGCTGAACTCGATGTGGCTGCCGGCCTCCGGGTCGCTCCACACGGTGGTGTTGTTGACGCCCGGGAAGTGCGCGGCCAGATGGATCTGCTTCTGGGGCTTGCTCATGTCGGTGCGGTCCTTCCGGCTCAGGCGGCGGGGGTGGCGTAGCGGTTGGCGGGGCGGGCGAGGCCGAGCAGGCCGCGCAGGGTGCTCGCCTCGTAGGCGGTGCGGAAGACGCCGCGGCGCTGGAGTTCGGGGACCAGGCCCCGGGAGATGGCCGGCAGGTCGTGCCCGGCGACGGCGGGCCGCAGCCGGAAGCCGCTCAGCCCCTCCCCCGCGAACTCCTGCAGAAGGTCGGCGAGTTGGGCGGGCGTACCGGCGAAGATGCGCGCGTCGCTCTCGTACGGTTCGCCCGCCAGGGCGTCGAGGCGTGCGCGGCGGTCCTCGGCGGCGGCCTGGTCGTCGTCGAGGAAGACCACCAAGTCGCCGAAGACGTGCAGGAGTTCACCGGCACGCCCGGCGGCCTCCTGCTCGGCGCCGATCTCGGCGACGATCGCGCGGGCCTCGGCGCCGTCGTGCGGGGTGACGTAGCCGACGTCGGCCTGCCGGGCGACGAGCCGGTACGGCACCGTCTGGTGGGCGAGCGCGGTGACCAGGGGCTGGCCCTGGGGCGGGCGGGGCGTGATGGAGGGGCCCTTGACGCTGAAGTGCCGGCCCTCGAAGTCGATGTAGTGCAGCTTGTCGCGGTCGATGAAGCGGCCGGTGGCGGCGTCCCGGATCTCGGCGTCGTCCTCCCAGCTGTCCCAGAGCCGGCGCACGACCTCGACGTGGTCGGCGGCCTCGTCGAAGAGTTCGGTCAGCCGCTCCTGGCCGGCCGGGGTGCGCAGTTCGTCGAGGCTGATCGGCGGGAACGTGCGGCGGCCGAAGTGGCCGGCCTCGTGCGGGCGGGCGCTGATCTGCACCCGCAGGCCGGCGCGGCCGGTGCTGACGTAGTCGAGGGTGGCGATCGCCTTGGAGATGTGGAACGGCTCGGTGTGGGTGGCGACGACGGTCGGCACCAGGCCGATGTGCCGGGTCAGGGGCGCGATCCGGGAGGCGACCAGGACGGCGTCGAGGCGGCCGCGGACCTGGTCGGTGCGGCCGTCGAGCTCGCCGTAGTGGGAGGACTGGAGGCCGAGGCCGTCCTCCAGGGTCACGAAGTCGATGAGGCCGCGCTCGGCCTCGGCGACCAGATCGGCCCAGTATCCGGCGGTGAACAGCTCGCGGGGGCGGGCCGCCTGCTCGCGCCAGGAGGCGGGATGCCAGCCGGTTCCGTCGAGGGCGACGGCAAGGTGCAGGCGGGAAGCGGGAGTTGAGGACACAAGCGTGCCTTTCCTGGAGGTCCGTACGAGATCACGCCGGCCCGCGGAGGTGGGTGCACGGCGGCGGTGAAACCGGTTCAGGAGCAACAGAGGGCGCCGGCCACGCGCTGCAGATCGATGTGGGGCCGGGAGTGGAGGTGGACGGCACGGCGAATCCGTGTCACGTGCCCCACCTCCGTACGAGTGCCTTGGACAGGGACAACGGCATCGCTACGCCGTTTCTTCCAGTACGGCGGCCTCGAGCGACCGGACGAGGGCGAAGACGGTACGGCTGCGCGGGGTGAAGCCGAGCGACTCGTACAGGCGGATGGCGCCCGCGTTGGTGGCACTGGCGTGCAGGAAGGGGCGTTCGCCGCGCTCCTTGATCACCGCGGCGACCGCGCGGACCAGCCGGGTCGCCAGGCCCTGGCCGCGGTGACCGGGGTCGGTGCACACCGCGCTGATCTCGGTCCAGCCCGGCGGACGCAGCCGTTCACCGGCCAGGGCGACGAGCCGCCCCTGGCGGCGGATGCCGAGATAGGTGCCCATCTCGACGGTGCGCGGCAGGAAGGGGCCCGGCCGGGTGCGGGCGACCAGGTCGAGGATCTCGGGCACGTCGTCGGGGCCGAGGCGCACCGCCTCCGGGTCGAACGCGGCGTGCAGGCCGGTGTCGGTCAACTGCACGCCGTGGCCGGTGCGCACGGTCTCCCAGCCGGATGGTGGCTGCGTGACACCGCGCACGGACGCGGTGCCGCCCGGGCCGACGAGGGCGGCCAGGTCGGCCCAGGCGGTGACGTCCGCGGTGTCCGCGACGGCGTGGAAGGGGGCCACGTCGGCCGGGTACCGGGCGGCTCGGCCCACCTGTTCGGCGAAGTGGGCGTGGGGGCCGGTGAGCGCGGCCCAGGCGGGGTTGTCCAGGATGTGCGAGGACATGGGGTGTCGGCTCCGGTGCTGACGTGGCGTGGTGGGTCAGGAGTTGTCGAGCGGCAGGCCGGGCGGATTGACCTCGGACTTGGCGACGGCCTCGTTGGAGAGGTTGTAGGCCTTGAGCCACTGGGCGTACTGCCCGTTCTCGATCAGGTGGTCGATGGCGTCGGCGATCGGCTTGGCCAGCCCGCTGTCCTTCTTCGAGGTGGCCGCGATCAGGCCCTGGAGCTTGGCGCCGGCGCCGGAGTAGGTGCCCGCGGTGCGGGTGGCGTTGGGCGTGTTCGCGACCTGGCGGTTGTGGTAGGCGATGCCGGGGTTGGGGCCGAGGTAGGCGTCGATCTTGCCGCTGGACAGGGCGAGGTAGACGCTGTTGCTGTCCTGGAAGTACTTGACGGTGAGCTTCTTGCCCTCCTTGGCCAGCTTGGCCTTCCACTCCAGCAGGAGCTTCTCCTGGTTGGTGCCGGAGCTGACGGAGACGGTCTTGCCGGCGAGGTTCTCGTAGTCGCCGGCGAAGTTCCAGGTGCTCTTCTTCGGCACCACGAAGGCGAGATTGTCCTGGCGGTAGGAGGCGAACTCGTACTTCTTCTTGCGCTCCTCGGTGTCGGTGACGTTCGAGAAGGCGACGTCGACCTTGCCGCTGTCGATGCCGACGAAGAGGTTCTCCCAGGTGAAGTTCCTCGTCTCCGGCTTCAGTCCGAGGACGGCGGCGACCAGGCGGCCGAAGTCGGGCTCGGCGCCGGTGAGGGTCTTCTGATCGCTGCCCACGTAGGCCAGCGGCGGGAATCCGGACGGCAGGGCGCCGATGCCGATCGTGAGTCTGCCGCTCCTTCTGACGGCGGCCGGCAGTTCGGCGCTGATCGACTTCACCTCGGACACCTTGAGGGTGGTCGGCCTGGCCGCGCCGTTGGAGACCTGGCCGATGGTCACGCCGCCGGAGGCGGCGCCGGTCGTGGTGGCGGCGTCGCTGTCCCCACCGCAGGCGGCGAGCCCGGTGGCGAGGGTGGCGACGGCGGTCGCCGTGGTGAGGCCGCGTATCAGGCTGCGTCGGGTGAAGTGGACAGACATGACCGTTCCTTGTCGCTGGGAGAAAGGGGAATGGGTGGAGGTGTCCGTGGGGGGCGGCGCGGTCAGAGGACCTTGCTCAGGAAGTCCCGGGTCCGCTCATGGCGGGGCTTGTCGAGGACCTCCGAGGGCGGGCCCTCCTCGACGATCCTTCCGGCGTCGATGAAGACGACCCGGTCGGCGATCTCGCGGGCGAAGCCGATCTCGTGGGTGACGATGACGAGGGTCGTGCCGGTGGCCGCCAAGTCCTTGATGACGGCGAGGACTTCACCGACGAGTTCGGGGTCGAGCGCGGAGGTGGGTTCGTCGAAGAGGATGACGCCGGGGCGCAGCGCGAGGGCGCGGGCGATGGCGACGCGCTGCTGCTGGCCGCCGGACAGCTGGCGCGGGTAGGCGCCGGTGCGGTCGGCGAGGCCGACGCGTCCGAGGAGTTCGCGGGCGAGTTCCCGGGCCTCGGGCTTGCCGAGCCGGCCGGTGGCGACCGGCGCGGCGGCCACGTTGTCCAGGACGGTCAGATGCGGGAAGAGGTTGAAGTTCTGGAAGACGAAGCCGATCCGGCCGCGCTGGGCCAGGATCGCCCGCTCGCTCAGCTCCTTGAGCCTCCCCCAGCCTTCGGCCGGGGGGACCCCCATCTCCCTTCGGCCGCCCTGCCGCTTCACGCCGATCAGCTCGCCGTTGAGGCTGACATGGCCGATCTCGGGCTTCTCCAGGTGGTTGATGACGCGCAGCAGGGTGGACTTGCCGGAGCCGGACGGGCCGAGGATCACGGTGACCTCGCCGGGCCGGACGGTCAGGGAGACGCCGTCCAAGACCCGGTGGGTGCCGTACCACTTGTGCACGTCGTGCACCTCGACGGTGGCCGCCTCGACGCCGGCCGGCGTCGCGAGCGTGTCGGTGGTCATACGGCGGCCTCCCGGCGGACGCGGGCTCGCAGGTCGGTGAGCGCGGTGCGGAGCTTCTGCAGCGGCGTCGGCGGCAGGGCGCGGGTGGCGCCGCGGGCGTAGTGCCGCTCGACGTAGAACTGGACGACGGAGACGGCGCTCGTCAGGATCAGGTACCAGACGGTGACGACCAGCAGCAGCGGCACGATGTCGCCCGGGTAGGTCGCGCCCATGGTCTGAGCGGAGCCGAACAGGTCCAGCAGCGAGACGTAGAAGACCAGCGAGGTGCTCTTGATCAGGCCGATGAGCTGGTTGACGTAGTTCGGGGTGATCGACCTGAGCGCCTGCGGGAAGACGATCCGCCGGAACTGGTAGCTCTTCGGCAGGCCGAGCGCCGCGGCCGCCTCGTGCTGGCCCTGGTCGACGGAGAGGATGCCGCCGCGGACGACCTCGGCGGCGTAGGCCGCCTCGTTGAGGCTGAGGCCGATGACCGCGATGACCATGTCGGTGGCGAGCCTGGACTCGTCGAAGGAGAAGAAGGCGGGCCCGAAGGGGACGCCGACGCTCAACGTCCTGTACAGGGCACTGAAGTTGTAGAGGAAGAGCAGGACCACGATGAGCGGGATGGAGCGCAGCGCCCAGGTGTAGGTCCAGCTGACCGCCCGCAGCACCGGGCTCCCGGAGAGCCGGGCGAGCGCGAGCAGGATGCCGCCCAGCAGGCCCAGCACCGCGCTGTAGGCGGCCACTTCGAGCGTGATGAGCAGTCCGTCGAGGATGGTCGGCCGAAGGAACCAGTAGCCGAAGCGGTCCCACTGGTAGAACGGGTTGGTCGTCAGGCCGTGCACGAACTGGGCGGCGAGGACGAGCACGACGGCGGTGGCGATCCACCGGCCGGGGCGTCTCAGCGGCAGAACTCGCTGCGCGGCGGGAGGTTTTGACGGGGTGTCGGCGGGCGGTGCCTCGGCGAGGGACACGGCGGCGCCTGGGGGCTGGCTCATGGCGGGCTCCGGCGGAGTGGGACAGCCCGGGCCGCGGCGGGCGTGCGCTGCGGCAGGACGCAGCGCACCCGGATGCGCGTGAACCGTGGGCTGGGCGGACAACGGCACACCGCACGTGCGGTGTTCGTCAGAAGATGCTCAGAAGGTGCGAGGACTGCGGAGAGGTGTCAGCCCTGGCGGCGGGCGCGGCCCGGTGCGGTACACAGTGCGCTGTTCACGCGGAGCAGATCGACGGCGCGGTCGGCGACGAGCGGGTTCGCGTACGGCCGTACGCAGCCCTGAAGGCGGCTCGCGGCCGTCCTGGGAGCTGCGTCCATGAGGTCACCGTCGCTGTTCCGGCCCTGCGGGCCTCGCGTCTGCTGGAAAGGGTCCGTCCGTCGGGACGGTTGCCCGGAATTTAAGACATGTGCCGGATCGTCTGTCAATGTCGGTCCACCGAGTGGACCGGCTAACAGCCCGCGTGCCTGGCCCAGTCCAGGATCTGGACGGCGGATCCGGCGGCCTCCAGCCCCCGGCAGCGGGCGTGGTGGCGGCGCTCGATGCCGTCGAGGTCGAGGTGCGGGCCGAAGGCCGGGTGGGCGGTCAGGCGGCGGGCGTAGGCCCACAGCTCCGGGTGGTCGGCGATGCGCTGCACCGCGCAGGCGTCGAGATGGTGGCGGTGCACGGTGTCGAGCTGGACCAGCGCGACCCACAACTCGACGTCGGCGGCGGTGACTTCGTCACGGATCAGGTACGTGCGCCCGACCAGCCAGCGTTCCAGCGCGGCCAGCGTCTCCAGCAGCGTGTCGAGGGCCGCGACGCGCTCGTCCTGATCACCGCCGGCCGTTCCGGCGCGCTGGGCGGCGTCCTCGATGCCGCCGGCGCACATCCGCTCCACGGCCTCGATCTCCGACTCGGCGCCGCACGGGTACGGCGAGGGCCGGTCGCCGCCGAAGCGCCGGGCGAGGTCGCGCATGATGTCCGGGGCGTGGGTGCTCACGATCCGCCCGGACCAGTCGTCGCTGAGGACCGGCCCGATCGCCGGACCGGTGTAGCGGTGCGCGCTCGCCTCGTACAGCGGGCGCAGGACGGAGTGGCCGCCCTCGGGGCAGTCGGGGACGGCGGGCAGGAAGGTCGCGGGACAGACCGCGTCGAGGCCGAGCAGGCCGTGGGTGACGGCGATGCGCAGACCGTCGGGACAGGCGGTCGACAGGTGCAGGCGGTAGCGGCCGGGAACGGCGTAGTGGCCGCTGCGGGCGTCGCTGCCGATCCGGCCGCGGAAGACGGGCACGGACCGGTCGTCGATGTGGGCGGCCAGCGGTGTGACGGACATGGTTCTCCCCGGGAGCGGGCGCGGACGTACGCGCGGCGGAAGCGACGTCGGGCTACTCAGCCCTGGGGGCTGATCGAGCTGCACACGCGCTGCAGGTCGATGTGGCGGCGGGAGGTGAGAAGGAGCGCACGGATCACGCGGACGGTGACCGGCTCGAGGCGCCTCATACTTCCCTACCCATTCACTAGGATTCCCAACTGGAGTGTCGGTCCGGCGCGCGGCCACGTCAAGAGAGCCGTCCCGCATCGCGGACACCCCGGTGGAACACGCCCCGCACGTCACCGGCGCACTCGTCCGTCACAGCGCAACCATCCGGCTCCCCCGTATGTCTCCTGTGAGGGAACTCGCGTTCCCACGCAGTTCGTTCGTCCGCCATCGACGCTTCACCAGAGGACCCCCCACATGCTTCAGAGCTCTCCCGGCCGCCGTCCGCTCCGCCAGACCGCCTGCGCGGTCGGTGCCGTCGCCCTCATGGCCCTGGGCGCCGCACCCGCCGGCGCCGACGACGGTTCCGCGGCCGTGAGACTGGGCAAGGTGGCCCCGATCGACGGGGTGAAGCCGGGCAGCAGCGTGGACGTTCCGGTCACCTTCACCAACACCGGCACCGCGGCGGCGGACAAGGTCTGGCTCACGTACACCGTCACCCGCGGGCTGAGCCACACCGAACTGCCCGCCAACTGCCTGCGCTACGAGATCCCCTCCTACGACGAGGAGCCGAGCCGGTCCCAGGCGGTCTGCGAGTTCGACCAGACCCTCGAGCCCGGCACGGTCTACGCGCCCGAGAAGGCCCTGACCCTGAAGGTCCTCGACCACGCGCTCTACGACCGGCTGCGCGTGGTCGTGGAGACCACCGAGCCCGGCCTCGACGACAACGCGAGCGAGCCCGTGCGCGGCACCGGCCCCGCGGTCAAGCTGGTGGAGCGGCCCGACGCCACCCCGGCCGGCCCCAGCGGCGACCACCCCGACTGGGACGACGCCAACGTGAAGGTGACCGCGGACAACACGGCCGACTTCCAGGTGACGGGCGACCGGCTCGAGGGCGCCGTCGGCGACACGGTCGACCTGACCGTGAAGTTCACCAACGCGGGACCGGCCTGGGTGCTGCGGGACGGGACCGTCTCGGTGACCAAGGTCCGGATCAAGATGCCCGCCGGGACGACGGTGACCAAGGGCCACGGCTTCTGCGACAAGGTGGCCGCCCGCACCTACGAGTGCGGCACCAGCGAGTCCTGGGAGGACGAGGGCCGTGGTGAGATCTACACGTTCAAGCTGAGGATCGACAAGGCGGTGCCGCGGGCCGAGGGATCGGTGGAACTGGCCGGTGAACCCCGGCCGTTCGACACGAACACCGCCGACGACAAGGCCGCCATCACGCTCGCCGTCGCGGGCGGCGGCTCGACGGGCGGCTCCGGAACGGCGACCGGCGGTGCCGGCTCGACGGGCGGCTCCGGGGGCTCCGCCACCGCCACCCCGAGCACGGGTGCCGGCTCCGGCAGCGGCTCCTCGGGCGGCGACTCCACCGGCGGCGACCCGAACTCCCCCGCCGCGGACGGCGACTTGGCGAGCACCGGATCCGGCGCGACGCTGCCCCTCGCGGGGGCGGCCGCCGCGGCCGTCGCCGCCGGCACGGGCGCGGTGCTGGTGGCACGCCGGCGCCGGGCCGCCCGGCGGTAGAGCCGCCGGCCCCTGTGGGCCGGCCGCGCAGACCGGCCCTCACATCCCGCCGCATGTGAGGGCCGGTCGTCGTTTCATGTGCGCGCGGGTCCGGTCACTCCGTTCAGTGCGGCCAGCAGCGTCTCGCGGGCCCGTGCCACGCGCGAACGGACCGTGCCGACCGGGCAGTTGGCGACCTCGGCCGCCTCGGCGTAGGACTGGCCCAGGAGTTGGGTGAGGACGAAGGCCTGACGGCGTTCCTCGGGCAGTGCGGCCAGAAGGTCGAGCAGGGCGACGCCGTCGTCGAAGCCCGGCAGGCCGCGCGGCTGGGCCTTCTCCACGGCCAGCTGCCAGTCGGCCGCATCGGACAGTCGGGGCCGGGCGGCGGCGTACCGGTAGCTGTCGGTCACCGCGCGGCGGGCGATGGCCAGCAGCCAGACGCGGGCCGAGCAACGGCCCTCGAAGCGGTGCAGGCTGCCGAGGGCGCGCAGGAACGTGTCCTGCGCCAGGTCGTCGACCGCCTGCGGATCGGCGCACAGGTGGGCGACGTAGCGCCGGACGTCCCGGTGCAGGGCGCGGACGAAGTGGTCCACGGCGACGGTGTCGCCGCCGCGCGCGGCCAGCGCCCAGGCGGTCGTCGACTCGTCCTGTGCGGCGTGGCCGCGGCGGGTTTGGCGGAGGGCAGGAGTGATCACCTGATGTCCTTCTCGGATGGTCCGCAACGGGGAGACGGCCGTACGGCGCCTGCGCGGGCGTACGACCGTGACCCGAGGCGCGGTCGGGCGGCCTCGGGGTACCGGCTGTCTCAGACGACAGCGGTCCCCGCGGGCGGGCCCCGAGAGGTGATCGCGTGGACGAGGAGGAGACGCGGCGCCCGTTCCGAGCGGTGCCGGCGGGCGCGGAGGCGCGGACGGTCCGGGGTGTCGGGCAGCGCGAGCAGCAGCCGCAGCGGCGCGGTCAGCCGGGCGGCGAGCGCCCGCAGGATGCGGAACGTGGCGCGTTCGCCATGGGCCAGCCAGAGCCCGCACAGGAGCGCGGCGAGGAGATGGGCGGCGAGCATGCCGAACGACGAGGTGCCGCCGACGGGTTGACCCATGGTGTTCATGAGGTCGATGTGCGTGGCGTCCCCGTGCATGCCGTCCATGGCCATCTGCCCCATGGGCATGGAGCCCATGGAACCCATGGACGGCGCGGAGCCCATGTGCATGGCGTCCATGGAGTCCGTACCGCCCGCCGCCGACTGGGCCAGCGAGAACGCCGAGTGGAGCGCCGTCTGGGCGGCGACCACGACCGTCACGATCAGCGGGAGGCCGCGTTCGCGGCCCGCCAGGCACCAGCCCGCACCGCCCGTGACGGCCGCGCCGGCGCCAAGTGCCCACGCGGGCACGTCGGTTCCGGACATCAGGACGTGCCCCAGGGCGGCGAGCAGCACGCAGACGGCCGCGAACACCGCGGCCCGTAGCGTGCGAGAACACCACCCTGCTGTCATGGCGCCCTCATCCTCGCATCCGGCGAGGCGGCCGGCACGGCGCCTGGGCAGACCCGGCCCGGCGGCCATGCCGGAACCTCACACGCTCTTGAGCAGCCCTTTGCGTGCCACGCCGTCAGAAATAGGACGTTAATCATTTTATCTGCTCTATGGTGCAATAGTTCTGATTGTCCATGGGGGGACGCACAACGCGCCCTCGCACGGCGCGGGTTGGGATGCCCATGAGTGACCTCAGCCGCAGAAGGGCGGCACGCCTCGGCCTGGGCGTCGGCCTCGGCGCAGCCGCCGCGACGCTCGCCGGGTGCGGGCACGGCACACAGCACGGCCGAGCCCCGGCGGACCCCGGCCGCCTCCCCGACGGGCCCGCGGGTGGCGCCGCGCAGGCCGTGCCCCGGCTCATCGGCGACGGCTCCACCGCGCACACCGGTCCGCAGCCCAGACAGCCCGCGGCGCCCACGCCTCTCGAGGCGGGCCAACGGCCACCGCAGTTCGTGGTCTTCTCCTGGGACGGCGCCGGCGAGGTCGGCACCGGCCTGTTCCCGCGCTTCCTCGAACTGGCACGCCGGCACGACGCCCCCATAACGTTCTTCCTCTCCGGCCTCTACCTGCTCCCCGAAGAGCGCAAGCGGCTCTACGACCCGCCCAACAACCCCCGGGGGGCCTCCGAGATCGGCTACCTCACCAACGCCCACCTCAAGGAGACGCTCAGGTACGTCCACCAGGCATGGACCGACGGACACGAGATCGGCACCCACTTCAACGGCCACTTCTGTTCCGGCTCCGGCTCCGTGGCCAACTGGACGCCCGCCCAGTGGCGCAGCGAGATCGAACAGGCCCGCACGTTCGTCAAGACCTGGCGCACCACCACCGGTTGGCACGACCACCCGTCGCTGCCCTTCGACTACGACAAGGAGCTCATCGGCGGCCGCACCCCCTGCCTGCTCGGCCAGGAGAACCTGCTGCCGGTCGCCCGCGAGCTCGGCTGGCGCTACGACGCCTCCTCGCCCGGCGGCGTCCAGCGCTGGCCCTCGAAGAAGCACGGCGTATGGGACCTGCCCCTGCAGAGCATCCCGTTCCCCGGCCACCGCTTCGAGGTCCTGTCGATGGACTACAACATCCTCGCCAACCAGTCCCGCAACTCCACCCGCGCCCCCTCCTACAACTACCCGGCCTGGCGCATCCAGGCCACGCACTCCTACCTGGCCGGCTTCCAGCGCGCCTACGAGACGAACCGCGCGCCCCTGTACATCGGCAACCACTTCGAGGAATGGAACGGCGGCATCTACATGGACGCCGTCGAAGAGACCCTCAAACAGATCGCCGGCAAGAAGGACGTACGGCTCGTGTCGTTCCGGCAGTTCGTCGACTGGCTCGACGTCCAGAACCCCGCCGTCCTCGCCAGGCTGCGTGCCCTCGAAGTCGGCGAGACTCCGCCCGGCGGCTGGTCCGCCTACCTGCGCTCCGCCCGGAGGGCGAGGAGCACCGCGGACAGACCCGTCTAGGGCGGAGCCACACCGGTCCCGCACCCGGCGGCCCGGTCAGCGCACGGGAATCGCCAGGTACTGGTACTCCAGGAACTCCTCGATGCCGACCCGGCCGCCCTCGCGTCCGAGGCCGGACTGCTTGACACCGCCGAAGGGGGCCGCCGGGTTGGAGACCAGGCCCGTGTTGAGGCCGACCATGCCGACCTCCAGCCGTTCGCCGACGCGCAGGGCCCGGTCCAGGCCCTCGGTGAAGAGGTAGCCGACCAGTCCCCAGGGGGTGTCGTTGGCGCGGTCGACGACCTCGTCCTCCTCGTCGAAGGTGAGGATCGCGGCCACGGGCCCGAAGATCTCCGTGTCCATCAGACGGCTGCCGGGAGCGACGTCCGTGAGCACGGTCGGCGGGTAGAAGCAGCCCGGCCCCTCGGGGGTACGGCCGCCGACGAGTACGCGGGCGCCGCGTTCCACCGCGTCCGCCACGAGCTCCTCGACCTTGCCCCGGCCGGCCCTGTCGATGAGCGGGCCGACGTCGACGCCGTCGCGGGTGCCGGGACCCACCACGAGCGCGCCCATCCGCGCGGCCAGCCGCCGCCCGAACTCCTCGGCCACGGAACGGTGGACGAAGAAGCGGTTGGCCGCCGTGCAGGCCTCCCCCATGTTGCGCATCTTGGCGACCATCGCCCCGTCCACGGCCACGTCGAGGTCGGCGTCGTCGAAGACGATGAACGGCGCGTTGCCGCCCAGCTCCATGGAGGTCCTGACGACGTTGTCGGCGCACTGGGCGAGCAGCAGCCGGCCCACCGCGGTGGAGCCGGTGAAGGAGAGCTTGCGGATGCGCCCGCCGCGCAGGAGCGGTTCGCACACCTCCCCGGCCCGGGAGGTGGTGACGACGTTCAGCACGCCGTCGGGCAGCCCCGCCTCCTGGAGGATCGCGGCGAGCGCCAGGCTGGACAGGGGCGTCTGCGGGGCCGGCTTGAGCACCATGGTGCAGCCCGCCGCGACGGCGGGACCGATCTTGCGGGTGCCCATGGCGAGGGGGAAGTTCCACGGGGTGATGAGCAGGCAGGGGCCCACCGGACGGCGGGTGAGCAGCATGCGGTTGCGGCCGTCGGGGAGGGTGCCGTAGCCGCCGTCGACCCGCACCGCCTCCTCGGAGAACCAGCGGAAGAACTCGGCGGCGTAGGCGACTTCGCCGCGCGCCTCGGCCAGCGGCTTGCCCATCTCGGCGGTCATCAGGTGCGCGAGTTCGTCGGTGCGGTCGAGGATGATCTCGTGGGCGCGGCGCAGGATCTCGCTGCGGGCGCGCGGCGCCGTACGGGCCCACTCCCGCTGGGCGCCGACGGCCGCGTCCTCCGCGAGCCGGGCGTCCTTGGGGCCCGCGTCGGCGACGTGCGCGAGGATCTCGCCGGTGGCGGGGTCGTCGACGGCCATGGTGGCGCCGTCGACGGCGTCGGCCCAGGCGCCGCCGATGAACAACTGCGTGGGTGTGTCGGTCATGGGGTGCCTCCCGGTGGCTGGGCTGGGTCTGCGGTGGGCAGGGGCGGGCGTCCGTGGCCGGGCCGTCCAGCGGGTCGTGCCGCCTAACCGGCCGTGCCGGCCGCCACCGCCTTCGCCCACG
The DNA here is from genome assembly GCF_042800575.1 of Streptomyces sp. NPDC057616. Taxonomy (NCBI): domain Bacteria; kingdom Bacillati; phylum Actinomycetota; class Actinomycetes; order Kitasatosporales; family Streptomycetaceae; genus Streptomyces; species Streptomyces sp. NPDC057616. Next base: position 105,752 of record NZ_JBHVGU010000027.1, read on the forward strand.
CCTGGAGTCCCTCGTCCACCGCGCTCTCGTCGACGACCAGCGCGGGGATCATCCGCACGACCTGGTTCCAGGCCCCGCACAGCAGCAGGAGCAGGCCCTCGTCGACGGCGGCCCGCTGCACCCCGGAGGCGGTGTCCGGGTCGGGGCTGCCGTCCTCGGTGACGAACTCGCTGGCCAGCATGAGCCCGAGACCGCGGACGTCGCCGATGGCGGGCGTGCGGTCGGCGATGTCCTGGAGTCCGGCGCGCAGGCGTGCGCCCATGGCGTCGGCGTTCTCCACGAGCTTCTCCTCGCGGACGACGTCGAGGGTGGCGCAGGCGGCCGCGCAGGCAACGGCGTTGGCGCCGTACGTGCCGCCCTGCGAGCCCGGCCACGCCTTGCTCATCAGCTCCTCGGAGGCGGCGATGCCCGACAGCGGGAAGCCGCTGGCGAGGCCCTTGGCGGTGACGAGGACGTCCGGGGTGACGCCGAAGTGGTCGTGGCCCCAGAAGCGGCCGGTGCGGCCGACGCCGGTCTGCACCTCGTCGAGGATCAGCAGGAACCCGTGCCGGTCGGCCCGCTCTCGCAGGCCCTCCAGGAAGGCGCGGTTCGCGGGCACGTAGCCGCCCTCGCCGAGGACCGGCTCGACGACGACGGCGGCGGTGTCGGCGGGCGAGGAGATGGTCTGGAGGGTGTAGTCGAGTTCCGTCAGGGCGAAACGGGTCGCGGTCTCCTCGTCCCAGCCGTAGCGGAACGCCGTGGGGAACGGGGTGACGACCACGCCGCCCATCAGCGGGGAGAAGCCGGAACGGAAGCGGATGCCGGAGGTGGTCATGGAGGCCGCGGCGACGGTACGGCCGTGGAAGCCGCCGTGGCAGACGAGGACGTTCGGGCGGCCGGTGGCCTGGCGGGCCAGCCGCAGTGCGGCCTCGACGGCCTCGCTGCCGGAGTTGGTGAAGAACAGGCTGTCCAGGCCGGCGGGCAGCACCTCCCCGAGCTTGTCGACGAGCTGCCTCAGGGGCCGGTGCATGACGGTCGTGTACTGGCCGTGGATGAGCGAGCCGACCTGTTCCTGCGCCGCCGCCACGACCCGGGGGTGGCAGTGGCCGGTGCTGGTGACGCCGATGCCGGCGGTGAAGTCGAGGTAGCGGCGGCCGTCCTCGTCGTAGAGGTGGACGCCCTCGCCCCGGGCCGCCACGACGGGCGTGGCCTGGCGGAGGTGCGGCGACAGTGCGGTCATGGTGGCCTCCTGGGCCGTACGGGGTACGCCGTTCCTTCGAGCGTCCCGGCCGCCGCGGGCGCCGACAACGCCTGAACTGTCCAGCCGGAGGGCGGTGTTCGGACGTTGTGTCAGCCGCACCGCGGACCGTCCCGCCGATCCTGGTCACTGTGGAGGGGGTCCGCTCCCCCGTGTGCAGGTCAGCGCCGCTTGTCACCGTGTCCGGGCGGGCAGGTAGGCCCTATGCGCGAGAACGAGCCCCCCGAGCGCGAGACCACCGCCACGACGACCGGGACGACCTCCACCACGGCCATCGGAACGCCCTCCGACAGGGCGCGCCGTCCGCTCACCGTCGCCGACGCGCTGGCCCTGCCGGTCCTCGCCGCCGGGCAGCCGCAGGTCGTCACGGGGGTGGCCCACCTCGACCGGGCGGTGCGCTGGGTGCACATCACCGAGCTGACGGACCCGGCGTCCTTCCTCAAGGGCGGCGAACTCGTCCTGACCACCGGCATGCCCCTGCCCGAAGAGCCGGCCGGCGTGCGCCGGTACGTCGACGAGCTCGCCGACGTCGGGGCCGCGGCCCTGGTCATCGAGCTCGTACGGCGCTACCACCGCCCGCCGCCCGCCCTCGTGGACGCCTGCCGGGTCCGTGGCCTGCCGCTGGTCACGCTCGCCGCGGACGTCAACTTCCTGGACGTGACCCAGGTCGTCCACGCGCTGCTGCTGGGCAACCAGGCGGACGCGATGCGCCGGACGCAGCGCATCCACGAGGCGTTCACCGCGCTCACCCTGCGCGGCGCGGACCCCGAGGAGGTGGTGCGCGCGGCGGCGGAGATGAGCGGCCGGACCGTCGTCCTGGAGAACCTGGCGCACCAGGCGCTGATCTGCGAGCCCTCCGGCTGCACGGTGCAGGAGGCGCTCGCCGGCTGGGAACGGCGCTCCAGGGCCGTACCGTCCCGCGAGCGCACCGAGGTGTGCGGTCCCGAGGGCTGGCTGGTGGCACCGGTGGAGTACCAGGGCGAGCGCCGGGGGCGCGCCGTCATGCTCCCGGTCCGCGCGGGTTCCGCCGCCTTCGGGCCCGAGGACGTCACCGTCCTGGAGCGGACGGCGATGGCCCTGACCATCGCCCGTCTCATCCACGCCACGCCCTGGGAGCGCACCGCCCACCGGGGCGCCCTGCGCGACCTTGCCGAACAGCGCCACAGCTCCGCCGCCGACGCGCAGGCCCGGTTCGCCGCGCTGGGCCTGCCCGTCGCGGACTGCTCGTTCGTCGCCGTACGGGTGGACCTGCGGACGGAGGCGGGCGACGCGGAGGCGGAGAGCCGGGTGACCGAGGACCTGCGGGCAGCCGGGGTTCCGGCGCTGACCGGCGTGCTCGCGCCCGGCCGGCTCGGCGTCCTGCTCGGCCTGCGCGCCGGGTCGGGGCCGTGGCGGCCGACGGCCGAGCGGCTCAGCCGTGCCGTGCTCGCCGTCGATCCGCAGGCCGTGGTCGGCGTCGGCTCCGAGGTGACGGACCTCTCCGACGCCGCGCGCTCCTTCCGCGAGGCCGGGCGCGCGGTGGAGGCGGTGCCGCCCGGCACGCGGCCGCCCGAGGGCCGCTCCTTCCACGAGCTGTCCGACATCGGCCTGCGCCGGCTGCTGTTCGCGCTGCGCGAGGACGTCCGTATCCAGGAGTACGCCGAGCGCCTGCTCGGCCGCCTGGTCGACCACGACACCCGGCACGGCACGGATCTCATGACCACCCTGCGCCACTACCTCGACGCGGCCGGCAACAAGACCACCACGGCCCGCCGCGGCAACCTCTCCCGCGAGACGGTCTACCAGCGGCTGCGCACCGTCGAGCGGCTGCTGGAGTGCGACCTGGAGTCGGGCGAGCAGCGCACCGAACTGCATGTGGCGCTGGCGGCACTCGACGTTCTGCGGACGGGCTGACCGCAGGGCCGACGTGACCGAGGGACCGGGCTGGCGCCTGAGCTGGAGCACCGCCGGCCACGTCCCGCCGCTGCTGATCACCCCGGAGCACGACGTGCAGTACCTGCTGGCCGAGCCCGGTCTGCCGCTCGGCGTGGACCCGGAGCAGCCCCGCCCCGACCATGCCCGCTTCCTGCCCCTGCGGCCACCGTGGTCTTCTTCACGGACGGGCTGATCGAACATCCCGGCCGGACCATCGACGACGGTCTCGACGCGCTCGCCGAGCTGGCCGCGGCACATGCCGCGCGGCCCCTGCCGGAGTTCGCGCTGGTGCTGGCGACCCTGGGGTCGAACACCGGCCACATGCTGAGCGGCGACTCGGTCCTGAAGGACGTCGTCGAGGCGCTCGGGGCCCTCCCGTGCCAGGGCGTGGTGGCGCTCGGCGCCCACCAGGACCCCCGCGCGTGGACCGGGCCGCGGCCCGGCAACGTCCACCTCGCCTCCTTCGTCCAGCAGCGGCTGCTGCTGCCGGCCTGCGACCTGTTCGTCACGCATGCCGGGGCCAACGGCATCCGCGAATCCCTGTCCGCCGGTGTGCCGATGGTCGCGGTCCCGCTCTTCGCCGACCAGCCGGTCAACGCTGATCGGCTGACCGACCTCGGTCTGGGCCTCACGGTGCGCCCCTAGGACGCCGCCACCGCTCTCACCGACGCCTGCCGCCGCGTCCTCGACGACCCGGCCTTCCGGCAGCGCGCTCCCGGCTTCCAGCGGCAGCTGCTCGCCCTGCCCGGGATGGACCAGCTGGTCGCGGACCTCACCAAGTAGCCGTCCACCGGGGCGAGTAGAGACGGCGGGCGAAGGGTCGGCGCCCGTTCGTTCTCAGAGTGTGAGACTTTCCCTACTTTCCCTATCGATTTACTAGGGAAAGCTTGACGCTGCGCGAAGCGGATGCGCAGCATGAGGGACATGTCCCGTACGCAGCAACGACTCGTTCGTCGTCGGCATGTCGACTTCGGTCACGTCGTCAGCGCCGCCTGCTGTCTCGCGTAAGGCACCCGGCCCACCCCTTCGCCGGCGCCTCTCCGCCCCCTTCCCAGGCGATCAGGCGACTCACCCAGCGCGCCCGATGGCTCGACACACTTCTGAGGGACAACCCCCATGACCACAGCACTTCCGGCCCAGGCCACCCCGCACGATCAGCCGCTGCCCGACACGCGCCATCTCCGCCTGGTGGGCCACCCCGTGCTCGGCGACGCCGTCGTCGACGGTGCCGTCCTGGACGAGGCCCGCGGCCGCACCTCCGCGCCGCTCGTCGGCTATCTCGTCCTCGTCCCCGAGGGCACCGATCCCGCCGAGCTGTTCGCCAAGGACCGGCCGCGGCCCGAGATCCGGCCGGTCGTCACCACGGCCGCGGCGCCGACCCGGCCGACGCGGGACGACGACCTCGTACGCATCGATCCCGCGCGCCACGTCGCCGAGATCGGCGGACGCGAACTCGACCTCACCTACCTGGAGTTCGGGCTGCTGGCACATCTCGTGCTGCACCCCCACCACGTACAGACGCGCGACCAGCTGGTGACCGCGGTATGGGGCTACGACCACATCGGCGACGGCCGCACCGTGGACGTCCACATCGCCCGCCTGCGCCGCAAGCTGGGCGCGGCCAACCGGCACCGGATCGTCACCGTACGCCGCCTGGGCTACAAGTACGTGCCCGACCAGCAGCAGGGCGCCGACGCCGCTCCCTGCCGCCGAGACTGAGGAGAGCACTTCCATGGGCCTGGCCTCGCCGCCGTTCCGCCCCGCCTCGCCGTCCGAGAGCCCCGGGCCGGGCCACGCGCACTGGCTGCGCGTGGCGCGGGAGGTGGCCGACGACCTGGCCACGGACACCGTGGCCAGGGAGCAGGCGGGCAAGGTCCCGTTCGACGAGGTGTCCCGGCTGCGCGAGGCGGGCCTGCTGACGCTCCTGGCGCCGGCCGAGTCGGGGGGCGGCGGCGCGGACCTGCCCACGGTCTACGCCGTCGTTAGGGAGATCGCCGCGGCCGACGGCGCGATCGGTCAACTCCTCGGCAGCCACTACTTCCTGTCGTACAGTGCCCGGCTCCTCGCCGAACCCGCGCCCGGCGCACGGATCGAGGAGCGGTCCGCGGCCGCGGAGTGGTGCTGGGGCGGCTCCTTCGCCCGCCAGGAGCCGCCGCTGCCGCTGGCCCGGACCTCCCGCGGCCTGGTGCTCAACGGCAGGCAGAGCTACCCCACCGGAGCCCTGGTAGCCGACCGCCTCGCCGTGCGCGGCGTGCGCGAGGACACCGGCGAGCCCTTCGCCGTCCTGGTGGACCCCGCCCATCGCGGCGTACGGATCGACGGCGACACCGACACCTTCGGCCAGCGCCTCGCGGCCGGCGGCAGCGTGGAGTTCGACGACGTGCCGGTGAAGGCGAGCGACGTGCTCGGCTCGCTGTCCACGGACGAGGACATCCTGTCGCCCCGGTCCGCCCTCGCCTCACCGGTCGGCCGCCTCGTCTCCGTGCAGCTCTGTCTCGGCATGGCCGAGGGCGTGCTCGCCGAGGTCCGCGACGACAGCCGCACGGCGAACTCGCCCTGGCAGCACCCTACTTGGCCGCCCGGCACCTCCCACGACCCGCAGGTGCTGACCGTCTACGGCGAACTCACCGTCCTGACCCGCTCCGCCTCCGCCCTCGCCGACCAGGCGGTGGCCGCCGTGCAGGACCTGCTGGCCCACGGCGAGGACATCACCTACGACGCGTACGCCGAGACGGCCGCCCTGGTGGCCATGGCCGAGGCCGCCGCCTCCCGCGCCGCGCAGGAGTCCACCGCCCGCGCCCTCGACATCGTCGGCGCCCGTGCCACCTCCGCCCGGCTGGGATTCGACGGTTTCTGGCGCAACGCCCGGGCGCACACCCTGCACGCCCCCGTCGCCCACCGGCTCCGCGACGTCGGTGACTACGTTCTCAACGGCGTCCACCCGCCGTTCGTCCTGCCCTCCTGACCTGCGAAAACAGCCCGCGAAGCCTTGGGAGAAGAGTCCGAGAAGCGATCATATCCCAGTATTTGAGATAGTGGCGTCCACCATATGAACACGCCCTTGGGGTGGGCGCCACTTTCTGCCACGATCCCTACCAGCCAGGTAGGAATACTAGGGATCGGGGGGCCATGAGAACGCTCAAGCGCGCACAGCGGCCGCTTCCCCTCCTGACCTCGCGCCGCCACATCGACTTCGGCCGCACGTCCAGCGCCATCTGTCGGCCCTGCTGACGGCCGCCCGCAGCACATCCTGAGGCCGGCTCCACGGCACCACGCACCTCCGCTCGCTTCCCGCGACCCGCGCGACAGCACCGATGCCACCGCGGGCCGGCGAGCGGGACACCTGTGCGTGCCCTCACCCCCCTCGCCATCGGCACCTCCCTGATCCGCCCGTTCCCTGAGAGGACACCTCCGTGTCTGCCGTACGACCGCTCAAGACCTTGCGCGCCCTCGCTGTCATCACAGCGCTCCCCGTTCTGCTCACCGCCTGCGGCTACGGCTCGAAGTCCACCGACGACGACAAGCAGAACGCGGTCGCGGCGGGCGCCAAGAAGCTCTCCGCCGACGAGGTGAAGATCGGCTACTTCCCCAACCTCACGCACGCCACCGCGCTGGTCGGCGTCCAGGAGGGCCTGTTCCAGAAGGAGTTGGGCGGCACCAAGATCAAGCCGTCGACCTTCAACGCGGGTCCCTCCGAGATCGAGGCGCTCAACGCCGGTTCCATCGACATCGGCTGGATCGGCCCCTCCCCCGCCATCAACGGCTACACCAAGTCGAACGGCAAGAGCCTGAAGATCATCGGCGGTTCGGCGTCCGGCGGCGTGAAGCTCGTCGTCAACCCGAAGAAGATCAAGTCCCTGGACGACGTCAAGGGCAAGAAGATCGCCACGCCGCAGCTCGGCAACACGCAGGACGTCGCGTTCCTCAACTGGATCGCGGAGAAGGGCTGGAAGGTCGACGCGCAGAGCGGCAAGGGTGACGTCTCCGTCGTCCGTACGGACAACAAGATCACCCCGGACGCCTACAAGTCCGGCTCGATCGACGGGGCCTGGGTGCCGGAGCCGACCGCGTCGAAGCTGGTCGCCGAGGGCGGCAAGGTGCTGCTCGACGAGTCGACGCTGTGGCCGGACAAGAAGTTCGTGATCACGAACATCATCGTGTCGCAGAAGTTCCTCAAGGAGCACCCGGACGTCGTCGAGGCCGTGCTGCGCGGTTCGGTGAAGACCAACCAGTGGATCAACGCCAACCCGGACAAGGCGAAGGCGTCCGCCAACACGGCGCTGCAGAAGCTGTCGGGCAAGGCGCTGCCCGCCGAGGTCATCGACCCGGCCTGGAAGTCGGTCCAGTTCACCGACGACCCGCTGGCCTCGACCCTCAACACCGAGGCGGAGCACGCGGTGAAGGCCGGCCTGCTCGACAAGACCGACCTGAAGGGCATCTACGACCTCGCCCCGCTGAACAAGGTCCTCAAGGCCGCGGGCAAGGCCACGGTCGACGACGCCGGTCTCGGCGCCCAGTAACGACTCACCGCACCGGACGAGTTCCCAGGAGATGACGACCATGGCCACCGCGATCGGCAAGGCGGTCGAGGACACCACGGCGGTGACGCACGCCGCCCGTATCGAGCATGTCTCGAAGTCCTTCCCCGCCCCGGGCACGCCCGGCGGACAGCAGCTCGTGCTGGACGACATCACGCTCGACGTCGCACCGGGTGAATTCGTCACCCTCCTGGGGGCCTCGGGCTGCGGCAAATCCACTCTGCTCAACCTCGTGGCGGGCCTGGACCGGCCGTCGGCCGGCACCATCGGCACCGACGGCCGGCCCGCCCTGATGTTCCAGGAGCACGCCCTGTTCCCGTGGCTGACCGCGGGCAAGAACATCGAACTCGCCCTGAAACTGCGCGGGGTGGCCAAGCCGGATCGGCGGGACAGGGCCGAGGAGCTGCTCGAACTGGTCCGGCTGCAGGGCGCGTACGGCAAACGCGTGCACGAGCTGTCGGGCGGCATGCGCCAGCGCGTCGCGCTCGCCCGCGCGCTCGCCCAGGACAGCCGGCTGCTGCTGATGGACGAGCCGTTCGCGGCCCTGGACGCCATCACCCGCGACGTCCTGCACGACGAACTGACCCGCATCTGGGCCGAGACCGGCGTCTCCGTGCTGTTCGTGACGCACAACGTGCGCGAGGCGGTACGGCTCGCCCAGCGCGTCGTCCTGCTCTCCTCCCGCCCCGGCCGGATCGCCCGGGAATGGACGATCGACATCCCGCAGCCGCGCCGCATCGAGGACGCCGCGGTCGCCGAACTGTCCCTCGAGATCACCGAAGAACTGCGTGGGGAGATCCGCCGCCATGGCCAGCACTGACACCGGCGTCGACGTCGCCGAGGGCGACGTCACGAAGGAAGAGGCTCCCACCACCGGAGCGCCGCGACCCGCGGGCGGGCTGGCGGGGCTGGAGGCCGGGCTCGACGCCCTGGACTCGGTGCAGACCGGCCGGACGCCGCTGCGCGAGACCCTGATCCGCAAGGTCCTGCCGCCGCTCACCGCTATCGCCCTGGTCCTGGTGGTCTGGCAGTCGCTGGTGTGGAGCGGGACCGTCCCCGACTACAAGCTGGCGTCGCCGGCCGAGGTCTGGGGCGAACTGCGCACGGCCTGGCTGCAGGGCACGCTGCTCGACTACATCTGGACCAGTGTCTCGCGCGGGCTGCTGGGCTTCCTGCTGGCGCTCGTCATCGGCACACCGCTCGGTCTGCTGGTCGCCCGGGTGCCGTTCGTCCGCGCGGCCATCGGGCCCATCCTGTCCGGCCTCCAGTCGCTGCCGTCGGTGGCCTGGGTGCCGCCCGCCGTGATCTGGCTCGGCCTGGACGACTCGATGATGTACGCGGTGATCCTGCTCGGCGCGGTGCCCTCCATCGCCAACGGCCTCGTCGCGGGCATCGACCAGATCCCGCCGCTGTACCTGCGCGCCGGGCGGACGCTCGGCGCGACCGGGCTGCGTGGCGCCTGGCACATCGTCATGCCGGGGGCGCTGCCCGGCTATCTGGCCGGGCTGAAGCAGGGCTGGGCGTTCGCCTGGCGGTCCCTGATGGCCGCCGAGATCATCGCCTCCTCGCCCGATCTGGGCGTCGGGCTCGGCCAGTTGCTGGAGAACGGCCGCACCAACAGCAGCATGTCCCAGGTCTTCCTGGCCATCTTCCTGATCCTGCTCGTCGGCATCGCCATCGACCTGCTGATCTTCAGCCCGCTGGAGCGGTGGGTGCTGCGCAGCCGCGGCCTGCTGGTGACCCGCTGACCCCGTGCCGCCCGGCCCTGCCACACTCGTGCGGTGACCGGCACCGATGAAGCCGCCCGCCAGACCCTGCTGCGGCGCGGCTTCGCCCTGGAGTACGCCACCCTCGGCTGGAACGTCGTCGGCATCCTGATCCTCGCCCGGGCCGCGGCCTCGGCGAGGTCGGTCGCCCTCGCCGGGTTCTGTCCAGAACCGCTGGCCTAGAGCGGCGCCCCCCACATTGGCGTCCGGGAGCTG
>NZ_JBHVGU010000027.1:115432-145036 GCF_042800575.1 Streptomyces sp. NPDC057616
GATCGAGATCGGCGCCTCCACCGTGGTCGTCTGGGAGCTGTCGGGATCCGGCGAGGACCGCCGGCGCCGCGCGCTGCGCCTGATCGGCGCCGGCTTCGCGCTGCTCGCCCTCTACCTGCTGGCGCAGTCCACGTGGGTGCTGGCCGCCGGCTTCCACCCCCGGCACTCACCAACGGGCATCGCCTGGACCGCGGGCACCTCGCTGGTGATGTTCGCCCTGGCCTACGGCAAGGCGGGCACCGGCGCGGCCCTGGGCAACCCCGTGCTGGCCGCCGAGGGCCGGGTCACCCTGGTCGACGGTCTGCTGGCCACCGCGGTACTGCTCGGGCTCGTCCTCAACGCCGCGGTCGGCTGGTGGTGGGCCGACCCGGCGGCCGGTTACGTCCTGGTCGTCTACGCGGCTCGTGAGGTGCGGGAGATCTTCGGTGCCGGCACGGCTGTTCCCGTGCACAAGGAAAAGCCGCCCTCTCGTGGATGAGAGAGCGGCCTGCGACCTGCCTCGAAGCTGGTCGGGACGACAGGATTTGAACCTGCGACCCCTTGACCCCCAGTCAAGTGCGCTACCAAGCTGCGCCACGTCCCGGTGCGTCTCGCGCGGTGAACCGCGTGATCGCGCAGGTCAACCTTACCGTACGGGCAACGGTGTTCGCGTCGGCCCGGCCCCCGGGTGCGGGGCCGGGCCGACGCCGTGCGTCAGCCTCGGGTGGCGGGCACGGCCTGCGGCTCCGTGGCCGCCGGGGCGTCCGTGGAGCTCGCCGCGGGGGTGAGCCGGCCGGAGCGGGCCACCGGCACGAGCAGCGCCGCGAGGGCCGCGCCCAGGCAGAGGACGGCCAGCAGCGCGAAGCCGTGGGTGTAGCCGGAGGCGTACGGCAGACCCGAGGGCTGGAGGTGGCCGGTGACCAGGACGCTGGTCACGGCGGCGCCGATGGAGCCGCCGATGGTGCGGATGTTGGCGTTCATGCCGGTCGCCGCGCCGGTCTGGGAGGCCGGCACGCTGCCTACGATCAGGTTGGCCATCGAGGCGAAGGCCAGTCCGATGCCGAGGCCGAACACCCCGGAGACCAGGGCGACTTGCCACTGCTCGTCGTGCCAGGCGGCGAGCATGCCGAGCGCGACGGCACCGAGCGCGGCACCGGCCGTCAGCAGGCTCTTGGCGCCCACGACCGGCTCCAGGCGGCCGCTGAGGATGCCGGAGAAGAACATGGTCACGAGCATGGGCAGCATCAGCAGGCCGGAGGCCGTGACACTGGCGCCGAAGCCGTATCCCGCGGAGCTGGGCGTCTGCACGAAGCCTGGCAGGAAGGACCACAGCGCGTACATGCCCGCGCCGAACAGCAGGGCCACGGTGTTGGTCGTCCACACGGCGGGCAGCCGCATGACGCGCAGGTCGATCAGCGGGGTGCGGGAGCGGGCCTCGGCCAGCAGCCACGCGGTGAACAGCACGGCCGCCGCGGCGAACAGGCCGATCACCTTGATCGAGCCCCAGCCCCAGGTGCCCGCCTGGCTCAGCGGCAGCAGCAGCGCCACCAGCCAGGCCGACAGCAGGCCCGCGCCCAGCCAGCTCACGCCGCCTTCGGCGCGGGTGGGCGACTCGGGGACGTAGCGCATCGCGATCAGGACGGTGGCCGCGACGACGGCGACGGGGATCCAGAAGAGCCAGCGGTAGTCGAGCGCGGAGACGATCGGCCCGGCGGCGACGATGCCGACGCCGCCGCCCGCGGCGATCACCGCGGACAGGTTGCTGATGTTGCCGCTGACCTGCGAGGCGTCGAACTCGTCGCGGATGATGCCGAAGGAGAGCGGGAAGAGCGCGCCGCCGACGCCCTGGACGACGCGGGCGACGATCAGGACGCCGATGGTCGGGGCGAGTGCGGCGACCAGGCAGCCGAGCAGCACGACGAACAGGACGGCGACGAGCGTGCGCTTCTTGCCGATCAGGTCGCCGACGCGGCCGAGGATCGGGGTGAAGACCGAGGCGGACAGCAGGTAGGCCGTCATCACCCAGGTCGCGGTGGACTGGGAGGTGTGCAGCGCGTGCTGGACCGTCGGCAGGGCCGGCGCTATCAGCGACTGCAGCATGGCGAACACACCGGCGCCGGTCGCGAGGACGGCGAAGGTGAGACGGGTGGACTTGCGGGGCATTGACGTGCCTCTCCGAAACGAACGGGGTGCGGCCGAGGTCCTCGGGCGCGGTCGTACGGGCCCGCGGCGCCTGCTGGGCACCTGGGGGCACGCCGACGGCCGCGGTGAGCGGTCGCGGAAAGGTAGGGATGTGCCGGGTGCGGCCGCACGGATCCGCGGCGATCGCACTCGCACTGGTAAAGTGGAGGTACCCCTCCACTGTAGCGGAGGCACACCTCCGTTTCAACCTCGTCCCGCCCGGGAGGCAGCAGTGTCGGCCCAGCCGTACCCCGTCCGTGAGCTCGTGGCGTCCCGGCGCCCGCACCGGAAGGACGCCGCGCGCAACTTCGACGCCCTGCTGGCGGCCGCGCGTGAGGCGTTCGCCGAGCACGGCGCCGAGGCGTCCCTGGAGGACATCGCCCGGCGCGCGGGCGTCGGCATCGGCACCCTGTACCGGAACTTCCCCTCCCGCCGCGAGCTGTTCGAGAGCGTCTACGCGGACGAGGTCAACGAACTCGTCCGGGTCGCCGAGGAGTTGGCCGACCGGGAGCCGTGGGAGGCGCTGACGTCCTGGCTCGCGCGGTTCACCGACTACATGGTGACCAAGCGGGCGGTGCGCGAGGCGCTGGACGAGGAGTCCGAGATCTTCGACGCCTGCCGCGAGTCGATGTACGCGGCGGGCGGCCCGCTGTTCGCCCGTGCGCAGAAGGCGGGCGTGGCCCGCAAGGACATGGACTTCGGCGACCTGATCCGCATGGTCGCGGGCATCACCGGCACGGTCTTCACCGACGACACCCAACGGGACCGGGTGCTGGCCATCGCGTTGGACGGGGTCCGGATCGGAGGCTGAAGCGGCCGGCGCACAAGCCCCCGGAGGCTGAGGCGCCGCCGGTGGTCTGTACCCCACGCCCTCGCCCACGCCCCGAGGTGCCGCAGCACCGCCGGCCCGGCCGGTTCTCGTCCTCCGACGGGACGAGGTGCGCGCCGGAGGCTAGGCGGCCCGGTGGAGGAGCGACCCTCCGCGGTCGCCATGGCTCACGCCCCCAGGCGCCGCAGCACCGCCGGCCCGGCCCGTTCGCGTCCTCCCGCCGGACGAGGGGCGCGCCGGGGGCTGACGCTGCCGGATGTCCAGACAGGCCGCTGGCGGACCCCGCCCCACGATCCCCCGGCTCACGCCCCGAGATACCGCAGTACCGCCAGCACCCGGCGGTTCGCGTCCTCCGAAGGGGGGAGGTTCAGCTTGGTGAAGACTGCGGCCACGTGCTTTTCCACCGTGCCGGGCGAGACCACCAGGGCCTGGGCGATGGCCGCGTTGGAGCGGCCCTCGGCCATGAGGGCCAGTACCTCGCTCTCGCGTGCCGTCAGTGTTCCGAGGGCCTCGGCGCCGCGGGCGGCGCCTGCGAGCTGGGTGACGACCTCGGGGTCGAGGGCCGTGCCGCCGCCTGCCACGCGCCGCAGGGCGTCGGCGAACTCGGCCACGTTCGCGACCCGGTCCTTGAGCAGATAGCCCACCCCGGCCGACCCCGCGGCCAGCAGTCTCGTCGCGTACTTCGTCTCGATGTACTGCGAGAACAGCAGCACCCCGGTGCCGGGGAACTCCTCGCGGACGGCGATCGCGGCGCGCAGCCCCTCGTCCGTGTGGGCGGGCGGCATCCGGATGTCCACGACGGCGACGTCCGGCCGGTGCTCGGCCACCGCCGCCCTCAGCGCGTCGGCGTCACCGACGGCGGCGCACACCTCGTGACCGCGGTCGGTGAGCATCAGGGCCAGCAACTCCCGTAGCACCGCGGCATCTTCGGCGATCACGACGCGCATGGCGGGCATGCTCTCACGGCGGTCGGCCTCCCGGTCGTCGGTCATGCGTGCAGCGGCAGGGAGATCGTCACGGCCGTGGGACCGCCCTCGGGGCTGCTGACGTCCAGGGTGCCGTCGACCGTGCGGGCCCGCTGCACGAGGCCCGTCAGCCCGCTGCCCGCACCGAGCGTCGCGCCGCCGTGGCCGTCGTCCGTCACCCGCAGGCGCAGCAGGCCGTCCTCCTGGGTGACGCGGAGGACCGCCCGGCGGGCACCGCTGTGCTTGATGACGTTGGTGAGGAGTTCGGCGGCGCAGAAGTAGGCGATGGTCTCGATCGCCGGGGTGGGCCGCTCGGGGACGTCCACGGCCAGCTCCACGGGTACGGCACTGCGCGCTGCCAGACTCGCGAGCGCGTCGGGCAGTCCCTCGTCCAGGACGGGCGGGTGGAGTCCGCGGGCCAGGTCGCGCAGTTCGGTGAGGGCTTCGGTGGCGTTGGTGTGGGCGGTCTCGATCAGCCGCCGCAGCCGCTCGGGATCGCCGACGGGTTCGCCCTGCGCGCCCAGCCGCTCCCTGGCCATGTCGAGGCTCATGGCCAGGGCGACGAGCCGTACCTGCGCGCCGTCGTGCAGGTCCCGCTCCAGGCGGCGCAGCAGGGCGGCCGAGTCGTCGACGGCCAGGGCGCGGGTCTCCTCCAAGTTCTTGACGCGCTGGGCGAGTTCACCCGGTCCCAGCAGCGCACGGACCAGCCAGCGGTCCACCGCGACGATGCCGCGGGTGAGCCAGGGGGCCGCGAGCAGCGTCGTGGCGCCGATCGCGGCGGCCACGAACGTTCCCGCGAAGTTCGTGCTGTGCGGGGCGCCGCCGCCGACCGGGACCGGGGTGATGGTCGCCATGCCCTCCCCGCCGGGGTGCGGGCGCTGGCCGAAGGCCGCCCAGCGCACGGGCGCGGACAGGTTGAGCAGGCCGGTGACCCACCAGCTCAGGGCGTAGTACTGGACGGCGGCGACGGGCAGCTTGACCAGCACGTACGCCACGGAGCGCCATCCGGCGGCGTCCCGCAGCCGCGCGTCGAGCCGGGTGAACGCCTTGCCCGCGGGCCGGAGCCGCGGGGGTGCCGGCACCCGCTCCCCCAGCAGCCGCGCGGCCAGCCGACGGTGCGCCGCGGCGAAGGCGCGCGCGAGCCCGGTCGCGGTGACGACGAGCAGCAGCCCGAGCACGGCCCCGACGAGGGAGACGGTGAAGGCGGCGCCGAGCGCGAGCAGCACGAGGACGAGGACGAACCCGACGAGCGCCACCGGAAGGCCGGCCAGGCAGTACGCGGCCTCGCTCCAGGCGCGGGCGGTGAGCGGGGCCCGCAGCACGGCCCACCGGCGAGCCGCCCCCGTACGTGTGTCGTGCATGGTCCCAGTGTCCCGTCCGCGCGTGCGGTGCGGTGGCACCTACACGTCCCGCCGTGCGAGGAGCCGTGCCCCCGCGCCGAGGACGGCCGCGACGTACAGGCACAGCATCGCGAACCCGGTCCACGGTGACAGGCATCCGGAGACCGGCTTCGACACGGCCAGGGAGTTCGCCGCGATCATGGTCGGGAAGAACTTCGCGACCGTGACCCCGGTCAGCCCGGCCAGCACCGCGGGCACGCCGTAGAGGACCCCGACCAGGAGCCCGACGGCGAGCGCCGTGTGCCGCACGATGGTCCCCAGGCCGAGCCCGATCAGGCCGACCAGGGCGAGGTAGACGCCGGACAGCAGGAGCGCACGCAGCACGCCCGGGTCGCCGAGCGCGGGCCGCGGCACGGCATCGGTCAGCGCGGACCGTCCGGCCAGGAACGTCACGAACGTGACGGCCTCGCCGACCGCGAGCGTGACCCCGCCGAGGACTCCGGCCTTGGCGGCGAGCAGGAGCGGCCGGTCGGGGATCGCGGCCAGCGTGGCGCGGATCGTGCCGGAGGAGTACTCGCCGGTGATCACGAGTACGCCGAGCACGCCGACGATCACCTGGCCGAGGGCGGTCCCGGCCAGCACGTTGTTCACCGGATCGAAGGTGTCCACGCGATCCGGGCCCGGCGCCTTGGTGTTGGCCATCGTGACGACCCCGATGGCGATCATTCCGGCCACGGTGGCGAGCAGCGCCCACATCGTCGAGCGCAGGCTGGCGAGTTTGATCCACTCCATGCGCGCGGCATGCGTGAACCGGTAGTGCCCGCGCGGAAGTTCGGTCTCCACGACGCTCACGGCTGCCTCCGGTGCTCGGCGGGGGCGGTGCCCCGGTACTCGGCGCCGCTCCCGGTGATCGCGAAGAACGCCTCCTCCAACGACCGTCCGCCCGCGGTCAGTTCGGCGACGCTGGTGTCGGCGAGCAGCCTGCCCTGCCCGATCACGATCAAGTGGTCGGCGGTGAGCGCCATTTCGCTGATGAGGTGGCTGGAGAGCAGGACGGTGCGGCCCTCGGCGGCGAGGGACCTCATCAGGGTGCGGATCCAGCGCACGCCCTCCGGGTCGAGCCCGTTGACCGGCTCGTCGAAGAGCAGGACGGCCGGGTCGCCCAGCAGCGCGGCACCGATGCCGAGGCGTTGGGCCATGCCGAGCGAGAAGCCGCCGGCGCGTTTGCGCGCCACGTCGGTGAGGCCGACGGTGTCCAGGACGGCGTCCACCCGGGTGCGGGGGATGCCGTTCGCGGCGGCCAGGGCCGTCAGGTGGGCCGCCGCGCTGCGGCCGGGATGGCTCGTGCGGGCCTCCAGCAGCGCGCCGACCTCGCGCAGCGGCCACCGTAGCTCGCGGTAGGCCCGGCCGTCGATGCGGGCGGTGCCCCGGTCGGGGCGGTCCAGGCCCATGATCAGGCGCAGGGTGGTGGACTTGCCGGACCCGTTGGGGCCGAGAAAGCCGGTGACGGCGCCCGGCCGGACGTCGAAGCCGAGGCCGTCGACGGCGAGGGCCGGCCCGTAGCGTTTGCTGAGACCGCGCGCTTCGATCATCGCTGCTCCTGGTGGCTGCCTGCGGACCACCGAGCCGGTGGCCGCGCCTGTGCCACCGAAGCTAGGCGCCAGGGCGGGCGCCCGGAATGCGGCCGGCCTCCGTCCTCAGCTGGGGGTTTTCCCCCAGCCCGCCGCCGCGACCGCGTCCACGACGACGTCGGCGACCCGCGCGGGCTGCTCGACCAGCACGGCGTGCCCGGCGTCGCGGACCGTGACCATGCGGACGTGCGGGCAGGCCTCCAGACCCCGCCGCTCGCCGTCCGTCAGCCCGATCTCGTCGTGGTCGCCGCGCACCACCCAGGCCGGGACGGCGGCCTCGCACAGGCGGGGGACCAGGGACGGGTGGCGGTCCAGATACTGGTAGTAGCGCCGTACGATCCGGCGGCAGACGGCCGGGTCGTTGGCGGCCATGTCCGCGGCCAGCACCTCGGCGCGGTGCGCGGGCAGTTCGCGTTTCATGGCCTTCGGCAGCAGCTTCAGCATGGCGGTCCAGGCCCCGATGCCGAGCACGGGCACCCGTCCCAGGGTGTTCATCACGGCCAGGAACTTCGCCTCGTCCGGGCGGGAGAAGGTCGGGGACAGCAGCACCAGCGGCCCCTGGAAGAGGCCCGTCGCCGCCATCTCGACGGCCACGTTCGCGCCGAGGCTGTGGCCCACGACGACGTCGCAGCCCGCATCGGCGGCGAACCGCGCCAGCAGCCGGGTGTAGGACTCCACGCTCACGTCCTCGGGCGCCGTGGTCCCGCCGAAGCCGGGCATGGTGACCGCGACCAACCCCAGCCCCTCCAGGGCGGGTTCGGCCATCACGTCCGCGTAGAACTCGGTCGAGCACAGCCCGCCCGGGATCATCATCACCCGGTGCGGTGCCTGCTCGGGGCCCGCACGCCGGACGTCCCAGCGCTCGCTCATACTCCGAGCGTGACGCCGGACGCCGGCCCGCGCATCCGCTGCGGGGGACCGGCGTCCCTCTCGTCCCCCCTGACCCGGGGACGGTCCCTGTTCAGTGCGCGGTGACCAGTTCCTGGTCGCTGGTGGCCGAGGTGCCGGAGCGCGCGGTGCGCAGGGCCGCGACGCCGATGAAGACCATGGACGAGACGCCGGCCAGGGCGAAGGCGGTGAAGCCCCAGTCGCCGTGGCCCGCGGCGAGGAGCTGGCCGCCGAGCCACGGGCCGAAGACGGCGCCGAAGCGGCCCATGCCGGAGGTCCAGCCGACGGCGGTGGCCCGGTTGTCCGGGGTGGAGCGGATGGAGACGGTCGCGTAGATCATCGTCTGGGCGCTGTTGAGGAAGACGCCGGTGAGGAAGACGACCAGCGTGGTGACGCCCATCGGCATGTGGACGCTGAGCAGGAAGACGCCGGCGGCGGTGAGCGCGAACCAGATCGCGGAGATGCGCGGGGCGCCGAATGTGTCGGCCGCGCGGCCGGCGATCAGCATGCCCACGATGCCGCCGAGGTTGAAGACGACGACGAAGGTCAGGGCGTTGGCGAGCTCGTAGCCCTGGGTGCGCATCAGGGTGGGCAGCCAGGTGGCGACGCCGTAGACCAGGAGGAGGCCGCCGAAGGAGGCGAGCCAGTGGAGCAGGGTCTGGATCCACTCGCCCCCGCGGAAGAGGCCGGCCAGGGCGTCCCAGCGGTCGGCGGCGGTCTTGCGGCCGCCGGCGGCGGGCAGGTCGACCTCGTAGCGGTCGGCCAGCGCGCGGGCCTCGTCGGTACGGCCCTTGGCGACGAGGAAGCTCAGCGACTCCGGCAGCAGCTTGACCAGCACCGGCGCGAAGACGAGCGGGACGACGCAGACCCAGAAGGCGGCGCGCCAGCCGACCGGGTCGACCAGCCACTTGGCCACGTACGCGGAGAGGATGCCGCCCGCGTGGTGCGCGGTCATCAGCAGGCCGATGACGATGGCTCCGCGGCCGCGGGGCGCGTAGTCGCCGACCATGCTGATCGCGGTGGGCAGCAGACCGCCCAGTCCGACGCCCGCAAGGGTCCGGCCGAGGCCGAAGACGGCGACGCTGCCGGATACCGCGCAGATCCCGGAGGCCAGCGAGAACAGCGTCACGCAGCCGATCATCAGCTTCTTGCGGCCGATCCGGTCCGCGACCGTTCCCGCGGCGAGCGCGCCGACCAGCATGCCGAAGGTGGCGTAGCTGCCGAGGTCGCCGGCCTGGTCGGCGGTGAGGCCGAAGGTCTTCGTCTCCAGCAGGTGCGGCAGGACGGAGCCGTAGATGAACATGTCGAGGCCGTCGAAGAGCACGGCCAGCCAGCACAGGCCGACGACCAGGAGGGCCAGTCTGCTGCCGCGGGCGGATGGAGCGAGGGGGGACATCTTCGTTCTTCCTCTCGTGCGGGGTGCGCCAGACGCTAAGGAGCCACGCCCGAGGAGTCAACGTTTTTGTCAACAATCTCATCGACAATCCAGGGACTCCCTGGACACGACGGCTTCGGGGGTGGCTCCTACGGCGCTCCGGGGGCGCTGTCAGGCGACCGGCGGCGTCCCGTGCGTGTGGAACGACTCGATGGTCTTCAGGCCCCAGGCCTGCCCCTTCTTGCGCTCCTCCTCGGTCCAGGTGATCAGCGGCCAGTCGGGCGCCAGGACGAGGCGGGTGAGCGGGTTGCACAGCTCGATGCGGTTGCCGCCCGGCTCGTAGACGTACAGGAAGAACGTCTGCTGGATGGCGTGCTTGTGCGGGCCCGTCTCGATGAACACGCCGCTGTCGATGGCGAGATCGGCGGCGCGCAGGACGTCCTCGCGGGTGTCGGTGGCGAAGGCGATGTGGTGCAGCCGGCCCTCGGAGCCGGTCCAGTCCTCCGTGTAGACGACGTCGTACGACTTGTTCGTGTACGTCAGCCAACGCGCCGCGATCCGGCCGGAGTCGAGCCGGATCTGCTCCGTGGCCCGGGCTCCCAGGACCTGTTGCTGGAACTCGGCGTTCGCCAGGACGTCGGCGGCCAGGAAGTTGATGTGGTCCAGGCGCCGCACGCCCACGCCCCGGTTGGGCTTGGCCTGCGGCTGGTTCTTGAGCGCCGGGCGCAGCTCCGGGGGTGCCTGGTAGTGCTCGCTCTCCCAGTACAGCGCGTGCTCGTGGCCGTCGGGGTCGGTGGTCAGATACAGCTTGCCGAGGCCAGGTTCGTCCTCGACCCAGGTGCCGCTGCCGCCCGCCTCCTCGACCGCCCTGACCCGGCGGTGCAGCGCCTCCTCGCCGGAGGTGCGCAGCGCGAGCCGGCCGAGGCCGGGCTGCTCGCGGGCGGTGAGGACCAGGCTGTGGTGCTCGTAGTCGTCGAAGGTCCGCAGATAGACCGTGCCGCCGTCCCGGCCGTTGACCGTGAGGCCGAGGTAGTCGGTGAAGAAGGCGACGCTGGCGTCCAGATCGGGGGTGAACAGCTGGGCGTGGCCGACGTGGGCGATGTCGCCGAGCGGCGGAGTCATCGTTGACCTCCTTGGGGGTGCGGGGGGATCGGCGCCGTCCCGGCGGACCGCGGGAAGACGGTCCCGTCGAAGATCTTCCGGGCGGTGCGGACCACGGCGGTGCGGCGGGCCGAGGGCAGGGCGCCGGCCGTGGTGGCGAGGCTGCTCTCGATGTCCAGGAATCCTGTGGGGTGTTCGACACGGACCCGGTCGTCGCCCGGGTCGACGTGCGCGAGGTCCGCGCCCACGCTGCCCTCGATCCGCAGCCCGGCGGCGACGCTGGCGGCGCCGAGCACGCCGATCGAGGTGTGGCAGCGGACCGGGATGAAGGTGCGCGTGGTGACCGCGCCGCCGTCGCGCGGCGGGGCGAGCAGCGTCAGCTTGGGCACGGTGGTGTCGGAGACGTCGCCGAGCCCCATCAGCCGGCCGGCCTCCAGGCGGATCCCGCGCAGCAGGTCGGCGAGCGCCAGGTCCTCCTCCAGGTCCTTGGGCGACTCGTAGCCGGTGACCTTCAGCGACGTGGCCTCGATGAGCACGGTGGGCATGCCGTTGTCCACGCAGGTCACGGGCACGCCGCCGATCTCGTCGCGGACGTTGCCGGTGGGCAGCAGCGGGTTCGCGCTCGGCGGGAACTCGATCACCACGGCGGCGGCCGTCCCGGGCACGCCCGAGATCTCGGCGTCGCCCGTGTAGTCCACGCGGCCACCCGGGGTGGGGAAGGTCGCGGTGGCGTAGTCGCCGGAGTTGACCATGCGGATGCGGACGGAGGTGCGCTCCCCCGCCACCGGGACCAGTCCGCGTTCGACGGCGAACGGCCCTACGCCCGCGAGGAGGTTGCCGCAGTTCTGACGGTCACTCACCTCCGGCCGGTCGACCGCGACTTGCAGGAAGAGGTAGTCGACGTCGGCGCGCGGGTCGTCCGAGAGGGAGACGACGGCCACCTTGCTGGTGAGCGGATGCGCGCCGCCCAGGCCGTCGATCTGCCGGTCGTCCGGGCTGCCCATCAGGCGCAGCAGCAGCTCGTCGCGCAGGGCGGGTTCGGCGGGCAGGTCGGCGGCGAGGAAGTAGGCACCCTTGGAGGTGCCGCCGCGCATCAGCAGACAGGGCAGCTCCTCGCTCACGACCGTGCCCCCTCATGCTCCTCGTACGTGCGGTACTCGACGCCGAGTTCCTTGAGCTTCTCGCGCAAGTTGTAGCGGTCCAGGCCGAGTTGGCCCTCCAGGAAGGCGGCGCGGGATCGGGCCTCCTTGGCCTCGCGGGCCTCGGACCGCTCGACCGTCTCGCGGGCGCGCTCGCGCGGGACGACGACCACGCCGTCGTCGTCGGCGAGGATCACGTCGCCGGGGCGGATCACCTGGCCGTCGATCGCGACCGGCACGTTGACCGAGCCGCCGGTGGCCTTGACGGTGCCCTGCGCGGAGACGGCGCGGGACCAGGCGGCGAAGCCCATCTCGCGCAGCGCCTGGGTGTCGCGGATGCCGGCGTTGATGATCAGGCCCTTGACGCCCCGCCGGTGCAGCGCGGTGGCGAACAGCTCGCCGAACATGCCGTCGGTGGACGGGGAGGTGGTGGTGACGACGAGGAGGTCGCCCTCGCCGCACTGCTCCACGGCAGCGTGGATCATGAGGTTGTCGCCGGGCCAGCTCAGCACGGTGACGGCCGTGCCGGCGACGCGTACGCCCTGCTGGATGGGGCGGATCTCCGGGCCGAGCAGGCCGGTGCGGCCCATCGCCTCGCTGACGGTGGCCACGCCGTAGCCGGCCAGCGCCTCGACGTCCTTGGCGTCGGCCTTCGGGGGGTTGGTGACGATGACGCCGCTCATGCCAGCTCCTTCGCGATCTGCGGGTAGGGGCGCATGTACGCCTCGGCCATGGTCTTGTGGGCGAGCCCCAGGTTGGGGCCGGCGTTGCGCTTGAGCTGCACGCCGCGGCGTACCGCGAGGTCGGTGTAGTAGTCCCACAGGTGCTGCTGGGCGCCCAGGCACTCCATCGCCTTGCGCTTGGTGTCCCAGACGTCGGTGATGTCGAGCAGCACCTCGGGCCGGAAGCCGCTCATCTCGGGCTGGTGCGGCTCGAAGTAGAAGACCGGCGGGGCGCCGATGATGTCGCCCGCGCCCGGGTAGCCGATGGCCTGCGCGAGGATACGGGCCTCGATCGCCATGCGGTTGGCGGCCGGGTGGTCGCCGTTGTACGGGTCCTCGACGGGGTGGGTGAGCACGACGTCGGGCTGGGTGTCGCGGTAGACGGCGACCAGTCGGTCCGTCAGCTCGGCGGTGGCCACCAGCGGGTAGTCGCCGGCGTCGAAGAAGCGGACCTCGGCGCCGAGGGTGGCCGCGGCGCGCTCGGCCTCGTCCCGGCGTATCGCCTTGATCTCCTCCAGCTTCCTGCCCTCGCGCCACGCCTTGGCGGACTCGCCGCGCTCGCCGAAGGTCAGACAGGCGACGATGACCTTCTCGCCGCGGGAGGCGGCCAGGGCGATGGCGCCGCCCGCTCTCCACACGAAGTCCCCGGCGTGCGCGGTGACCACGAGTGTGGAACGCGGGCCGGCGGGCGCGTTGGCCTGAGTCATTACTGCTCTCTCCTTGCTGGACAGGTGGGCGCCCGCCTCCCCCACGTCCGGCGCGTGTGCGTCAGTCGCGCAGCGCCTCGATCACGCTGGTGAGGTGGGCGCGGACGGCCGTCTCGGCCGCCTGCGGGTCCCTGGTCCCGATCGCCTCGATCATCGCCAGATGCTCGTTCAGGGAGTGCTGCGGACGGCCGGGGCGCAGCGCCAACTGGAAGCGGTGGCGCACCAGTTGGGCGTTCAGCCGCTCCAGCAGGTCCACCGCCGTGCGCTGGCCGGAGAACTCCCGGACCTTGGTGTGCAGCTCCTGGTTGAGCTCGGAGTAGGTCACCGGCTCACCGTCGGCCACGGCCTTGGTCATCGCCGTGCCCAGCTCGGTCAGCTCGGCGAGCTGCTCGTCGCTGGCCAGGGTGGCCGCCTTCGCCGCGCACAGTCCCTCCAGGACCATGCGGCACTCGGTGATGGCGACCGCCTCCTCGACGGTCACCACCCGTACCCGCGAGCCGCGGTTGCGGATCCGCTCGACGAGGCCCTGGGCCTCCAGATCGATGAGTGCCGCACGGATGCTGGCCCGTGTCACACCGAACTGCTCGGCGAGTTCGTTCTCCACCAGCCGCTGCGCCGGTGCCATCTCGCCGTGCAGGATCGCCTGCCGCAGCTGCGCGAGCGCGTGCTGCTTGGCCTGCTCCCCGGTGCTCGGACGGGCTTCCTTCGGCATCCTTGCCCTCCCTGAGTGAGTGCCTGTCGAACCTAAATCTAGCCAAACAAGATTGTCAACAATTTTGTCTGCCGTATTGCGGGCATGGCTGGGCCAGGATGAGGTCCATCAGGACCCGCGGGCCGGGTCAGAGTCCGGGAAACTCCGGCGGCCCGCCCTCGTACGCCGCCCGCAGCACCGCGAGCGCGTTCTCCGCCGTGACCGGACGCGGATTGGCGTACGCCTGGCCCACCGTCTCGGCGGCCGCCTCCGCCAAGTCCGTCTCCTTCAGGCCCAGTTCGGCCAGCGAGCGGGGCGCGTCCAGCCGCGCGGCCAGGGACTGCAGGGCGTGCGCGGGGTCGGTGGCGGACAGGGCGCGGGCCAGCGCGGCGGCCGCCTCCCGGGCCGCGGGGGCGTTGAAGGCGAGGGCGTAGGGCAGGACCACCGTGTGCGTCTCGGAGTGCGGCAGGTTGAAGGTGCCCCCCAGGACGTGGCACAGCTTGTGGTGCAGGCCCATGGTGGTGGCGCCGAGGCACGAGCCGCACAGCCAGGCCCCGTACAGGGCGCGGCCCCGGGCCTCCAGCGAGTCCGGGCGGTTCGCCACCGCGGGCAGGGCGCCGGCCATGGCCCGTACGCCCTCCTCGGCCATCAGCGCGACCAGGGGCGAGGTGTCGGGGGCGTAGAGCGCCTCGACGGCGTGGGCGATGGCGTTGATGCCGCTGGTGGCGGAGAGCGGCGCGGGCAGGGAGACGGTGAGTTCGGGGTCGTAGACGACGCTGCGCGGCAGGACGACGGGGTCGCGGCCGGTGCGCTTGGCGCCGTGTTCGGTCAGGCCCCACACCGGGGTCATCTCGGAGCCGGAGTAGGTGGAGGGCACCGCGATCAGCGGCAGGCCGGTGCGCAGCGCGATCGCCTTGCCGAGGCCGATCGAGGAGCCGCCGCCGACCGCCACGCAGCCGTCGGCGCCCGCCGCGCGGGCCACCTCGACGCCACGGTCGGCGACTTCGGCGGGGACGTGCATCCGGGCGCCGTCGTGCAGGCCCACGCAGGCGGGCCCGAGTGAGTCGGCGACCGCGCGTGCGGTGGCCGCGCCGCGGCTGCCGCACACCACCAGCAGCCGGCGCAGGCCGAGCGCGGCGGCCTCGCCGGGGGTCGCGTTGGTGGCGGCGCCGGGCCGGAAGACGACCCGCACCGGCCGGGACTCGTAGGAGAAGTCCAGGACGTCCTTCACGACCGCTCCAGCACGAGGTCGAAGCGGGCGTGCCGGAAGGGGTTCTCGACGCCGAACTCCCCTGCCAGGGAAGGATCGTCCGTCCTGGCGAAGTCCTTGACGAGGCTCGGCTTGACGGCGAACACGGCGTCGGAGTCGAGGTAGTCGGTGCCCGCGACGAAGATGTGCGTGGTGACCGGCACGTGTCCCTCGGCGGAGGCGATGAAGTGGACGTGGGCCGGGCGGTAGGGGTGGCGGCCGGTCGCCCGCAGCAGGCCGCCGACCGGGCCGTCCGTCGGGATCGGGTACGGGCTCGGCACGCAGGTGCGGAACCAGAAGCGGCCCTCGGCGTCCGCGGTGAACAGTCCGCGGCCGTTGCCCGGCGGCTGCACGTCCGGGCGCTGGACGTCGTAGAAGCCGTTGCCGTCGGCCTGCCAGACGTCGATCACCGCGCCCGGCAGGGGAGTTCCGTCCCGGGACAGGACCCGTCCGCTGACCACGCAGGGCTCGCCGCCGCCCACCAGGTCGATGTCCGCGCCCAGTTCGCGCGCCGGGGACTCGGTCATGTGGAAGGGACCGAGGACCGTGGACTCGGTGGCGCCGGCGGCACGGTCGCCGTTGATCGTCTCGACGAGCATCGACAGGCCGAGCACGTCGGACAGGAGGATGAACTCCTGCCGGGTGTCCGTGCAGGTCTGCCCGGTCCTGGTGAGGAAGGCGACGGCCTTCTCCCACTCCTCCTGCGTCAGCCGCGTCTCGCGCGCGAAGGCGTGCAGATGGCGGACGAGGCCGGTGAGCAGGTCGCGCAGCCGCGGGTCGGCGGTGCCGGCCAGGCTGCCGACGGCCTCGTCGGTGACGGTCGATTCGGGGGCGACCGGTCCGGAGGCGGTCGTCCCGCTCCCGGTC
The DNA here is from genome assembly GCF_042800575.1 of Streptomyces sp. NPDC057616. Classification (NCBI taxonomy): domain Bacteria; kingdom Bacillati; phylum Actinomycetota; class Actinomycetes; order Kitasatosporales; family Streptomycetaceae; genus Streptomyces; species Streptomyces sp. NPDC057616. The sequence goes on from NZ_JBHVGU010000027.1 coordinate 131,097, forward strand.
GTCCCGGTGGTCGTGCCGGTGGCGTCGGTGGTCATGGCAGCTCCCTTCCCGGGTGCGCGGCTCAACCGAACCAGACGGTGAGCCGTACGTGTTCCTCGCCGTGCTCGGCCGCGAGGTGCCGCATGGCGCCCCACACCTCAGCCCAGCATCCCTCGTCCGGCGGGGCGAGCATGCGGGCGGTGAGGACCACGGGCCGGTAGACCGCGCCGTCGAGGTGGACCTCGGCGCCGGGCGGCCACTCCGGCGGGGCGAGCAGCAGGCCGCCGCCGCCGAAGACCTCGCCGGCGGCCGTGCGCAGGGTGGGCGTCACCCGTACGAGGTGCTCGCCGGCGGGGTCCGAGCGGTGCGTCCAGTACCAGGCGGGCCGGGAGGCCAGCGGCTCGTCCCAGTCGACCGCGCCGGCCTCGGCCCAGCTCAGGTGCGTGTGGCTGTGCTGGTGATCGCCGAACGCGGCCTCCCGCACCGGGTCCGACACGTCGTCGGGCAGCCCGCGGTCGGCGAAGAGCGGGCGCTCCACGTCTCCGGTCCCGCGCACGCCGAACAGGCAGTCCCAGGCGACGTAGTCGCGCGGCGGGCTGAAGTCCAGCAGATCGAACTCCATCCGCCAGCGTCCGTCGGCGCGGCGGCTTTCGATGGCACCATCCATGTCCGTCCCCACGCGGCAGACCTTATGGCAGGACGACCGGTCCGTGACGCCATCATTTGATGATCGCGTTCGCCACGACCACGATCACGCCGAGCAGCGCGTCCACCACGCCGGTGCCGACGGCCACGGGCCAGGTGCGGTGCGAGCCGCGGGCGGTCACCAGGCCGAGCGTGAACAGCAGCACGATGTTCAGCACGAACGCCGCGTACTCCACCCCTTTGGGCGGCCACCAGCCCCATCCGGCGCCCGCCAGCAGCACCACGGTGGGCAGGACGGCGGCGATCAGGGGCCATTCGCCGGCGAGGGCGCGCAGGGCGTCCCAGCGGCGGTGCGGTTCGCGTTCGGCGATGTAGTGGGCGTAGCCGTGGGCGAGGGCGGAGGCCAGTGCCGTGACCAGCAGCCACAGGGCGTCGTAGCGGCGGCTGGCGCGGGAGGTGTGGCCGTACTGGGACAGCGCCGCGACCATCGAGCAGGCCAGCACGGAGCCGTAGACGCCGCCGAAGAGGACGGCCTCGCGGGTGTCGTGGCCCCGGCGGGCGGCGACGGACGTACCGGGGTCCGCCGTGGAGTCGGCCATGCCCTCCACGATCACCCGGGTCCGGGCGGTGCGCCAGTTCGCGGCCGCCGCGACGAAGTGTCCCCCCACCTGGACCGATACCGCACACAGTGTCCACGCACGGCCGGCGGGCGCGCTGGTTAGGGTCGCGTCATGACCCACAGCTTCGTTGTGCACGTCCCGGACGCCGAGCTCGAGCCGGAGCCGCTCGACCCGGAGCAGATCGTCTCCGGTACGCCGGAGGTGACCGGCAAGGTCGTCTGGGAGTCGGCGGACGGCAGGCAGATCCGCGGGATCTGGCAGATCACGCCGGGCGTCGTCACCGACACCGAGGCGGACGAGCTGTTCGTCGTGCTCAGCGGATCGGCGACCATCGACTTCGAGGGCGGCCCGACGCTGCGGGTGGGGCCCGGGGACCTGGCCGTGCTGCGCGAGGGCGACCGGACGACGTGGACGGTGCACGAGACGCTGCGCAAGGCGTACGCCATCAACCTCTGAGCCCCTGCCGGGAGTTACCGCGCGGGCGGCGCCGCGGTGGTGCCGCGGATCTCCAGCGCCGGTGCGGCCAGGTGCAGCCGGCCCGCTCCCCCGGGCCGCTCGAAGCGGTCCAGGAGGCAGCGGGCGGCGCGCCGGCCGACCTCGTGCCCGGCGTTGTCGACGGTGGTGAGCCAGACGTGGCGCAGCCGGGAGATGCTCGTGTTGTCGTAGCCGACGACGGACACGTCGTGCGGGACGCGCAGGCCCAGCTCCTCGGCGGCCGAGAGCGCGCCGACGGAGGCGATGTCGTTGACGGCGAACAGGGCGGAGGGCCGCTCGCGGCGACTCAGCAGCCGCACGGTGGTGCGGTAGCCGCCCTCCTCCGTCATGTCGCTGGGCTCCACCACGGCCTCGTCCGCGAGGCCGTGCGCGCGCATCGTCGCCTCGAAGCTGCGCCTGCGCAGCTCGCCGACGGCGCCGTAGCCCGCGATGTGCGCGATGCGCCGGTGGCCGAGCCCGATGAGGTGCTCGGTGACCAGCCGGGCGCCCTGCTCGTCGTCGCACGCCACCACGTCCACGCCGGCCGGGGCGGGTTCGCGCGCCCCCGCCACGACGACCGGGACACGCTCGGCGGCCGCGCCCAGGGCGGCCGGGTCGGGCAGGGTGCCGACCACGACCAGCCCGTCCACCCGCAGATCGAGGAGCGGGTCGGCGGGGTCCTGGCCGGCGTGGCGGTTGAGGCGGGCGTCGGCCAGCAGCATGCGCAGGCCGTTGTCGTGCAGCAGCGGATTGAGGCCGTCGAGCAGGTCGACGAACCAAGGGTTGCGCAAATCGTTGAGGAGCACGCCGACGGTGCGCGTGCGCTGCTCACTGAGACTGCGCGCCGCGGCGTTGGGCCGGTAACCGAGCTCGCGCGCCGCCCGCAGCACCGCGTCCCGCTTCTCCGGCCGGACCTGTCCGGAGCCGCGCAGCACGAGCGAGACCAGCGACTTGGACACGCCGGCGGCCTCGGCCACGTCGCGGATGGTCGGCGATTTCATGGCCTGGACCGTTCCATGGAGCGGGGGGCTTGTCAAAGGGCCGGGCGGGCTTCCGCACGCAACCGGCGAGGGTTGACAGGGGCGGATTCGGGCCCTCAGGGTGGCCTGGACAGATTGTGGACCGTTCCAAGCAGTGCCGAAGAGGGGCCGTCATGGTGGATTCGCTCGGTGTCGCCGTCATCGGGTTCGGCTGGATGGGCCGGGTGCACACCCAGGCGTACGCCCGCGTCCTGCACCACTACCCGCAGCTGGGCCTGCGTCCGCGCCTGGTGACGGTCGCCGAGGAGGTGCCCGGCCGGGCCGAGGAGGCCGCCGCGCAGTTCGGGTTCGCCTCGACCACGCGGGACTGGCGCGAGGTGGCCGGGGACCCGCGCGTGCAGGCCGTCTCCATCACCGCCCCGAACTTCCTGCACCGCGAGATCGGCGTCGCGATGGCCGAGGCGGGCAAGCACATCTGGATCGAGAAGCCGGTCGGCCTGACCACGGCCGACGCGCAGGCGGTGGCCGACGCGGTCGCCCGCGCGGGCGTGCAGGGCGCGGTCGGCTTCAACTACCGCAACGCACCCGCCGTCGAGACCGCCCGCGCCCTGATCGCCGCCGGGGAGATCGGCCGTGTCACCCACGTCCGCGTGCGCCTCTTCAGCGACTACGCGGCCCACCCCGAGGGCGCCCTGACCTGGCGCTACGAAAAGAAGCGCGGCGGCAGCGGGGTGCTGGGCGACCTCGCCTCGCACGGCGCCGACCTGGCCCGCTTCCTGCTCGGCGACATCGCCTCGCTGACCGCCGACACCGCCGTGTTCATCCCCGAGCGGGCCCGCCCCACCGGCGCCACCGCCGGCCACACCCGCGCCGCCGGCGGCGCGCTGGGCCCGGTCGAGAACGAGGACTACGTCAACTGCCTGCTGCGCTTCGCCTCCGGCGCGCGCGGCGTGCTGGAGGCCTGCCGGGTCTCGGTCGGCGAGCAGAACAACTACGGCTTCGAGGTGCACGGCACCGAGGGCGCCGTCTTCTGGGACTTCCGCCGGATGAACGAGCTCGGCGTCAGCCGCGGCCCGTCCGGCACGGGCCCCGCCTACCAGGACCAGCCCGTCAGCACGGTGTACGTCGGCCCGGGCGCCGGCGAGTACGGCGCGTTCCAGCCGGGCGCCGCCAACGGCATGGGCTACGACGACCTGAAGGTGATCGAGGCCCACCGCTTCCTGCGCTCGATCGCGGAGGGCAAGCCGCAGGGGGCCACGCTGCCGGACGCCGTGCGCAGTGCCGCCGTACTGGAGGCGATGGTCGAGTCGGCCGCCCGCGGCGCCTGGGTCAACGTGCCGGATGCGTGACGGACTTGGCCGCCAGCAGCCGGACGCCGGTGACGAGCGCGTCGACCACGCGGCGCGGCGGGTTGTCGGGGATCTCCGGGTCCCAGCCCGGCCTGCGGGTGCGGGCGGACAGCGGGAGTTCGACCTGGACGCCGCCGCGGCGGGGCAGGTTGACCGGGTTCTTGGCGTGCACGCCGCGCAGGCTGGTGGGGATCTCGGCGAGGTCGGTGACCGGGTCGAACTCCGGCCGCAGGGCGCTCAGTCCGGAGGCGAGCAGCCGGGCGGCCGGGCGGTTGGCCCCGCCGAGGAAGATGGACCGCGGCGCCGCCCGTCGCATGTGCCCGTGCAGCGAGACCGCGACGGTGACCCGGGACAGGAACAGCCGCAGCAGGGCGCAGTGCTCCACCGCCATGCGCGGGGAGGGGATGTGCACCGGCTCGGGCACTCCCGGCTGGGTGAAGACCAGGCTGGTGGCGCCGCAGCGCTCGGCCACCGACCGCGCGAGCTCGGCGGTGCCGCCCTCGTTGCTGCCGTGCAGCGCGAGCAGGCCGATCTCGCCGCCCGTCGTGAGGGTGGCGAGCAGGCGGACGCCCTCGATCTCCACGAGTTCGGTCCTCGTCATGGCCCGTCTCCTCACCCCGTCGCCTGTGGTGGCATGTTGTACGGCGTCACCACCTGGATCACCGAGGGCAGCGTAGGCCCCGTGGGCGGCAGCGCGCCGTGAGCCCGCATGACGATGTGGCAGGCCTCGCGCATGTCCTGGCGCAGGTCGTGGTGGAGAACGGCGGACAGGCGGTGCTCGCGCAGCAGGCGGGTGTTGTCGTGGTCGAGGTCGTGCGCCACGAACACCGCGCACTCGCGGCCGAGGTCCTCGAAGGCGCGCAGGGTGGCGATGTTGCCGCCGCCGATGGAGTAGACGGCGCGGATGTCCGGGTCCCGGGCGAGGGCGGCGCGCACCAGGTCGTACTGGGTGGCGTCCAGGCCCTGCCCCTCGGCGATCTCGACCGGCGTGCGGTCCGGGTGGCGAGCGCGCATGGCGCTGCGGAACCCCATCTCGCGCTCCTCCTCGTTGCGGAAGAAGCCGCTGCTGAGGCTGGTGAGGACGTTGCCGGGCCGCTCGCCCAGCCACTGCCCCATGAGGTAGGCGGCGGTCGCGCCGGCGGCGCGGTTGTCGATGCCGACGTAGGCGAGGCGGGCGGTGGCGGGCAGGTCCGTGAAGAGGGTGACGACGGGGATGCCCGCCTCGGCGAGCCGGCCGACGGCGGCCGTGATCTCGGGGACGTCGGGCGCCTTGAGGATCACGCCCTGCGAGCCGCGCCGGGCGATCCGGTCCAGGGTCGCGGTCAGTTCGGCCACCGGGCCGGTCTCGCGGAAGTGGAAGCGCGAGCGCACCACGGCCGGGTGCAGCGCGGGCAGCTCGGCCTCCAGGGCCGTGCGGACGGCGGTGGAGAACCGCTCCGGCGCCTGCATCACGATGTCGATCATGAAGGTGCGGCCGACCAGGCGGACCTGGGTGCGCTGCCGGTCCAGGTCGCTGATGGCCTGCCGGACCTCGCGTGCGGTGCTCTCGCGCACCCCGCCCCTGCCGTTGAGGACCCGGTCGACGGTGGCCTCGCTCAGGCCGGCCTGCCGGGCGATCTCCCGGATCGGGAAGGGGTGGCCCATGCGCGGGCTCCTCTCGCTGGGTCCTCGAGGGGGCTTCCTGAGGGGTTTTTGATGGCACCGTGCCGGTTGTTCGCCAGGTTTGTCATGACAAGAATGACAGGGCGGCCCAGCACTGTCACCGAGCGCTGCGTGACACCTCCGACCGAAGGAACGACGATGTCCCCCGCCTTTGTGGATCACGGCGCCCGGCTGTCCGAACAGGACTGCGACCTGGCCGGCTTCCGTGAGCTGGTCGAGCGGGGCACCGATCTCGCCGACTTCCCGCACGCCTCCCGGGTGGAGCACAACGTCCTCGTCTACGACAGCGAGCGGCTGCGCGCGGCCGAGCGGCGCCCGGTCCGCTCCGAGCTGGTGCGGGCGCTGACCGAGGGACCCGGCGTCGTGGTCTTCGAGGGCGCGTTCCCCGACCCGGCCGTCGTCGACCGGCTCACCGCGGTCTTCGACGCCCTGATCGCCGAGCAGCGCGCCTCGGGCGCCGCCGCCGGTGACCACTTCGCCCGGCCCGGCGCCAACGACCGGGTGTGGAACGCGCTGGAGAAGGCGGCCCTCTACGACCCCGAGGCGTTCGCCGACTACTACGCCAACGACATCCTCGCGCTGGCCTCGGCGGCATGGCTGGGTCCCGGCTACCAGATCACCTCGCAGGTCAACGTGGTCAACCCGGGAGGGGCGGCGCAGACCGCGCACCGCGACTACCACCTGGGCTTCCTCTCCAGCGAGGCGGCGGCCGCCTACCCGGCCCATGTGCACGCCCTCTCCCCCGTGCTCACGCTGCAGGGCGCGGTCGCCCACTGCGACATGCCGGTGGAGTCCGGGCCGACGCTGTACCTGCCGTACTCGCAGCAGTACGAGCCCGGCTATCCGGCCTGGCGGCTGCCCGAGTTCCAGGCGTACTTCGACGCCCACCGCGTCCAGCTCCCGCTCGCCAAGGGCGACGCGGCCTTCTTCAACCCCGCGCTGTTCCACGCGGCCGGCACCAACCGCTCCGCCGGCATCCGCCGCATGGCCAACCTGCTGCAGGTGTCCTCCGCGTTCGGGCGGGCCATGGAGACGGTGGACCGCGAGGCCGTCGCCAACGCGGTCTTCCCCGTGCTGCTGAGGCGCGCGGCCGAGGGCGCCGGCGAGGAGTGGGCGGCCAACGTGATCGCCGCGAGCGCCGAGGGCTACCCCTTCCCCACCAACCTCGACGGCGACCCACCGGTCGACGGCCTCGCCCCGCCCGCGCAGGCGGACGTCGTCCGGCGCGCGCTGCGCGAGACATGGACTCCCGAGGCTCTACGGCAGGAGCTGCGGGCCGGCGCCGAACGCCGGGAAAGCTGAAAGGACCTGGAACACATGGGACTTCTCGACGACAAGGTCGTCCTGGTCAACGGCGGGAGCCAGGGCGTCGGCGCCGCCGTCGCCCGGGCGGCGGTCCGCGAGGGTGCGGCGGTCGTGGCGGTGACCGGCCGGCGCCCGGCCCCGGGCGAGGCGCTGGTCGCCGAACTGACGGCCGCGGGCGGCAAGGCGATGTTCATCCGCGCCGACCTCGCCGACGCCGAGCAGGCGAGGACCGCGGTGGGCGACGTGGTCGCGGCGTACGGGCGCATCGACTGCCTGGTCAACTCCGCCGGGCTGACCTCCCGCGGCACGCTGCTGGACACCACGCCCGAGCTGTTCGACCAGCACATCGCGATCAACCTGAAGGCGCCGTTCTTCGCCATGCAGGCCGCCGTCGCCGACATGGTCTCCCGCAAGGCGCCCGGCACGATCGTCAACATCATCACGTCCTCGGCCCACGGCGGGCAGCCCTTCCTGGCGCCCTACGTCGCCGCCAAGGCGGGCCTGGTCGGCCTGACCCGCAACGCCGCGCACGCCCACCGCTGGGACCGCGTCCGCATCAACGGCCTCAACATCGGCTGGACGCAGACCGAGGGCGAGGACGCGACGCAGCGGCGCTTCCACGGCGCCGGGGACGACTGGCGCGAGGAGGCCGGCGCCCGGCTTCCGATGGGGAAGCTCGGGCAGCCGGACGAGATCGCCGACTTCGTGGTCCTGCTGCTGTCCGACCGGTCGGGCGTGGTCACGGGTTCGGTGATCGACTGGGACCAGAACGTGCTCGGCGGCCTCGACTGAGAACCGGCAAGACACCCGCACCCTCACTAGGAGCAACACCCCCATGCGTATTGGAATCCTCGGCCTCGGCCGTATCGGCGCCTTCCACGCCGAGACCCTGTCCGGACTCGACGCGGTCGAGTCGCTCGTGCTCACCGACCCGTTCGCGGACGCGGCCAAGTCGGCCGCGGAGCGGTTCGGCGGCGAGGTCGTGGACTCGCCTGAGGCCCTGCTCGCCGCCGGCGTGGACGGCATCGTCGTCGCGGCCGCGACGGACGCCCACCCCGGGCTGATCCTGGCCGGGGTCGAGGCCGGCATCCCCGTCTTCTGCGAGAAGCCCGTCGCCAGGACGATGGCGGAGGGCGTGCGGGTCCTGAAGGCGGTCGAGGGCAGCGACGTGCCGATCCAGATCGGCTACAACCGGCGCTTCGACGCCGGGTTCGTCGCCGCCCGCGCGGCGGTGCAGAGCGGCGAGCTCGGCACGCTGCACACCGTGCGCTCGACCACCCTGGACCCGGCGCCGCCGCCGGCCGCGTACATCGCCGCCTCCGGCGGCATCTTCCGCGACTGCTCGGTGCACGACTTCGACATCATCCGCTGGGTGACCGGCCGCGAGGTCGTCGAGGTGTACGCCGTCGGCGGCAACCGCGGCGCCGAGTACATCAAGGAGGCGGGCGACGCCGACACCACCGGCGCGATCCTCACCCTGGACGACGGCACCATCGCCGTGGTCTCCAACTCCCGTCACAACGCCCGCGGTTACGACGTCCGCATGGAGATCCACGGCTTCCAGGACTCCATCGCCGTCGGCCTGGAGGACAAGCTGCCGCTGCGCTCCGTGGAGCCCGGCGCGACCTTCCCGGCCGGCACCCCGCACGACTTCTTCATGGACCGCTTCACGGCCGCCTACCGCGCCGAACTGACCGCGTTCACCGAGGTCGTGGCCGGCAGCCGCCCCTCGCCGTGCACGGTCGCGGACGCACTGGAGGCCGGCTGGATCGCCGACGCGTGCACGCTCTCGCTGCACGAGCACCGCCCGGTGACGATCGCCGAGGTGCGCACCGCCTGACGGCGGCCCCCTGCCTCGTACTCCGGGCGTCGGCCGGCCTCCGGCGCCCGGAGCACGAGAGTGTGTCGGCCACCACGTTGCCCCCGACGGTCACCTTCGCGGGAACCTCCCGTACCACCATGAGGTCCACTCATGCACCGACCGACCGAGGAGCGACGACCATGAACCACGCCGACACGTCCCGGCCCCTGGGCCCCCGCCGCGTGATCGTCATCGGCGCCGGGCCGGGCGGTCTGACGGCCGCACGCGAACTGGAGCGCGCCGGGCACCGGGTGACGGTCCTGGAGGAGCAGGACACGGTCGCCGGGAAGTGCCGGAGCCTGGAGGTCGGGGGCCTGGCCCACGACCTGGGCGGCCACATATGCACCAACCGGTACGAGCGGACGGCCCGGTTGATCGACGAGCTCGGCGTGCGGACGGAACGCACCACCCGCTACCGCATCCTCGACGTCGAGCGCCGCACCGCCTCCCGCCAGGCCATGTCCTTCTTACGCGACCCGGCCTTCCGCCGTTACCGGGCCCTGCGCGAGCGGGAGTTCGCGCGCATCGCCGAACCGGGCCTCGCGCACTCCGCGCGGGCGCTGGCCGCACCGGTCGCCGACTGGCTCGCCGAGCACCGGCTGCAGTCCATGGCCGCGTCGTTCGGCCCGGGTTACACGGCGGCCGGCTACGGCTATCTCGACGACGACGTGCCCGCGCTGTACTTCGTCAAGTACGCCGAGATGACCGGGCTGCTCACCCCCGGCCTCGAACTGCTGGGCCACGAGGGCGCGTTCACCGTCGCGGGCGGGTTCGCGACGCTGTGGCGCCGGGTCGCGGCGGAGCTGGCGGACGTGCGCTGCGGAGTGCGGGTCACGTCGGTGGAGCGGCACGCGGACGGCGTACGGGTGCTGACGGACGCGGGCCCGCTGGCCGCCGACGACCTGGTGCTCGCCGTGGCGCTGGACCGCATCCTGCCGGCCCTGGACGCCACCGCCCAGGAACGCGAACTGGCCGGCCGGGTCCGCAGCAACGCGTACCACACCACCGTCGCCACCGCCTCCGGCCTGCCCGACAACGCCTTCTACTTCCTCGCCCCCCACACCTCCCACCGCACGGCGAGGGGCCACTGCGTCTCGTACCACCATCGCTACCCGGACAGCGACGTGCGGACCTTCTACTCCTACGGCCGCCCCGACGACGTCGCCACGCTGTTGCGGCAGGACGTGGCGCGGCTCGGCGGGGACCTCGAGGAGGTGCATCTGCACCAGCCCTGGTCGTTCATGCCGCACTTCGGCAGCGACGACCTCGGGGACGGCGCCCTGGACCGCCTGGAGGGGCTGCAGGGCCGGGCCCGCACCTACTACACCGGCGGACTGCCGGCCTTCGAGCTGGTCGAGTGCACCGTCGCCCACGCACAGGACCTCGTGCGCCACCACTTCCCGCCGGCACACGGCACACTGACCCCGCACGAAATGATCGAGGAGGAACGCACGTCATGAGCGAAGCGGACCGCGCACCCCTGCGCATCGGCGTCCTGGGCGCCGCACGCATCACCGAACGCGCTCTGCTGGACCCGGCCCGCACGGGCGGCCACCGCCTGGTCGCCGTGGCCGCGCGCGACCGGTCCCGGGCCGAGGCCTTCGCCGCCGAGCACGGCATCGAGCGGGTCCTGGACTCCTACGCGCAGCTGCTGGCCGATCCCGAGGTCGAGGTCGTCTACAACCCGCTCGCCAACGGCCTGCACGGCCCGTGGAACCTCGCCGCCCTCGCGGCCGGCAAGCACGTCCTGAGCGAGAAGCCGTCGGCGAGCAACGCCGAGGAGGCCGCCGAGGTGCGGGAGGCGGCCGCCAAGGCCGGCACCGTCTTCATGGAGGCCTTCCATTACCTCTTCCACCCGGTCACCCGCCGGCTGCACGAGCTCCTGGCCGGCGGTGAACTGGGCGAGCTGCAGCGGGTGGAGACCGTGGTCGCCATCCCGGCGCCCGCGGACACCGACCCCCGCTGGTCCCTCGCCCTGGCCGGCGGCGCCATGATGGACCTCGGCTGCTACGGCGTGCACGCCGTGCGCATGCTCGCCCCCTGGGCGGGCGGCGCGCCCCGCCTGGTCAGGGCGCGGGGCGGCGAGCGGGCGGGCGCGCCGGGAGTCGACGAATGGCTCGACGCCGACCTGGAGTTCCCCAACGGCGCCACCGGCGGCGCCCGCTGCCACATGGCGCACGACGAGCTCGAGATGAGCTGCCGCATCGTCGGCAGCCGGGGCGAGGCCCTGGCCGTGAACTTCGTCCTGCCCCAGCTCGACGACCGGATCGTGGTCCGCACGGACGAGGGTGAGCGCACGGAGCGGCTGGGCACCAGGTCGTCGTACACCTACCAGCTGGAGGCGTTCGCGGCGCGGATCCGCGAGGGCGGTGCGCTGCCGCTGGACGCGGACGACGCGCTGGCGACGATGACGCTGATCGACGCCTGCTACCGGGCGGCGGGGTTCGCACCGCGGCCGCGCACCGCGCTGTAGCCGCTCCCCGCGCGCGGCCATGGCTCTGAGAGGATCGGCGCCATGGCCGCGCAGATCACCCCCGCCCACGTCACCGACATCCAGCAGGTCCTCGCCGACCACGCCCGCTACTGGGGCGAGCGGGACCTGCGCGCGCTCCATCTCCTCGCCCTGGTGCAGGAGTTCGGCGAGACCTGCCTGGTGGCCCGCGCCGACGACGGCGGCATCCTCGGCTATCTGATCGGCTTCGTCACGCCGGACGGCACCGGGTACGTGCACCTGATCGCGACGCGCGACGACGCCCGCGGCACCGGCCTGGGCCGCGAGCTGTACGCCGCCTTCACCGAGGCCGCACGGCGGCAGGGAGCGGTCCGCCTGAAGGCGATCACCAGCCTGGGCAACGAGGGCTCCACGGCCTTCCACCGCAGCCTCGGCTTCGACGTACGGGTGGAGCGGGACTACAACGGGCCCGGGGAGGACCGGGTGGTGTTCTCCCGGACGCTCAGCTGACGTCGTAGAGCGCCGGCCGCTCCGTCAGCTCCACCTCCGTGCGGCCGCCCTCCTGGAGCGAGCGGACGCCCGCCTCGCAGACCGCGGCGACCGCGTAGCCGTCCCATGCGCTCGGGCCGGTGACCCGGCCGCGGCGGGTGGCGTCGGCCCAGGCCTGGACCTCGCGGTCGTAGGCGTCCGCGAAGCGGTCGGTGAAGTCCTGGGTGATGGTGCCGCCCCAGCGGCCGGCCATGTTGGTGACCATGGCGTGGCCGTCGCCGATGCGGGCGGTGCCGCGTTCACAGACCACCTCGGCCTGGACCTGGTAGCCGAAGCCGCAGTTGACGAAGATCTCGACGTCGACGATCGCGCCGCCGTCGGTCTCGAAGACGACGAACTGGGGGTCCTGCACGGCCTCCGGTGCGTTCGCCGACGGTGCCGGGCGCAGGACCGTGACGGCCGTGATCTCCTGGCCGAGCAGCCAGCGGGTGACGTCCATCTCGTGCACGACGGAGTCGTTGATGAGCATCTCGCTCGTCCAGCCCGGCGGGGAGGCGACGTTGCGGTGCCGGTTGTGGAGCATGAGGGGGCGGCCCAACTGGCCTGTGCTCAGCAGGGACTTGAGCTTCATGTACTCGGCGTCGTAGCGCCGCATGAAGCCCACCTGGACGCGGCGGTGGCCCAGTTGCCGCTCGGCCTCCACGACGCGCAGCGCGGAGGCCGCGTCCGGGGTCAGCGGCTTCTCGCACAGCACCGGCAGATCCCGGGCGAACGCCGCCAGCAGGGCCGCCTCGTGGGCGGGGCCCGGGGAGGCGATCAGGACGGCGTCCACGTCCGCCGCGGCCATCGCGGCGGCCGGGTCGGTGTAGGCGGTGCAGCCCTCGACGCGGGCCGCGACGGCCTTCGCCCGCTCCGCGTCGACGTCGACGACGGCGCTCACCCGCGCCCCGCTGATGACCTCCTCGATCCGGCGGACGTGGTCGGCACCCATCTTTCCCGTGCCGACGACGGCGACTCTCAGCGTCTCGAGCCGAGCCATGGTGACCCCCTTCGGATGGTCAGGCGCCGGGGCGGTCAGGCGCCGCAGGACCTCAGGAACTTTCTGGTGCGCGTCGCGATGGGCAGCGGCGCATCCGGCTCGCAGGGGTACATGTCCTGCTCGACGATGGCGAACAGCTCGACGTTCAGCTTCTGCGCCGCCTCCAGCACCGGCCCCAACTCCGGTACTCCGGCGGGCGGTTCGCACATCACGCCCTGCGCCACGGCCGGCCCGAACGGGGTGCCCCTGGCCTGGACGTCGGCCAGGACCTCCGGGTCGACCTGCTTGAGGTGCAGATAGCCGATGCGCTCGCCGTAGGTCTCGATCAGCTCGACGCTGTCGCCGCCGCAGTAGGCGTAATGGCCGGTGTCCAGGCAGAGGTTGACGAGGTCGCCGTCGGTGGAGTCGAGGAAGCGCTCGACGTGGTCCTCGGTGTCGATGTGGGTGTCGGCGTGCGGGTGCACCACGATGTCGAGGCCGTAGGCCTCCCTCACCTCGTGGCCGAGGCGCTCCATGCCCTTGGTCAGAAGGGCCCACTGCTCACCCGTCAGCTCCGGCGGCTCCAGGATCTCGGCGGTCTTGTCGTCCCGCCAGAAGGAGGGGATCACCACCAGGTGCCGTGCGCCCGTCGCCCGGGTGAGTGCGGCGACCTGGCTGACGTGCCGCCACGTGGCGTCCCAGACGGCGGGGCCGCGGTGCAGGCCCGTGAACACGGTGCCCGCCGAGACCTTCAGCCCGCGCCGGGCGATCTCGTCGGTGAGCCGGGCCGGATCCGTCGGCAGATAGCCGTACGGGCCCAGCTCGATCCACGCGTACCCCGCCTCGGCGACCTCGTCCAGGAAGCGTTCCCAGGGCACCTGTTGCGGGTCCTCGGGAAACCACACGCCCCAGGAGTCGGGGGCCGAGCCGACCCGGATGCGGTCCAGGGCGGCCACCATGTCAGGCCTTGCCTTCCGGGCCCGTCGCGACGGGTGCGGTGAGGTCTTCCCTTTCCGGGAGTTCCTCGACGTCGACGCCGCTGACCTGGGACAACTCGTGCTTGAGTGCGGCGAGTTCGGCGCCGCCGGCCATGTGGTTGGTCAGCT
>NZ_JBHVGU010000028.1:0-59474 GCF_042800575.1 Streptomyces sp. NPDC057616
GGCTTCGGGCCCGGGGTGGGACGGGGGCCGGGAGCGGCCGGCGCGGCGGGAGCCGCGGGCTTCTCGGCGGCGGCCGGCTTGGGCGCCGGCGGGCGCGGGGCAGCCGGGCGGGCGGCCTGCGCGGGAGAGGGGGCTGCCGGCTTCGCCGGGGCAGCCTTGCGGGCGGGGGCGGACTTGCCGCCTCCGTTGCCCTGCTGGAGGGCGTCCGTCAACTTGCGGACTACGGGCGCTTCGATGGTCGAAGACGCCGAACGGACGAATTCACCGAGTTCTTGGAGCTTGGCCATGACGACCTTGCTCTCAACCCCGAACTCCTTGGCGAGTTCGTATACCCGGACCTTAGCCACTTCGCTCCTTTTAGGTCCGGGTGCGTCCGGACCGTCGCTACTTCATGGGCGTACTCATCGCGTGCTCATCGAGTGCTCATCGCAATCTCGACCTACTTCCAACTCGCGGGGTACCAGGGCCGCACGGACGTTCCGCACGACGCTTCTTACGGTGTCGGCTGCTCGACATAGAGGCGCAACGCCTTGGTGTCGAGCGCTCCCGGGGCGCGCAGCGCCCGCGTGAACGCCCGGCGACGTACCGCCAGGTCGAGACAGACCACGGCGGGGTGCACATAGGCTCCCCGGCCGGGCAGCGTACCGCGATGATCGGGGACGCATTCACCCTCGATCGCCACGGTCCGCAGCAGATCCTTCTTGGCCGCTCGCTGCCTGCACCCCACACAGGTGCGTTCAGGGCATGCGCGGGCGCGCGTCCGGCCAGACACTCCTAAGTCTACCTCCCCGGAGCGACCTCACCCCTTTGGGGCAAGAATCGAACACTTCCGCGCATGCAACTGTCGTGATCTGAGCCATACACGGCTCGGATCTATTCCCCGCGCTGGTCCCCGTGCTGCTCCGCGGGCCGCTCCGTGTCCGGGCGGATGTCGATCCGCCAGCCGGTGAGCCGGGCCGCAAGCCGGGCATTCTGCCCTTCCTTGCCGATCGCCAGCGACAGCTGGTAGTCCGGCACCGTCACGCGCGCGGAGCGGGCGGCGAGGTCGACGACCTCGACCTTGGAGACCCGGGCCGGGGAGAGCGCGTTCGCCACCATCTCGGCCGGGTCGTCGGACCAGTCGACGATGTCGATCTTCTCGCCGTTCAGCTCGCCCATCACATTGCGCACCCGGCCGCCCATCGGGCCGATGCAGGCGCCCTTGGCGTTCAGGCCCGAACGGGTGGAGCGGACGGCGATCTTGGTGCGGTGACCGGCCTCGCGGGCGATCGCGGCGATCTCCACGGAGCCGTCGGCGATCTCCGGCACCTCCAGGGCGAAGAGCTTCTTCACCAGACTGGGGTGGGTGCGCGAGAGGGTGACGGACGGGCCGCGGACGCCCTTCGCCACCCGCACGACGTACGAGCGCAGCCGCATCCCGTGCGGATACGTCTCGCCCGGCACCTGCTCCTGCACCGGCAGGATGGCCTCGAGCCGGCCGATGTCCACGAGCACGTTCTTGGGGTCGCGGCCCTGCTGGACCACGCCGGTGACGATGTCGCCCTCGCGGCCGGCGTACTCGCCGAGCGTCGCGTCGTCCTCGGCGTCGCGCAGCCGCTGCAGGATGACCTGCTTGGCGGTGGTGGCGGCGATACGGCCGAAGCCGGACGGGGTGTCGTCGAACTCGCGGGCCTCCTGGCCCTCTTCGAGGTCCTCGGGGTCCTCCTTCGCCCACACGGTCACATGTCCGGTCTCCCGGTTGAGCTCCACGCGCGCGTGTCGGCGGCTTCCCTCGGTGCGGTGGTAGGCGATGAGGAGGGCCGACTCGATCGCCTCGACCAGCAGGTCGAAGGAGATCTCCTTCTCCCGTACCAAGCCCCGCAGGGCACTCATGTCGATGTCCACGGCTACGCCTCCTCTTCCTTCTTGTTGTCCTTGCGGTTGAACTCGACCTGCACGCGCGCCCTGTCGATCCCGGAGAAGGCGAGCCGGCGGGAGGTGGCCTTGCGGCCCTTGACCCCGGGCACCTCGAGATCGAGGCCCTCGTCGTCGACCTTCAGGATTCTCGCCACCAGTTCCCCGCCCTCGGCGAGCTGGAACTTCACCAGGCGGCCCACGGCACGCTCGTAGTGCCGGTGCTCGGTGAGAAGGCGCTCCGCGCCCGGGGTCCCGACCTCGAGGGTGTACTCACCCGCGCCCATCGCGTCGCTCTCGTCGAGCTTCGCCGAGAGCTCGCGGCTCACATCGGCGATCTGGTCCAGGTCGGCACCGGTGTCCGAGTCGACCACGACGCGCAGCACCCGCTTGCGTCCGACGGAGTCCACTGCGATCTCTTCGAGATCCAGCCCCTGGGAGCTGACGAGCGGTTCCAGGAGCTCTCGCAGCCTCTCGCTCTGGGTGGTGCTCATCCGGGTGACTCCTCGGCCGCGTGTGCTGTTGTGGGAAGGTCGCGTGTCTGGTCAAAGCGTATCCGGTCACGAGAGCTGCTGCGTCCCGCCTTCGCCTCCGGCGGTGCGGCCGGAGGCCTTCCGGCTCGGGGTGATATGAGGTGGGCCACTTCGCGGGTAACGTGATCAACGGCGGTTCCCGCCCATGTGTTCGTACGCACCCCCCGAGGACGTCAGCCGTGTCGTACCCCCCACCCCTGCGGGTCCCCTCGGGGCCCCGTCGAAGAGCCCTGCTCGCCTCCGCCGCCGGGGCCGCCCTGCTGTCGGGATGTTCCGACGGCGGCGGGAAGTCCGAGGAGAGCGCCGGCGGCAGCCAGTCGGTGACCCGCAAGGCGCGGGCGCTGGCGGCGCGGGAGAGCGCGGGGATGGTCGGGCGGTACGACGCCGTGATCGCCACGCATCCGCAGGTGGCCGAGCGGCTGGCACCCCTGCGGGCGGAGGTCGTGCGGCACACGGAGGCGTTCGGGGGGACGACCGCGAAGGGCAGCACGGGGACGGCGTCGCCGTCGGCCTCCGCGTCCGGGGAGGTCTCGTCCACGCCGGCCACCGAGAAGGACGCCCTGGCCGAACTCGCCGCGGCCGAACGGGCGCTGTCCGACCGGCGCATGGCGGCGCTGGTGGACGTGCCGGGCGAGCTGGCGCGGCTGCTGGCCTCGGTGGCGGCGGCCGGAGCGGCGCACGCGTATCTGCTGACGGAGGGTTCCGGATGAGCGGCGGGAGCGACACGAAGGAGCTCAAGGCCCTGCAGGCCGCGCTGGCCGCCGAGCACGCGGCCGTGTACGGATACGGCGTTGTCGGCGGGCGGATCGGCGAGAAGCGGCGTGCCGAGGCGCGGACGGCGTACGACGCGCACCGGGCCCGGCGCGACGCGCTGACCCGCAGGGTCCGCGATCTGGGCGGTACCCCGGTGCCCGCGGCGGCGGGCTACGCGCTGCCGTTCCCGGTGCCGGACTCGGGCGCGGCCGTGCGGTTCGCCACCGAGCTGGAGGAGCGCGTGGCCGGTGTGTACTCCGACCTCGTCCGGGCAACCGTGGGCGAACAGCGGCGTTCGGCCGCCGGGGCGCTGCGGGAGGCGGCGGTGCGGGCGGTGCGCTGGAGCGGCGAGAGCGTAGCCTTCCCTGGGCTCGCCGAGCGGGCGGCCACAGCCTCGCCCTCGCCGGCGCCCACGGCGTAACGCGTACTGGAAGGGAACGACTCGCGCATGGCTTTCGAACCGCCGCAGCGTCTGGTCAGGACGCTCGGCGAGACGGCACCCGACGGCGACGACTGGTTGGAGAAGCTGCCCGAAGTGGCGCAGCAGGCCGTCGCGCTACGCGAGTTGACCGTGGAGCGGGTGCAGGTGCCCGGCGGGCGCAGCAGCCTGGTCGCGCTGGTGCGCAGGCCGGACGGCACCCCCGCGGTGCTCAAGCTGGCGCCGCCCCGCGCCCGGCCGGAGAGCGAGCGGGCCGCGCTCGCGCACTGGGGCGGCACCGGTGCGGTGCAGCTGCTCGACGACCCCCCGGTGGAGGGCGTGCTGCTGCTGGAGCGGCTGCATCCGGACGTGTCCGTACGGTCGCTGCCCGAGGCGAAGGCGCTGCTGGAGGCGGCGGGGACGTTGCGCCGGCTGTGGGTCGAGCCGCCCGCCGGTCACTCCTTCGAGACCGTCGCCGAGCGCACGGGACGGCAGGCCGAGGCGATGCGGGCGACCGCGTCCGAGGCCCGCGACGTGGCGCCGCTGGTGGACGCGGCGGTGACCGCGCGCGAGTCGTTGCTGGCGGCGCCGCCCGAGCACCGGCTGCTGCACGGCACGTTCCGGCAGAGCAAGGTGCTGGCCGGGGAGCGGATGCCGTGGCTGGCGGTCGGGCCCGATCCGGTCGTCGGTGAGTGCGCCTTCGACCTGGCCCGGCTGGTGCGGGACCGGGTGGAGGATCTGATCGCCTCGCCGTCGGGGGCGTCGACCACGCGGCGGCGGGTCAAGCGGCTCGCGGAGTCGCTGGAGGTGGATCAGGAGCGGCTGCGGGGGTGGACGCTGTTCCGGGCCGTGGAGTCCGGCGCACGGGCGCTGCGGGTGGGGCGGTCGAAGGACGCGGAGCTGCTGCTGGAGTTCGCCGGCTGGCTCTAGCCGGGTGGCCCGGGGCAGGAAGCCCTGGGGGTGTCAGCTCGAGGGCCAGGGCGGGGCGTCCGCCGCGGCTCTGCGCGCCCGGCCCACCGTCCGCGCCGGGACCGGGGTGCCGGCCACGAGCGGGTAGCCCCACTCGTCCAGGGTGATGTGTTCCGGGAGGAGTTCGGCGCACAGCGCGTGTCCCTCACAGGACGTCCGGTCGACGGTGATCCGCTGGTCCACGTCAGGCCTCCTGAGGTACGGGCAGCAGGGGTGTGTGGCGGACGAACGGTCCGCGCTGCTGATGTTGTCGCCGCTGCTCGCGCTGGATCCCGTGCCGCTGTCCGCCGCCGTGTCCGCGTCCGCCTGCAGGGTGCCGACGAGGGCGAAGCACCCCGCGGTGGCCGCCGGCGTGACGGCCGCGGTGCGCCGGGCACCTCTGCGGACGAGGGCCGCGGGGCCCCGTTCTCCGATGGTCATGACCGATCCCCTCCCGTAGTGACGCTCTGTCACGTCCTGCGGTCGGGGAACGGCCTGGGAGAAGTCTGTGAGCCCCCTTGAGGGCTCCAGAGACCTTTCTGAGGAGTTGCTCAAGCGGTCAGGCGGGCGATCGCCTCGTCCACCGTCAGCTCCTCGCGCTCACCGGACCTGCGGTCCTTGAGCTCCAGCACGCCGTCGGCGGCACGGCGGCCCGCGACCAGGATCTTCGGCACGCCGATCAGCTCGGAGTCGGTGAACTTCACACCCGGGGAGACCCCGGCCCGGTCGTCGACCAGGACGCGCAGCCCGGCCGACCTCAGCTTCTCGGAGACCTCCAGGGCAAGCTCGGTCTGCAGGGCCTTGCCCGCGGCGACCACGTGCACGTCGGCCGGGGCGACCTCGGCGGGCCAGCACAGGCCCTGCTCGTCGGCGGTCTGCTCGGCGAGGGCCGCGACCGCGCGGGAGACGCCGATGCCGTAGGAGCCCATGGTGACGCGGACCGGCTTGCCGTTCTGGCCGAGGACGTCGAGCTTGAGGGCGTCGGCGTACTTGCGGCCGAGCTGGAAGATGTGGCCGATCTCGATGGCGCGGTCCAGCTTGAGGCCGGTGCCGCACACCGGGCAGGGGTCGCCGTCCTGGACGACCACGACGTCGACGTACTCGCCGACCTCGAAGTCACGCCCCACCACGACGTTCTTGGCGTGCACGCCCGGCTTGTTGGCGCCGGTCGTCCAGGCGGTGCCGGGGGCCACACGCGGGTCGGCGATGTACTTCACCTTCTCGCCCAGGCCCTGCGGCCCGACGTAGCCGCGGACCAGGTCCGGACGGCCCGCGAAGTCGGCCTCGGTCACCATCTCCACGAGCGCCGGGGCGAAGTGCGCCTCGACCTTGTCCATGTCGACCTCGCGGTCGCCCGGGACGCCGACGGCGACGATCTCGCCGTCCACCTTCACCAGGAGGTTCTTCAGCGTGGCGGAGGCCGGGACGCCGAGGAACGCGGCGAGCGTCTCGATGGTCGGGGTGTCCGGGGTGTCGAGCTCCTCGACGGCCGGCACGCCGGAGCCGTCCACCGGCTTCAGCTCGTACGTGATCGCCTCGGTGTTGGCGGCGAAGTCGCAGTTCGGGCAGTCCGCGAAGGTGTCCTCGCCGGCCTCGGCCGGGGCGAGGAACTCCTCCGACTTGGAGCCGCCCATGGCGCCCGCGGTCGCGGCGCAGATGCGGTAGTCGAGGCCGAGGCGCTCGAAGATCCGCTGGTAGGCCTGACGGTGCAGGGCGTACGACCGCGCGAGGCCCTCGTCCTCGGTGTCGAAGGAGTACGAGTCCTTCATCAGGAACTCGCGGCCGCGCAGGATGCCGGCCCGGGGACGGGCCTCGTCGCGGTACTTGTGCTGGATCTGGTAGAGCACGACCGGCAGGTCCTTGTAGGAGGACGCCTGGTCCTTCACCAGCAGGGTGAAGATCTCCTCGTGGGTCGGGCCGAGGAGGTAGTCGCCGCCCTTGCGGTCCTTGAGGCGGAACAGCTCGGGGCCGTACTCCTGCCAGCGGCCGGTCGCCTCGTACGGCTCCCGCGGCAGCAGGGCGGGGAGCAGCACCTCCTGGGCGCCGATCGCGTCCATCTCCTCGCGGACGATGCGCTCGATGTTGCCGAGGACCTTCTTGCCGAGCGGCAGCCAGCTCCAGATGCCGGCCGCGGTACGGCGGACGTAGCCGGCGCGGACGAGCAGTTTGTGGCTGAGGACCTCGGCGTCCGCCGGGTCGTCACGCAGCGTCTTGGCCATCAACTGGGACATGCGCTGGACCGGTGCGTTCGCCATGGTTCTCGTACTCCTGCTGCGTCTAGGTGATGGCAAGGAGGTTAGCCGGGGGGCCGGTTCCGGTGGAAATCGGTTAACGGTGGCGCAGCGGCAGAGGGGCGCCCATCACGGCGTACGGCTTCGGGGCGCTCGGGAAGAGGACCTGACGGGCGAGGTCCTCGTAGCCGAGGGAGTGGTAGAGGCCCCGGGCCGGGCTGTCCACGTCGATCGCCGAGAGGATCGAGCGGGGCTCGGCGGCGCCGTCGGTGATGATCGTGATCAGAGCGCGCCCGATGCCGCGGTTCTGGTGGCCCGGGTGGACGTGCAGCTCGGTGATCACGAAGGAGTCGTCGAGCCAGCTCTCGTGGCCCTGCGCGCGCACGTACGGCTCCACGACCGTGGACCACCAGTGCGCGCGGTCGTTCGGCATGCCGTAGACGAAGCCGACCAGGCGGCCCTCGATGGTGGCGCCGAGCGCGCGGGCCCCCGGATACGTCATGTGCCGCAGGACGATCTGCCGCCGCACCGCGACCTCGTCGGCGCCCAGCCCGAAGGCCAGGGCCTGCACGGCGAGCGCCTCGTCGACCCGGGCGGACAGATCGAGGGGACCGATCACGACGTCGTCGGGCCGGCGGTGTCCGTGACCGGGAAAGCGCAGCATGCCGGGGAGACTACAGGGCTCGTACGAGGGTCAGAACAGCACTGTGAGGTGCGGCTAGAACAGAACGCTCATGAACGCGCCGACCTCCTGGAAGCCCACGCGCTGGTACGCCCTGCGGGCCGGGGTGTTGAAGTCGTTGACGTAGAGGCTGACGATCGGGGCCACGTCGGCCAGCGCGTACCGCAGCACGGCCGCCATGCCGGGGGCGGCGACGCCCTGGCCCCGGTACTCCGGCGCCACCCACACGCCCTGGATCTGGCAGGCGTGGGCGGTGGCCGCGCCGATCTCCGCCTTGAAGACGACCTTGCCGTGCTCGTCGAGGCGGGCGAACGAGCGGCCGGAGCCGACGAGTTCGGCGACCCTCGCCTGGTACAGCAGCCCGCCGTCTCCGGCCAGCGGGGAGACGCCGACCTCCTCGGTGAACATCGCCACGCACGCCGGCATGATCGTCTCCATCTCGTCCTTGCGGATGCGGCGCACGTACGGATCCGGGGTGATGGCGTCGGGCATGCGGTCGGTGACCATGAGGGGCTGGTGGGCGCGGACCTCGCGGGCCGGGCCCCAGCTTGGTTCCAGCAGGCGCCACAGCTGCGCGGTGGGCTCGACCGGTCCGACGATCGACGAGCAGCGGCGGCCGGCCCGGCGGGCGCGGTCGGCGAAGGCGCGCACGGCGCGCGGAGTGGCGCAGATCGGGACGAGGTTGGCGCCCGCGTAGCACAGGGAGGTCAGCATGCCCTCCTCGTAGAAGCCCCACATCTCGCCGCCGAGGCGCCACGGGTCGAGGCCCGCGACCTGGACCCGTGACGTCACGAAGGCGTTCGCGACCGGCTCACGGTCGAGGACGGCGAGCGCGGCGTCCAGGTCGCTCGGTTCGAGCACCCGGGAGGTGGTCTGGGTCAACACGCGGAGGGCCTCACGCTGCGGGTTCTGCTGATCTCCGCACTGTACCTGCGGATGCTTTGCGGCGCCGCCCCCGTCTGTCGGTCAGGCGGGACTTGGCTGCAGTGCTCTCCGCGGGCTGCTGCCCCCGGGCCCCCGCTCCGGCCCTGGACGGGCCTTGGCCCCGAACGCCGGACGGGCTGACATTGCCGGGACCGGCGCTCGGACAGGGCCCTCGGTCCGAAATCGCTCAGCCCGCCACCGAGACCGACGGCTCTCCGGACTCCGTGCCCTCCGCCTGCATCTGCTCGGCGATCTTCATCGCTTCCTCGATGAGCGTCTCGACGATCTTGGACTCGGGGACGGTCTTGATGACCTCGCCCTTGACGAAGATCTGGCCCTTGCCGTTGCCGGAGGCGACGCCGAGGTCGGCCTCGCGGGCCTCGCCCGGGCCGTTCACCACGCAGCCCATGACGGCGACGCGCAGCGGGACCTCCATGCCGGTCAGGCCCGCCGTGACCTCCTCGGCCAGCTTGTAGACGTCGACCTGGGCGCGGCCGCAGGACGGGCAGGAGACGATCTCCAGGCCGCGCTGGCGGAGGTTGAGGGACTCCAGGATCTGGTTGCCGACCTTGACCTCCTCGACCGGCGGGGCCGACAGGGAGACGCGGATGGTGTCGCCGATGCCCTGGGAGAGGAGGGCGCCGAAGGCGACGGCCGACTTGATGGTGCCCTGGAACGCGGGGCCGGCCTCCGTCACGCCGAGGTGCAGCGGGTAGTCGCACTGGGCGGCGAGCTGCTTGTACGCCTCGATCATCACGACCGGGTCGTTGTGCTTGACCGAGATCTTGATGTCGCGGAAGTCGTGCTCCTCGAAGAGGGACGCCTCCCACAGGGCGCTCTCGACGAGGGCCTCGGGGGTGGCCTTGCCGTACTTCTGGAGCAGGCGGCGGTCGAGGGAGCCGGCGTTCACGCCGATGCGGATCGGGGTGCCGTGGTCCTTGGCCGCCCGCGCGATCTCCTTGACCTTGTCGTCGAACTGCTTAATGTTGCCGGGGTTCACGCGGACCGCGGCGCAGCCCGCCTCGATCGCGGCGAACACGTACTTCGGCTGGAAGTGGATGTCGGCGATGACCGGGATCTGCGACTTCTTGGCGATGGTCGCGAGCGCGTCGGCGTCGTCCTGCGTAGGACAGGCGACCCGCACGATCTGGCAGCCGGAGGCGGTCAGTTCCGCGATCTGCTGGAGCGTGGCGCCGACGTCGGACGTACGGGTCGTGGTCATCGACTGCACGGACACGGGGGCGTCCCCGCCCACGGCCACGGATCCGACCTGGATCTGCCGGCTCTTGCGCCGCTCGGCGATCTTGGTCGGAACGGACGGCATGCCGAGAGAAATCGCAGTCATCTGCTGTGCAACCCCAAGTCGTGGATCAAGGTCCGGTCCCGTCAGCAGCGGGCTCCAGGGTTCGAGATTACGGCACCGGCGCAGGCCCCAGCACATCCCGCCCCTAAACCCACTCGATGGAATGCGGCCTGGAACGAAGCGTTCCAGGCCGCCCCGAACTCCACGTGTCTAGGTGATTTTCACCGGGTTAACCACGTCCGCGATCAGGACGAGCAGGGTGAAGCACACGAACACCCCGGCCACCACGTACGCCACCGGCATGAGCTTCGCCACGTCGAACGGGCCCGGGTCCGGGCGGCGCAGGACGCGGGCGAGGTTGCGGCGCAGGGACTCCCACAGGGCGCCGGCGATGTGGCCGCCGTCCAGCGGGAGCAGGGGGAGCATGTTGAACAGGAACAGCGAGAGGTTGAAGCCGGCGATCAGCATCAGGGCCGTGGCCAGCTGCTGGGTGGGCGGGATGTCGAGGGTGAAGATCTCGCCGCCGACGCGGGCCGCGCCGACCACGCCCATCGGGGAGTCGGGCTGGCGGGGCGCGCCGTCGAAGGCCGCGTCCCACAGGGCCGGGATCTTGCCGGGCAGGGCCGCGAGGGAGTCGACGGCCTCGCTGATCCGGTCGCCCATCCAGGACACGGAGTCACCGAAGTCCTGGCGGACGACGCCGTTGGCCGCGCTGAAGCCGAGGAAGCCGGCGCTGACGAACTTGCCCGGGACCACCTGGCCGGTGGAGTCCTTCTTCGCGACCTGGTTGGTGGCGATCTTCGCGTGCAGGGTGACGTCCTGGCCCTTGCGGTCGACGACGATCGCCACGTCCTTGCCCGGGGTGGCCCGGATGAGGTCGGAGAGCTTGTTCCAGTCGTCCGTGCGCACGCCGTTGAACGAGACGATCTTGTCGCCGGCCTTGAGGCCCGCCGCCGCGGCCGGGGAGGCCGGGTCGCCCTTCCTGCAGTCGTCGCGGTTCTGGTTCTGCGCGATGACGCACTGGGAGACCGAGCTGACGGTGGTGGTCTGCTGGGTGATGCCGAAGCCCATCAGGACCGTGAGGAACAGCGCGACGGCCAGGATGAGGTTCATGAAGGGGCCCGCGAACATCACGATGACCCGCTTCCAGGGCGAGCGCGTGTAGAAGAGCCGCGACTCGTCACCTGGCTGGAGCTCCTCGAAGGCCGCCGAGCGGGCGTCCTCGATCATGCCGCGCCAGGGTGACGTGGAGCGCGCGGTGATCCGGCCGTCGTCACCGGGCGGGAACATGCCGATCATGCGGATGTAGCCGCCGAACGGGATGGCCTTGAACCCGTACTCGGTGTCGCCCTTCTTGCGTGACCAGATGGTCGGGCCGAAGCCCACCATGTACTGCGGCACGCGGATGCCGAAGAGCTTGGCGGTGGACAGGTGCCCCAGCTCGTGCCACGCGATCGAGACCAGCAGGCCGACCACGAAGATCACTATGCCGAGGACCATCATCAGGGATGTCATGCACGCGCCTCCGCGGTGGCCGAAGCCGTCTGCGCCGTCAGTTCCCGGGCCCGGGCCCGTGCCCAGGTCTCCGCTTCGAGGACGTCCGACACGGTGAGTGAGGTTCCCGTGGCCGGGGTGCCGTGCTCCTCGACCACCCTGGTCACGGTCTCCATGATCCCGTTGAAGGGCAGCGCCCCGCCGCGGAACGCCTCCACGCACTCCTCGTTGGCCGCATTGAACACCGCCGGGGCGGTGCCCGCGAGCTCACCCACGTGCCGGGCGAGGTTCACCGACGGGAAGGCGTCGTTGTCGAGCGGGAAGAACTCCCACGTCGACGCCTTGCTCCAGTCGAAGGCCGGGGCCGCGTCGGGGATCCTCTCGGGCCAGCCGAGGCCGACGGCGATCGGCCCCCGCATGTCGGGGGGCGTCGCCTGGGCGATCGTCGAGCCGTCCGTGAACTCAATCATCGAGTGGACATACGACTGGGGATGCACGACCACCTCAATGCGGCTGAAGGGAATGTCGTAGAGGAGGTGTGCCTCGATCACTTCCAGCCCCTTGTTCACGAGGGTCGCGGAGTTGATCGTGATCACCGGGCCCATGGCCCAGGTGGGGTGGGCGAGGGCGTCCTCGACCGTGACGTTCGCCAGCTGCTCCTTCGTGCGGCCGCGGAAGGGGCCGCCGGACGCCGTCACGACGATCTTCCGTACGTCCGCCCGGGTGCCGGCCGCGAGCGCCTGGAAGAGGGCCGCGTGCTCGGAGTCGACCGGGATGATCTGGCCGGGCTTGGCCAGTGCCTTGACCAGCGGTCCGCCGACGATGAGCGATTCCTTGTTGGCGAGCGCGAGGGTGCGGCCCGCCTCCAGGGCGGCGAGGGTCGGGGCGAGGCCGATGGAGCCGGTGATGCCGTTGAGGACGGTGTGGCAGTCGGAGGCGGCGAGCCGGGTGGCCGCCTCGGCCCCGGCGAGGATCTCCGGCAGCGGCTCCCCCGCGCCGTACCGCGCGGCGAGCGCCTCGCGCAGCTCGGGCACGACGTCCTCGCGGGCGACCGCGACGGTCCGCACCCGCAGCCGGTGCGCCTGCTCGGCGAGCAGGGCGACCCGGCCGCCGTTGGCCGAGAGCCCGGTGACGCGGAAGCGGTCGGGGTTGCGCAGCACGAGGTCGATGGCCTGGGTGCCGATCGACCCGGTGGAGCCGAGGATCACCACGTCCTTCGGGCCGCCGCCGGCCACGGGGTCGTAGACGAGGTGCGGGTCGGCGAGGGCGCGGGTCGGGGCAGACGGGGTTTCCGACCCGTGCCCTCGTGAGGCTGGACTGTCGCTCATCCCTCCATTGTTGCCGAGTCGCGCCGCCGGGAGGACAGCGCGTCGCTCGGGTGGGTGGCTTGTCGGGCTCGGCCGGGTTGCGGCGGGATCCCCCCTTGTGAGGACGGCATGAAGATCAGGCGCCGGGGGGATCCCTCCGGGACGTGCGGTGGTCAGCCGATGGGGCGGTGCAGGTTGTCCCTCTGTGAGGGTCCGGGGTCGGATGCGGCGATCCAGGGGCCTTCGCCCGAGGGGTCCACGATGCCGTCCTCCAGCCACTCGTAGGTGCCGGACATCACGCCCTTGACCACCTTGCGGTCGAGGTCGTCGGTGTTGTTCCACAGGCGGCCGAAGAGCTCCTCGACGCGGATGCGGGACTGGCGGCAGAAGGCGTCGGCGAGCTGGTAGGCCTCGCGGCCGTGGTCGCCCTGGCTGCGCAGGAGCTCGGCCCGTACGCAGGCCGCGCTCATCGCGAACAGTTCGGCGCCGATGTCCACGACGCGCCCCAGGAAGCCCTGCTTGGTCTCCATCTTCCCCTGCCAGCGGGACATGGCGTAGAAGGTGGCGCGGGCCAGCTTGCGGGCGTGCCGTTCGACGTAGCGCAGGTGTCCGGAGAGGTCGACCTCGCGCTTGAACTCGCCGTAGGAGACCGGGAGCTGGCCGGGGCCCGCGACCAGTTTCGGGAGCCACTTGGCGTAGAAGACGCCCGCGTTGGCACCGGCCTTGGCCTTGTCCTGGAGGGACTTGTCGGGGTCGATGAGGTCGCCGGCGACGGTGAGGTGGGCGTCGACGGCCTCACGGGCGATCAGGAGGTGCATGATCTCCGTCGAGCCCTCGAAGATGCGGTTGATCCGCAGGTCGCGCAGGACCTGCTCGGCGGGAACCGCCCGCTCCCCGCGGGCCTTGAGGGAGGCGGCGGTCTCGAAGCCGCGGCCGCCGCGGATCTGGACGAGCTCGTCGGCGATGAGCCAGCCCATCTCGGAGGCGTAGAGCTTCGCGAGCGCGCCCTCGATGCGGATGTCGTTGCGGTTCTCGTCGGCCATCTGGCTGGAGAGGTCGAGTACGGCCTCCAGGGCGAAGGTCGTCGCCGCGATGAAGGAGATCTTGGCGCCGACGGCCTCGTGGTGGGCGATGGGCTTGCCCCACTGCTCGCGGGCCGCGGACCATTCGCGGGCGATCTTCAGGCACCACTTGCCGGCGGCGACGCAGGACGCGGGCAGCGACAGGCGGCCGGTGTTGAGCGTGGTGAGCGCGATCTTCAGGCCCGCGCCCTCGGGTCCGATGCGGTTGGCGGCGGGGACCCGGACCTGGTGGAAGCGGGTGACGCCGTTCTCGATGCCGCGCAGGCCCATGAAGGCGTTGCGGTTCTCGACGGTGATGCCGGGCGAGTTGGTCTCCACGACGAAGGCGGTGATGCCGCCCTTGCGGCCCTCGCCCTTCGGCACCCGCGCCATCACGACCAGCAGGTCGGCGACGACGCCGTTGGTGGTCCACAGCTTCACGCCGTCGAGGATGTAGTCGTCGCCGTCGGGCACCGCGGTGGTCGCGAGGCGGGCCGGGTCGGAGCCGACGTCGGGCTCGGTGAGCAGGAAGGCGCTGATGTCGGTCCGCGCGCACCGGGGCAGGAACTGGTCCTTCTGCTCCTGCGTGCCGAACAGCTTCAGCGGCTGCGGTACGCCGATCGACTGGTGCGCCGAGAGCAGCACCCCGATCGCGGGGCTGGCGGAGCCCGCCAGGGTCAGTGCCTTGTTGTAGTACACCTGGGTGAGGCCGAGGCCGCCGTACTTGGTGTCGATCTTCATGCCGAGGGCGCCGATCTCCTTGAGGCCGCTGATGACCTCGTCGGGGATGCGGGCCTCGCGCTCGATCAGCGCCGCGTCGACCTTCGTCTCGCAGAAGTCGCGCAGTTTGGCGAGGAACTCCTCGCCGCGCTGGGCGGCCTCGTCGGTCGGCATGGGGTGGGGGTGGATGAGGTCGAGCCGGAAGCGGCCGAGGAACAGTTCCTTGGCGAAGCTGGGCTTGCGCCACTCCTGTTCCCGGGCCGCCTCCGCCACCTGGCGGGCCTCACGCTCGGAGACGGTGGGTTTGCTGGATGGTGCGGACATGAGGCACACCTCGCCGCGAATCGGGATCTTGGGCCTTATCGGTTACCGACGGGTTCTACCCGATCGTATGTACCCGATCCCGGGCGACCTCACCACCCCTGGGGCAGGGTCGTTGACCCGAATTGACGCAGTGCCACCCGCCGGCCGGATGCCGGGGCCTTGCACCGGGAGCCCCTTCGGGGGACGGTTCCTCTCCGGGAGGCTCCCGGAGAGGAAAGGTTGTCGAAGCGCTTCGACAACCTATGGACACCCACTCCCGTGAGAGCTAGTGTCGAACCACCCTCACCCGCCCGTGTTCGCCCTGCGCACTGTCGAAGCGCTTCACATAGCTTGGAGAGCTGGATGGTCACCCTCGCCGAGGTCGCCCAGCACGCCGGAGTCTCGGCGAGCACGGTGAGCTATGTCCTCAGCGGCAAGCGGTCCATCTCCACGAACACCCGGGAGCGGGTCGAGCAGAGCATCCGCGAGCTCGGCTACCACCCGAACGCGGGCGCGCGGGCGCTGGCCAGCAGCCGGTCGAACATCATCGCCCTGATGGTCCCGCTGCGCACCGACATGTACGTGCCGGTGATGATGGAGATCGCCATCGCGGTCGCCACCACGGCCCGCACGCACGGGTACGACGTCCTGCTGCTCACCGGCGAGGAGGGCCCTGACGCGGTGCGCCGGGTCACCGGCAGCGGGCTCGCCGACGCCATGATCCTGATGGACGTCGAGCTCGACGACGAGCGGCTGCCGCTGCTGCGCGGCACCGACCAGCCGTCGGTGCTGATCGGGCTGCCCGCCGAGACCACCGGACTGACCTGCGTCGACCTGGACTTCAGGGCGACGGGCGCGCTGTGCGTCGAGCACCTCGCGATGCTCGGCCACCGCGACATCGCTGTCATCGGCGAGGCGCCCGCGGTCTACGAGCGGCACACCGGCTTCGCCGAGCGCACGCTCGACGGACTGCGCTCGCGCGCCCAGGAGCTGGGCGTACGGCTGCTGCACCGGCCGTGCGAGGGCGGCTACGACGCGATGGCCGTCACCCTCGCCCGCATCCTCGACGAGCGCCCGGGCACCACGGGCTTCGTCGTGCAGAACGAGTCGGCGGTCGAGCCGCTGCTCGCCCTGCTGCGCCAGCAGGGCCGCGCCGTGCCCGAGGACGTCTCGGTGGTCGCGGTCTGCCCTGAGCAGGTCGCCGTCCAGGCCTCGGTGCGGCTGACCTCCGTCGCCATCCCCGCGCAGGAGATGGGCCGGCACGCCGTGGAGCGGCTGGTCGCCAAGCTCGACGGCCGCGAGTCCGACGAAGTCGTCCTGATCGCCCCCGAGCTGACGGTCCGGGCGAGCACCGGCCCGGCGCCGTCGAGCACGTCCTGATCTCCGCCGTCCCCTGCCTTTGGGCACCCTCATGTCCTTTCGGGAGCACCCTTCGTGAATCAGCCTGCCGAAAACCAGACTCAGGTCAGCCTCGCGCAGTCGTCCCCCACCGTCGGCACCTTCCGTGAACGGGACGGCGCGCTGGAGTGGAGCGGCCGTCAGGAGACGCTGCGCATCGAGCCGTGGGGCCCGGACGCGGTCCGGGTGCGGGCCCGGCTCGGCGGCCCCGTCCTGGAGAACACACCGGGTGCGCTTCTGGCCGAGGCCCCGGCCACCGAGAGCAGCATCAAGATCGGTGACGGGGAGGGGCAGTTGACGGTCGGCGCGCTGACCGTCCAGGTGAGCGCCGAGGGCTTGGTCCGCTACCTGCGCAGCGACGACCTCACGGAGATCCTGGCCGAGGAGCGCGCCCACTTCTGGTGGCCGGGCTCGCGCCTCTACACCGCCGTCGGCAACGGCCACCACCGCCTGGAGCAGCGCTTCGCCGCCTACGACGGCGAGCGGCTCTACGGCCTCGGCCAGCACCAGCACGGCCGCCTCGACCAGAAGGGCCTGGTCGTCGACCTGGTCCAGCGCAACGCCGAGGTCTCCGTGCCGGTGCTCTGCTCCAGCCGCGGCTACACGCTGCTGTGGAACAACCCGGCGATCGGCCGGGTGGAGCTGGCGTACAACGGCACCCGCTGGGTGGCCGACTCGGCCCGCCAGATCGACTACTGGATCACCGCGGGCGGGCCGGCCGACGGCCAGCGCCGCTACAGCGCGGTCACGGGCCGGACGCCGATGCTGCCCGAGTGGGCGGCGGGCTTCTGGCAGTGCAAGCTGCGCTACCGCACCCAGGACGAACTCCTCGCCGTGGCACGGGAGTACAGGCGGCGCGGGCTGCCGATCTCCGCGATCGTCTGCGACTTCTTCCACTGGACGCACCTCGGTGAGTGGAGGTTCGACCCGGCCGAGTGGCCGGACCCGGCGGCGATGGTCCGCGAACTGGACGAGCTGGGCATCAAGCTGGTGGTGAGCGTCTGGCCGTCGGTGTCGCCGCTCTCCGAGAACCACCCCGTGATGGAGCAGCGCGGCTACTTCATCGGCACCCAGTACGGCCCGACGGCCCACGCCGACTGGCCGGACAAGGAGGTCGCCTCCACCGTCCAGGTCGCATTCTACGACGCCACGAACCCCGAGGCACGGGACTTCGTCTGGTCGAAGGTCCGCGACAACTACCTGCTCCCGTACGGCATCACGGCCTTCTGGCTGGACGCCTGCGAGCCCGAGATCAAGCCCGGCTTCCAGGAGAACCTGCGCTACTGGACGGGAGCGGGCCTCGAGGTCGGCAACAGCTACCCGGCGGAGAACTCCCGCACCTTCCACGAGGGCCTGCTCGCGTCCGGCGAGAGCGAGGTGATCACGCTCAACCGCTCGGCCTGGGCGGGCAGTCAGCGCTACGGCGCCGCCCTGTGGTCGGGCGACATCGGCACCGACTTCCCGACCCTGCGCCGCCAGATCGCGGCGGGCCTGAACACCGCGCTGTCCGGCATCCCCTGGTGGAACACGGACATCGGCGGCTTCCACGGCGGCGACCCGGGCGACCCGGCCTACCGCGAGGTCATGGTCCGCTGGTTCCAGTTCGGCGCGCTGTCCCCGCTGATGCGCCTGCACGGCTTCCGCGACCCGGGTATGCCGCTGGGCCCGGAGATGACCGGCGGCCCGAACGAGGTGTGGTCGTACGGCGAGGAGGCCGGCGCGATCATGGAGCGCTACCTGCGGCTGCGCGAGCGCCTGAAGCCCTACGTCCTCGGTGTCATGCGGGAGGCGCACGAGGAGGGGCTGCCGGTGATGCGGCCGCTGTTCCTGGAGTTCCCCGACGACCGGGCGGCCTGGACGGTGGACGACGCGTATCTCTTCGGCCGGGACCTGCTGGTGGCGCCGGTGCTCACGGCCGGCGCGACGGCCCGGTCGGCGTACCTGCCGGCGGGTGCGGTCTGGACGGACGCGTGGACCGGTGAGGTCCACGAGGGCGGCAGGACGGTCACGGTGGACGCGCCGCTGGAGCGGATCCCGCTGTTCCTGCGGGACGGCGCGCAGTTGCCCGTCGCCGAATGACAGGCGCCGCCGTGCCGCTCCCCCTGAGGGGCGGCACGGCGGCGTTCGGGCTCAACTGCTGCTGACACTCTCGCTGTTGACGGTGAAGTTCAGGCCGCCGGACGAGGACGTGATCTCGAAGCCGAACTGCAGGTCCCCGACGGTCACGTTGCCGAACCAGCCCTTGGTGTCCTTGATCCACTTCAGGATCGGCAGGATGTCGACGGTGCCTGAGGAGGAGTTGGAGGTGCGGACGAACGAGAACACGTCGTTCGAGCCGTTGTTGCCCTTGTAGACGGTCCAGGTGTGACCGCCCAGCGTGAGGCTGCCCTGCGAGGTCCCGAGCGGTCCCACGGCTCCGGTCTTGTTCATCCAGAGCATGATCTCGTACTTGTAGCCGGTGTCCCAGATGTCGTACGAGGTGTTGTACGCGCCCGACGACGGGACGGAGACGTTGTAGCTGCTGGAGAGCGAACCGAGCGAGGTGATCGACTTGTTGATCACCTTCTTGGCGTTGGGGTAGGCCTTGATGCCGCCGGTGTCGGGGTGGTTGGCGACGACTCCCCAGTTGGTTCCGGAGTTGGCCCAGATGCACTGGCTGCCGGCGCCGGAGCCCCAGATGTCGTTGTAGAGCGTGTAGCCGTTCAGCGTGGTGCTGCCCCACTGGTCGCAGGAGCTCCAGACGGCGGCCGAGGCGGGGGCGGAGGCGAGGCTCACGGTGGCGCCGAGCGCGAGGGCGGGGGCGATCAGCGCCATGGTGATCCGGCGCGCGAACGTGCGTGGTGCCATGGTGTCCCTTCCATGGGTGGGGGGAAGTGCTCGGATCACCACGTCCTCAGGGTGAGGACGTGGTCTTCTCCGGCGACCAGGTCGAGCGGGCGGGCGCCGGTGGAAGTCCGGAGTTCGACGCGGTGGGTACGGCCGGGGCGGATGACCGCGGTCGCTTCGTGCGGGGTCCAGGTGAGGTCGAGCCGGGCCCCGAAGCGGGTGCGGACGCCGCGGAGCCGGCCCTGGGGGCAGGCGGCCGGGAGCGCGGGCAGCAGGACCAGCCGGTCCGGGGTGGACTGGACGAGCATCTCGATGAGCACGGCGGGCAGGGTGTGCGCGGCGTCCGCGTTGTAGACGTCGCGGTGCGGGTAGTGCGCGCTCATCAGGGAGGCGTGGAAGAAGTCGCCGCCGAGCACCTGGCCGAGCGCGTGCGCGACCCGCTCGCCGTCCCGCAGCCGGGCGGCGACGAGGGCGTGGTGCAGATGGCCGTGCGCGGAGTCGTTCTCGGCGCCGCGCAGTTCGAGCGCGCGGCGGGCGGCATCCGCCAGGTCGGGGGTGTCGTACGGGTTGATCTCGTCCAGCGGCCAGACGCCGTAGAGATGGCTGAGGTGACGGTGGTCGTAGGTGTCGCCGAGGCCGGGCCAGGCCCATTCGGCGAGGGCGCCGTCGGCGTTGACACGGTGCGGGGGCAGCCGTTTCGCGAGGGCGCGCCAGCGGGCGGCCTCGGGGGTGCCCGGGTGGTGGCCGGCGGCCGTCAGCAGGGCGTGCCGCGCCGCCGAGAGGTCCATGGCCGCGTTGATCGTGCCCCAGCCGGCGCCCGCGGGACGGTTCTCGGGCGAGTAGGAGGGCACGACGACGAGCCGGCCGTCCTCGTCGGTCCGGTCGAGAAAGTCCTCGTAGAACAGGGCGACCTGCCTGAGCGCCTGGGCGGTGCGCGGGTCCCTGGTGCCTTCCGTCTCGTCGTGGTCGACGAGCGGTTTGAGCAGCCAGTCGGCGCCCGCGGTCCACAGGTGCAGCGGGTACTCGCGGCTGAAGTGGTACGACAGCCCGGACTCGCCGTCGCTGTGCGCGGGGGCGACCACGCCGCGGGCGCCGAAGACCGCGCGGGCGTTCTCGGCCCAGTCGCCGAGCTGCCGGCCGATCAGCGTGGCGTGGGCCTCGGTGACCTCGGGCAGGGCGGCGGCCACGGCGGACGCCGTCTGGAGGTTGAGGTTCGCGTCGTTGGTGAACGCGCCGGACCAGGCGGTGTTCCAGTCGCCGGTCCACAGGCCGGTCAGCCGGGGCGGGAAGAGGCCGCTCGCGCAGAGCAGGTGGTGGCGGCCCGCGGCGAAGAGGCGCTCCAGGAGGGCGGGGCTGCCGGGGCGCGCGAGCAACTCCGAGCCCGGCAGGGCGCGTTCGGCGGGATCGGCGCCCAGGTCGAGGGCGACGCGTTCGTAGGCGGTCCGGTGCAGGGCGGTGTGCCGGGCGAGGAGCGTGGCGTACGGGTCCGGTCTGTCCTCCGGCGCCAGGCCGCGCAGGGCGCGGGCGTGTGGTGCGGTGTCCAGTTCGCCGGTGTGCCGCAGCACCCGGGTGAGCAGCAGGACCGACTCGGCGCCGGTGACGCGCAGCCCCGGAGGCGTGAGCGTCGTCCGGCCGCCGGTGACCACGACGAGGGTGAGCCCGGTGTAGCCGGTCCGGCTGCCCGGGTACCTGACCCGCAGGGTGAGCAGGGCGCCGTCCGCGGTGAGCACGGCGCCGTCGCCCACGGCGAGGCCCGCGGGCGCGCCGGGAAGGCGGTGGTCCAGGGCGATGTCCACGTCCGCGGTCGCGAGGTGCTGGACGATCACGTCGTCCGCCCGCGACACGAAGACCCGGCTGCGCCTGCCCTCGCAGACCGTCTCCGCGACACCGGTGGTGAAGTCGACCGAGCGGCGGTGGCCGCGCGGCTCCTCGGCGGGCGACCGGCGCAGCCGTATCTGGAAGGCGGGGTGGAAGGGCTGCACCCACTGCAGGTCGCGTCCGTCGGTGAGGTCCTCGGCGGCGTGCAGCTGGCCCGCCAGCAACTGGTCCTGTACCGCGGAGAGTTGGGCGGCCAGTTGCGGCGGGCGGGCGCTCTCGCCGCCGTTGGGGCGGACCAGGGTGTGATGGGTGACGACGACCCGTTCGTCGTTCGGATCGCCGAACACAAGGGTGCCGTGGCGGCCGTTGCCGCTCAGGAACCCGTCCTCCCAGCGGCTCGCGGGCAGCGGCTCCCAGGTTCCGTGGACGAGGCTCATGGCCGCAGCACCGCCACTCCGTAGCGGCCGAGGGTGAGCTCGTCCTCGACGGCCGTCCCGGTCAGCAGGTCGCGGTGGGTGCCGGGCACCTTCACGGTGACCGACTCGCGCCCGTGGTTGAGGACGAAGAGCAGGTCGCCGCGGCGCACCGCCTCGACCTGGTCGGGCAGGCCGTCGAGGACGGGCCGGACGCCGGCGCCGGCGGCGATCCGGGTCAGCAGGGCGCGCAGCGCGTGCGGCTCGGGAAGGGTCGAGACGTACCAGACGCGGCCGTTGCGCAGGACGGCGGGCAGGCCGTCGAGCTCGCCTCCCTTGTACCGGGCCTCGACCGAGGCGTCCTCGGCGGCCTCGATCTCCTCCGACCACAGTGTGCCGCGCAGGCCGTCGGTGTCGGCGCTCTCCCCCTCGTCCAGCGGCCACCACTCGTGCAGCGTGCGGATGCCGAACAGCTCGCGCAGGCGCGGGTCCATGCCGCCGGGGCGCACCCGGTCGTCCTGGTCGGCGACGCCGGTGAGGAAGCCGCAGACGAGGGTGCCGCCGTCCTGGACGTGGGCGAGGAGGTTGTCGACGGCCGCGTCGGTGAGGGCGTACAGCTGGGGGACGACGACCAGTGCGTACGGGCCGAGATCGTGCTCGGGGTGGGCGAAGTCGGTGGCGAAGTGGCCCTGCCAGAGGGCGCGGTGCCAGGCGGTGAGGACCTCGGCGTGGTCGACCCGGGCGGACAACCGGCCCTCGTGGGCGCCGGCCCACCAGGAGTGCCAGTCGTGCAGGATCGCGATGTCGCCGCGGCTGTGCCGGCCCGTCACCTCCCTGCCGATCGCGGCGAGTTCGCCGCCGAGCCGCGCGACCTCCTGGAAGGTGCGCCCACGCGGGCCCGCGTGGCCGACCATCCCGGAGTGGAACTTCTCGGCGCCCTGCCGGGACTGGCGCCACTGGAAGTAGCAGACGGCGTCGGCGCCGCGGGCGACGGCCTGCAGGGACCAGAGGCGGCCCAGGCCGCGCGGCTTGGGGTGGTTGACGCCCCGCCAGTTGACGGGACCGGCCGCCTGCTCCATCAGCATCCAGGGGCCGCCGGCCTGCGAGCGGGTCATGTCCTGGACCAGGGCGCCGTGCTGGGCGCCGAAGGGGTCGCGCGGGTCGGGGTACAGGTCGACCGAGACGACGTCCTCCTGCTCCGCCCACCGCCAGGCGTCCTGCCCGGACCACAGCGGCATGAAGTTGGTGGTGACCGGGAGGTGCGGGCTGTGCCGGCGGACGATGTCGCGCTCGGCGGTGTAGCACTCCAGGAGCATGTCGGACGTGAACCGCTTGAAGTCCAGCACCTGGCCCGGGTTCTTCAGGTAGTGGGCGTGGCGGGGCGGCAGGATCTCCGCCCACTCGCCGTAGCCCTGGCTCCAGAAGGCCGTCCCCCAGGCCGAGTTGAGGGCGTCGAGGGTGGTGTACCGCCGCCGCAGCCAGTGGCGGAAGCGGGCGGCGGCCTCGTCGCCCCAGTCGTAGGTGCAGTATTCGTTGTTGACGTGCCACATGGTGAGGGCGGGGTGGCCGCCGTAACGGGCGGCGAGGTCCTCGGTGATGGCGGCGGCGTGGCGCCGGTAGACGGCGCTGGAGTGCGAGAAGTGCTGCCGGCCGCCCCACCACTCGGTGCGGCCGTCCTCGTCGCGCGGCAGCGTCTCCGGGTGCAGCCGCCCGAGCCAGGGCGGCGGCGAGGAGGTCGGGGTGGCCAGTACGACGCCGATCCCGCTGCCGTGCATCAGCTCCATCAGCCGGTCCAGCCACCCGAACTCCCGTGCGCCCGGCCGGGGTTCGAGCCGGGACCAGGAGAAGACGCCCAGGGTGACGGAGTTGACGCCGGCCTCCCGCATCAGCCGGACGTCCTCGGTCCAGGTCTCCTCGGGCCACTGCTCGGGGTTGTAGTCCCCGCCGAAGAGGATGCGCCCCCGGGTCACGTCACCGAGCCCGGGTCCCGTGCGGGGCGCGGGTGTGGCACCGGTCCTCATACGCCCCGTCATCCCTTGATCGCCCCGGTGAGCATGCCCTTCTTGAAGTGCCGCTGCACGAGCGGCGACAGCACCGCGACCGGCAGCAGCGCCATCACCATGACCGCCATCTGCACGGCCAGCCCGGACAGCTGCCCGGTCTTGATCGCCTGGCCGAGCCCCACCGGGGCCTGCTGCTTCTGCACGAGCTGGATCATGACGTTCTGCAGCGGCATCATGTCCTGGTCGTTGAGGTAGAGGGACGCGTTGAACCACGCGCTCCAGTATCCGACGGCGTAGAACAGCGTGATCACCGCGAGCACCGCGCGGGACAGCGGCATCACGATCTGCCACAGGATGCGGAAGTCGCCGGCCCCGTCGATCCGGGCGCTGTCGATCAGCTCCTGCGAGATGCCCATGAAGAACCCGCGCAGCACGAGGATGTTGAAGACGCTCACCGCGCTCGGCAGGATCAGGGCCAGATAGCTGTCGGTCAGCCCCAGGGACTGGACCAGCAGATACGTGGGGATCAGTCCCGCGCTGAAGAACATCGTCGCCAGCAGCATCATCAGCAGCCAGCGGTGGCCGAGCGAGCCGGTGCGCGAGAGGCCGTAGGCGCACAGGACGGACACCGACATCGAGAACAGCGTGCCGACCAGCGTGACCAGGATGCTGATGATCGCGGCCCGGGTGACCTGGCCGCCGCTGAGCAGTTCCTGGTAGGCGACGAAGGTGATGCCCTTCGGGATCATCACCAGGCCGCCCGCCTCGTCGATCGTCCTGCGGGAGGACAGGCTGGTGACGACGACGATCCACAACGGGAAGAGGATGCCGAGGCAGGCCAGGGTCAGGACCAGGCCCTTGCCGGCCAGGCCGGCCTTGTTCGGCTCCTCCTCCCACACGGGGCGCGGCGGTGCGGCCCACGGGGACGGCTCCCGTGCCGGCCGGTCGTCGATGACGGCGGTCACTTCTTGTACACCCCCTGCTCGCCCATGAGATGGGCCACCTTGTTCGCGGCGAGGACCAGCCCGAGGCTGACCACGCCCTTGATCAGGCCGGCGGCGGCCGCGTAGCCGAAGTCCTGGTTGCGTACGCCGTTCCACCACACGAAGGTGTCCAGGACCTCCGCCGCGCCCGGGCCGACCGCGTCGCGCTGGAGCAGGATCTGCTCGAAGCCGACGGTCAGCGCGTCGCCCACGCGCAGCACCAGCAGCAGCGCGATCACCGGCCGCAGCGCGGGCAGGGTGACGTGCCACATGCGCCGCCGGCGTCCGGCGCCGTCCATGGCGGCGGCCTCGTAGAGGTCGGGGCTGACCGACGCCAGCGCCGCGAGGAAGACGATGATCCCCCAGCCGGCGTCCTTCCAGACCCCCTCCGCCGTGACGAGGAACTTGAAGGTGGACGGGTTGGTCATGATGTCCAGCCCGTCGTACCCGTGCTGCCGCAGCAGCTGCGACAACACGCCCGCCCCGCCGAAGAGTTGCTGGAAGACCGCGATCACCAGCACCCAGGAGAAGAAGTGCGGGAGGTACATGACCGCCTGCGAGATCGCCCGCACCCGGGGCCGCACCACGCTGTTGATGAGCAGGGCGAGCGCGATCGGGATCGGGAAGAACAGCACGAGTTGCAGGGAGAACAGCACCAGCGTGTTCTGCACCGCGTTCCAGAAGGCGGAGTCCTCGAAGATCCGCTGGAAGTTCTCCAGGCCGACCCAGGGGCTGTGCAGCATGGAGACGATGCCGTTGTCGCTGACGTAGGGGTCGTAGTCCTGGAAGGCGACGACGTTGCCGAGGATCGGCAGGTAGTTGAAGAGCAGGATCAGCAGGACCGCCGGCAGGGTCATCAGGAGCAGCAGGCGGTCGCGTCTGAATCTCAGGCGCGGGCCCAGCTTCCCGGTCGCCGCCTTCCTCGCTCGTCTGCCGGTTCCGGTGGCGCCGCCGGACGCCGCCGGGGCCCGGTCCGCGTGGTCGTGTGCCTCGGCCCTGCTGCGAGGCACCGTGCTGTGGGACACGGCCGTTCTCCTTGCGTCGGTGCCGGGTCAGCTCGCCGAGGAGCCGTTGTCGTCGAGCAGCTTCAGGTACCAGTCGCGCAGCTTGTCGCCGCCCTTGCTCTTCCAGTCGGCGACGGCCTGCTGCATGTCGCCGATCTTCTTGCGGCCGCGGGTGATGTCGTCCTCGAGCTGCTCGAAGTCGTTGCCGAGGTTGGTGTAGCGGGACGGCTCGGTGATCATCTGGCCGTAGAAGCTGGACTTCTTCGTGAAGGCGCCCATCCGCTGCTGCCACTCGACCTGGGCCTTGGCGACGTCGGGGAAGTCGGGGTGGGCGATGGTGGCGGCCGGGCTCGCGACCATGACGTAGGCGTTGAGGACCTCGTTGTTGCCCTGGGTGGTCTTGGTGGGCACGCCGTTCTTGACGATGTAGTCGGTGCCCTCGGGGCCGTAGTTGGTGAGCATGTACTCCTTGGTGCCGTACGGCGCGGCGGTGACGTTGGCGACGGCCAGCGCGTTGCGGATCTGCGCCTCGGAGGCCTTCTTGTTGATGAAGGCGAAGATGCCCGCGGGCTGTTCGGCCCACAGGTGCGGGTCGCCGCCGTCATGGCCGAAGATGTCCATGCCCCAGATCTTGTAGTCCGGGTTCTGGGTGGCCTGTTCGGCGGTACGGCTCCACCACTGGCTGATGTTCTGGGCGTAGATCAGGAACTCGCCGGCCGCGAACTTGGGCCCCGGGTCGGGGGCGTTCTTGCCCATCTTGGCGTCGGGGTGCACGACCCCTGCGGCGAAGAGCTTGCGGGTCCACTCCAGCGCCTCGAGGTACTCGTCGGTCTCGATGCGGTTGATCAGTTTGCCGTCGACGAGGTTCCAGCCGAGCGGCTTCTCGCTGCCGGAGAGCACGCCGAAGGCCTGGAACGCCGTCCATTTCATGTCCATGCAGGCCCAGCGCTTGGCCCTGGCGTTGGTGATCTCCTTCGCCAGGGACATGAACTCGTCCGCGGAGCGCGGGACTTGGTAGCCCTCCTTGTCGAAGACGTCCTTGCGGTAGAGGGGCACGATGCCGGTGACGTACGGGGAGGGCTGCGGCAGGCCGCGCAGCTTGCCGCCGATGATGCAGCGCCGCCAGGCGTCGGTCGGGATGGCGGCGAGGTTCGGGTAGTCCTTGACCTTGTCGCCGGAGAGGTAGGGGCCGAGGTCGGCGAACTTCCCGATGATGGCGGTGGGGATCTTGCCACCCATGTTCCAGCTCGGGACCACCACCACGTCCGGTACGTCGCTGGAGGCGAGGACCGCGCCGAGCTTCTGGTCGTAGGTGTTGCCGTCCTGGTTCTGCCAGACGACGTCGACGCCGATCAGGTCGTTCATCGCCTGGTAGTAGGCGTTGTCCTGCTTGGGCGGCGACCCCCAGAACGGCGACATGACCGTGAGCTTTCCGCCCTTGCCGAGCTTCTCGGGGACCGAGGTCTTCAGGCCGCCGAGGGCGAGCTTGCCGGTGAAGCCGATCGCCGAGCCGTTCTTCGCGGGGATGTCCGGGCTCACCACGTTGCCGGCGACGTACGCGGGCAGCAGCTTCGCCGCGCCCTTGCCGCCGGAGGACCCTCCCCCCGACGTGCTGTCGGACCCGCCGCAGGCGGCGAGCAGCGGCATCCCGCCGGCCACCGCGGCGGTGGCGACCGCCGTGGAGGCGAGGAAGCTTCTCCGGCTGGGGCCGGCGGAACCGGAGGAGGCGGAAGCGGCGTTCGGCGTCATTGCGTCAACCCTTCATGGCGCACCAGGACACCCGGCGGTGGCCGTCGGCTGCGGTGTCTCGAGTGGAACTGGCTGAGCGGAAGCGGCTCTTGACCCCTGCGCGGGCCCGCTGCGCGTGACCCCGCAGGCGAATTCGACAGTCGAAGCGCTTCGATGTCGCAGTGAGGTTAAGTGAACACCAGAGGGTGCACAAGGGCAGCTCCCAAGATTCCTCGGCCCCCACCGTCAACGACCAATTGTCATGCGGCGCTTGAACTGACGGTGTGGATCCCTTGACATCCGGCGGTCGCCCGAACCAGCATCGAAGCGCTTCGAAAGCGTCCCTCCGCTTTATGACAAAGGGATCCCACGTGACCGCACAGACGCCGCCCACGCCGCCGTTCCGCGATCCGCACCTGCCGTTCGCGAAGCGCATCGACGACCTGCTCCGGCGGCTCACGCTCGACGAGAAGATCTCCTTCCTGCACCAGTTCGCACCGGCGGTCGAGCGGCTGGGCGTGGATGCCTTCCGCACCGGTCAGGAGGCGCTGCACGGGGTTGCCTGGATGGGCCCCGCCACGGTCTTCCCGCAGGCCGTGGGCCTCGGCGCCACCTGGAACACCGATCTCGTACGGCGGATCGGCGAGGCGGTCGCCAAGGAGGCCCGGTCGATGCGCGCCCGCGACGGGCGGGTGGGGCTGAACGTCTGGTCCCCCACGGTGAACCTGCTGCGCCACCCGCTGTGGGGCCGCAACGAGGAGGGCTACTCCGAGGACCCGTTGCTGACCTCCGCCATCGCCACCGCGTACACCCGGGGCCTGCGCGGCGAGCACCCGGTGTACTGGCGCACGGCACCCGTCCTCAAGCACTGGCTCGCCCACAACAACGAGACGGACCGGGCGACCTCGTCCAGTTCGGTCCGCCCGCGCGTGCTGCACGAGTACGACCTGCGCGCCTTCCGCGCGACGGTCGAGGCGGGCGCGGTGGCCGGGGTGATGCCCGCGTACAACCTGGTCAACGGCCGCCCCAACCACGTCTCGCCGTACCTGCGCGAGCAGTTGCGCACCTGGACCGACGAGGACCTGCTGGTCTGCTCGGACGCGGGCGCGCCCTCCAACCTGGTCGACTCCGAGCACTACTTCGCCACCCACGAGGAGGCGACGGCGGCCGCGCTGCGGGCGGGCGTCGACAGCTTCACCGACCACGGCACGGACAGC
This sequence comes from Streptomyces sp. NPDC057616, assembly GCF_042800575.1. Classification (NCBI taxonomy): domain Bacteria; kingdom Bacillati; phylum Actinomycetota; class Actinomycetes; order Kitasatosporales; family Streptomycetaceae; genus Streptomyces; species Streptomyces sp. NPDC057616. The sequence goes on from NZ_JBHVGU010000028.1 coordinate 27,961, forward strand.
ACGGAGATCGTGGGACGGGTCAAGAGGGCCTACGAACAGGGGCTGTTGACCGAGGCGGACATCGACACCGCCGTCCGCCGCCAGCTCTCCGTACGTTTCCGGCTCGGCGAGTTCGACCCGCGGGACGATCCGCACGCCGGCTCCAAGGACTTCGACACCCCGGCGCACCGCGCACTCGCCCAGGAGGCGGCGGAGCAGGCGATCGTGCTCCTGAAGAACGAGGGGCTGCTGCCGCTGGCCCGCGACGCCCGCATCGCCGTGGTGGGCCTGCTGGCCGACGAGTGCAAGCTCGACTGGTACAGCGGCACGCTCCTGCACCGCTCCACCCCGCTGGAGGGCCTGTACGAGCGGTTCGGCGCCGAGCGCGTGCGGTTCGCGGAGGGCGTGGACCGGGTTCGCCTCAAGACCCTCGCCGGTACGTTCCTGCACGTGGTGCCGTCGGACGCGGCCGACGAGGCGCGCGGCGCGGGGGGCGCCCTGGACCCGGCCCTGCTCGCCGGCCGCACCGACCTGCCCGCGCTCACCACGGACGCCGTCGGCACCGAATTCGCGCTGACCGACTGGGGCGAAGGCGTGCTGACGCTGCGCGCGCCCGACGGCCGCTATCTGTCGGTCGCCGAGGACGGCCGGGTGCGCGCCTCGGCGGACCAGCCGGGCGGCTGGGTCGTGCAGGAGACGTTCCGCCTGGAACCCCACGACGGCGGCCACCTCCTCCGGCATCTGGGTACGGGTCGCCATGTCTGTGTCGCCGCCGACGGGGTGGAGGTTGCCGACGCGGACCCGGAGACGTTCGAGCTCGTGGTGACCGAGCGCGGCGAGGACGCGGTGGCGGGGGCCGCCGCGCAGGCCGACGTGGTGCTGGTGGTCGCGGGCAACGACCCGCACATCAACGGCCGGGAGACCGAGGACCGTACGACACTGCGGCTGCCCGCCCACCAGGAGCGCCTGCTGCGCGCGGCCCGCGCCGCGAACCCGCACACGGTGCTGGCGCTGACCTCCGCGTATCCGTACGCCGTCGGCACCGAGGCCCTGCCCGCGGTGCTGTGGAGCGCGCACGGCGGCCAGGCCGCGGGCACCGCCCTGGCCCGGGTGCTGGCCGGCGACGTCTCCCCAGCGGGCCGCCTCCCGCAGACCTGGTACGCGGCCGACGCCGACCTGCCCGGACTGCTGGACTACGACGTGATCGGCGGCCGGCAGACCTATCTGTACTTCGAGGGGACGCCGCTGTTCGCGTTCGGGCACGGCCTGTCGTACGCGTCGTTCTCCTACGACGACCTGTCGGTCCGGATCGACGGCGCGGCGGTGCACGTCTCGTTCACGGTCACCAACACCGGTGACGTCACCGCCGACGAGGTCGCGCAGCTCTACGCCCGCGCCGTCGAACCGTCGGTGCCGCGCCCGCGCCGCGAGCTGGTCGCGCACCGCCGGATCACCCTGGCGCCGGGCGCGCGGGAGGATCTGGCCTTCCAAGTCCCGCTGTCCGCCTTCGAGTTCTGGGACGTGGCCCGCGGCGGACGGCGGCTGGAGCCGGGCCCGTACGAACTCCTGGCGGGTGCCTCCAGCGCGGACGTCCGGCTGCGGACGACGGTGCTCCTGGACGGCGAGCCGGGCGCGCCGCGGCCGGTCCGCCGACTCGGGCTGGACGCGGCCGACTTCGACGAGCAGAGCGGGGCCGCCATCGTCGACCGGACGCGGACGTCGGGGGACGCGGTGACACCGGCCGACGGCCGCAGCGCCGAACTGGTCTACCGCGACTGCGACTTCGGGGACGGCGTCACGGAGGTGACGGTCTCGGTGGCGGGCGAGGGCATCGTCGATCTCTCCCTGGACGGGGGCGCGCCGCTCGCCTCACTGTCGTCGCAGGGCATCGCCTCCGGCGACCCGTACGCCCGCACGACGCTCCGCGCCGGCATCGTCGCCGAGGGCGTGCGCGACGTCCACCTCAGACTGCGCGAGGAGACGGGGTTTACCCACTTCGGCTTCGCCGGTTGGGGGGCCGGTGGCCGGCGCAGAGGGGGCCCGGCACCGGAAGACAACGGTGCCGGGCCCCTCCGAAGGGTGGCTAGAGAGCCAGACCGGTGAGGACGAGGACACGCTCGTACGTGTAGTCGTCCATCGCGAACTTCACGCCTTCGCGGCCCACGCCGGACTGCTTGGCGCCGCCGTACGGCATCTGGTCGGCGCGGTAGGAGGGGACGTCGCCGACGACGACGCCACCGACCTCCAGCGCGCGGTGGGCGCGGAAGGCGACCTGGAGGTCGTGCGTGAACACGCCTGCCTGCAGGCCGTACTTGGAGTCGTTGACCGCGGCGAACGCCTCGGCCTCGCCGTCCACCTTGCGCACGGTGAGGACGGGTCCGAAGACCTCCTCGCAGGAGACGGTGACGTCGGCGGGCACGTCGGCGAGGACGGTCGGCGCGTAGGAGGCGCCGTCGCGGTCGCCGCCGGTCAGGAGCGTGGCACCGGCCTCGACGGCCTCCTTGACCCACGACTCCACGCGCTTGGCCGCGTCCTCGCTGACCAGCGGGCCGACGTCGGTCTTGTCGTCGCTCGGGTCGCCGGTGCCCTGGGCCTCGACGGCGGCGACGATGCGCGGCAGCAGGCGGTCGTAGACGGACGCGTCCGCGATGACCCGCTGCACCGAGATGCAGGACTGGCCGCCCTGGTAGTTGGAGAAGGTGGCGATGCGGGTGGCCGCCCAGTCCAGGTCGGCGTCGGAGGCGTAGTCGCCGAGGACGACGGCCGCGCCGTTGCCGCCGAGCTCCAGGGTGCAGTGCTTGCGCGGCACCGAGTCCATGATCGCGTAGCCGACCTTCTCGGAACCCGTGAAGGAGATGACCGGCAGGCGCTCGTCCTGGACCAGCGCGGGCATCTTGTCGTTGGCGACCGGGAGGATGCTCCAGGAACCGGCCGGGAGGTCGGTCTCGGCGAGCAGGTCACCGATGATCAGGCCGGACAGCGGGGTGGCCGGGGCCGGCTTCAGGATGATCGGCGCGCCGGCCGCGATCGCGGGGGCGATCTTGTGGGCGCAGAGGTTGAGCGGGAAGTTGAAGGGCGCGATGCCGAGGACGACGCCCTTCGGGAAGCGCCGGGTCAGGGCGAGCCGGCCCTGGCCGCCCGCGTCGGTGTCGAGGCGCTGGGCCTCGCCGCCGTTGAAGCGCCGGGCCTCCTCCGCGGCGAACCGGAAGACGGAGACGGCGCGGCCGACCTCGCCGCGGGCCCACTTGATCGGCTTGCCGTTCTCGGCGGAGATCAGCTGGGCGATCTCCTCGGTCCGCTCGGCCAGCCGCTTGCTGACATGGTCGAGGGCGGCGGCACGGACGTGGGCGGGGGTCGCGGCGAAGTCCTCCAGGACGGCGTGGGCGGCGGCGACCGCCTCCTCGACCTGGGCGTCCGTCGGCACGCTGACCTTGCCGACGAGCCGGCCGTCCCACGGGGAGGTGACGTCGAAGGTGTCGTCGCCCGTGGCCTGGCGGCCGGCGAGCCAGAAGGCGGTGGTGGAAGTCATGAGGTCCCGGCCCTTCCGCGGTAGAGGGTGTGCAGGGTGGTCCGGGTCCACGGTAGGTCGGCGCGCGCCGGGCTGTGTTTGGCCGGTGTGTAGTGATCGGGGGCGGGGGTGCGACGGTTCGGCCATGTCCGGATCACGGGACGCCCGCGCCACCGACCGTCGGCCCGGCGACCTCGCCCAGCGCACCGGGCGACGTCGTGCGCACCCCGCGAACCTCCCCTGACCACCCGGCGACGTCGTCCGCGCCCCGCGAACCTCCCCTGACCACCCGGCGACGTCGTCCGCGCCCCGCGAACCTGCCCTGACCACCCGAGGACGTCATCCGCGCCCCGCGAACCTGCCCTGACCACCCGAGGACGTCATCCGCGGCTCGCGAACCTCCCCTGACCACCCGCACACCCGGCGACCTCGCCTCGCCTACCCGGCGACCTCGCCCAGCGCACCGGGCGACGTCGTGCGCGCGCCCCGCGCCCCCCCCGACCACCCAGCTGCGTCATCCGCACCCCGCGAACCTCCTCTGGCGACCCGGGGACGTCATCCGCGGCTCGCGGACCTCCCCTGACCACCCGGCGACGTCGTCCCCACACCCGGTGACGTCGCCGCCACGCCCACACGGCGACATCGCCTTGCGCGCCCGGCGACATCGCCACGCCGTCGGCGTCCCCCCGCGCGCCCGGTGCTCACTCCGTCGACGTCGCCTTCAGCGCCAGCCACAGCTCCATGCGGACGTCCGGGTCGTCCAGGGAGCGCCCGAGGATCTCCTCCACCCGTCGCATCCGGTAGCGGAGTGTGTGCCGGTGGACGCCCAGGTCGGCCGCCGCCGCGTCCCACTGGCCGTGCCGGGAGAGCCAGGCGCGCAGGGAGGCCACCAGGTCGCCGCGGCCGGTCGCGTCGTGCTCGTACAGCGGGCGGAGCAGCCCGTCCGCGAACGCCTTGACCGCGTCGTCGGCGAGCAGCGGCAGCACCGACCCGGAGGCCAGCTGCTCGTGCGCCACGCACACCCTCCCGCGCCGGCGGGCCACCGAAAGCGCCTGCTCGGCCTGCTTGTACGCCGCCGCGGCGGCTATCGGGCCCACCGGCGCCGACAGCCCCACCACCAGCTCGTCCTCGTCGCCTGCGGGCTCCCGCGCCGCCGCCACGTCGGAGCGCCCCGCCTCCACACCCGCCGCGTACTCCCCGCACGCGGCGACCGCGGCGCCGCCGTCCGCGGCCAGCACGATCAGCTGCTCCGCCTCGGGTACGACCAGCACGGCCTCCCCCGCCCGCGCGGCCGCCGACTCCACGATCTCGGCGAGCGCGCCCAGCGGATCGGCGGCGTCGGCCGCGGCGCGCGCGCTCGACGCCGACTCCGCGACGATCATCCGGAAGGGGGCGTCCAGGAGGCCGCCGTACAGATGACCCGCGACGGCACGCGCGTGGTCCGGCTCGCCCGCGAGCAGCATGCGCAGCACCGCCGCGCCCAGACGCTGTTCCGCCGCGTGCAGCGACCGCGACCGCTCCGTGGTGAGCGTGAGCAGCGCGATCGCCGAGTGCAGCGCGTACCGCTCCGCCGTGCCGAGCGCTGCCGCCGTGCCCACCGCGAGCGCGGCCCGGGCCCGGCGCTCGGTGCCCAGCGAGTGCAGTTCGACGCGGTCCTCGTTGTCGGGCGGGCCGACCACCGAGGAGGCGGGTGCCGGCCGCTCGCGCAGCCGCTCGACCTCCGCCGTCAGCCGCGCGGCCCGCCGGCCCGCCCACTCCGGGGCGGTGGCGACGACGGTGCCCGAGACGTCGTAGAGCGCCGCCCAGCCGTCGACCTGCGCGGCGAGCGCGGACAGGATGCCCTCCGGACCGGCCGCCAGCGCCTGCTTGGTCAGTTCCCGCTGCGCGGCGAAGCCCGCCGTCACCGCCCGGTACTGGTCGGCCGCGATCGCCGCCGAGACCGCCTTGCTGATGGCGAGGAAGGGCGTGCGGCGCGGCACTTCGAGCAGCGGCAGCCCCTCCTCCTCCGCCGCGTCGACGAGCGCCTTCGGGATCTCCTCGTAGTTGACGCCGACGGCGAAGCCCAGCCCGACGACCCCGGCGCCGACCAGCCGCTTCACGTACCGCCGCATCGCCTCCGGGTCCTCCGCGTCGAGTTTCAGCGCGGTGACCAGGAGCAGCTCGCCGCCCTCCATGTACGGCACGGGATCGGCGAGTTCGCTGACGTGCGCCCAGCGGACGGGCACGTCCAGACGTTCCTCACCCGCGCGCACGGTGAGCTTGAGCGCGGAGTGGTGGACGAGCGAGGCGAGGGTCGGAGGCATGGGACCTTCAGGTCAGGTCTGCGAGGACTGGGCGAACCTTGTGATCTTTTGGCCGTCAGGTATGAACGACGTGTGCCGATTCTGCCTCACCGTACGGTCCCTCGGCGCCTCGGAGTCCCGTACTGGTCCCTTACTAGTCCCCTGCTAATCCCTCAGATCCACCAGGAGCGGAGGCGCGTGCTCCCCCTTGACATTCGTCAGGGACAGCACCGCGTGGCCCGGCGGCACGCCGTGCGCCAGCTCGGAGGCCGACCAGCGCTCCCGTTCGACCTGCCGCACGGTCACGGCCCGCGCGGTCGGCGCCTTGCCGGTGATCACCCGGCGCAGCATGTGCACGGCCTTGCCGGCCGGGGTCTCGGCGATGATCTGCCGGTCGGTGACGTCCCGCGCCTCCGTCCACTCCTTGCCCCAGACCTCGGCGAAGTCCTGCCCGTCCCACGGGGTGAGCCCGGACAGCGCCATCCGGCAGCCGGCGGAACCGAGCAGCGGCCCGCGCAGGGGCCTGGGCACGTCGTCCAGGGTGCGCAGGGTGAGCACGGCGCCGGCGTTGGCCGACCGCAGCCGCTGGATCCCGCGCACCGCCTCCGGCGTGACGACGCCGGTGGCGTCGTCCAGCACCAGGCAGGCGAACAGGGAGCGGTCCTCGCGCACCGCGACGCTCGCGGTGAACTGCGCGAGCACCAGGCGCGCCAGCATCCGCGAGGCGTCCGCGTGCCCGCGCTCGGGCAGGTCGATACGGACCCGCACCGGGTGGTCGAGGGCCTTGAGCGTGAACGGCTTCGACTGCCCCGAGGTGTCGAAGAACCCGGCGAAGGCGGGCCGGTCGAGCAGCGCCACGCGGTCCGCGAGCACGGCCGCGACATCGCCGGGGTGCCCCGACTGGCGCTGCCGGGCGTCCAGTTCCCGCAGCAGCGAGTCCTGGCCGGAGCCCTGCAGCGCCGTGCGCAGCTCGTCCAGCGGTCCGGGCGCCCCGTCCAGCAGCTGGCGCAGCTCCGGTACGGAGGGGAAGCGGCCGTGCACCGCCCGGAACGGCCCGAGCAGCTGCGCGAGCACGGTGGTGGACCGGCGGCTGTCGCTGCCCGGATGCGGGTCCGCGAGATCCCCGGCCAGCGCCTCGGCCAGCACGGCCGCGGCCTCGTCGGGATCACCGCTGCCGCCGTAGAGATCGAGGTCGTAGACGGAATCCGGGTGACCGATGCGGACGACGACGTCGTAGGAGTCGGCCGGTCCGAGCCCCGCGCCCGCCGCGCCGACCACGACCACGGCGGCGCGGCCGGCGAGGGCGTGCAGGCAGAGGGACTCGGCGAGCGGCTGCACCACGCTGGCCGTCTTGCCGGAGCCGGCCGGGCCGACCGCCAGCAGGGAGGTGCCGAGCAGATCGGTGCCGAGGCCGAGGCCGGCCCCGCGGTAGGCGTACGGGTTGCGAGGGTCGTCGGCGGCGGTGCCGAGGCGCACCTGCCCGGTCACCAGGTCGTGGCGGGCCAGCCGGGCCGGCAGGTCGCGCTCCCCCGAGGGGTGCAGACAGGCGGCGGCGCCGTCCTGGAGCACGGCGCCGGTGAAGGCGGCGAGGGTGTGCCGGCCGGTGCGCACGCCCTGCCAGGCGCGGACGATCCGGGCGTGGTCCACGTCCCGCATCAGCCCCGACCGGGCCTCGGCGGCCAGCCGCTCAGCAGCATCCTCGGCCCCGGCGGCCCGCAGCTGGGGCCACTCGACGGGGTCCTGCTCGGGCACCGGCGGGCGTTCGGCGCGCGGCGCCGTCCGGTTCCAGGCGGGCGGGCCGTAGCGACGCCAGATCTCACCCCAGCGGCCGAGCCGGCCCACGCCGATCATGATGACGAGGGCGATGAGCACGTAGTAGGTGTAGACGACCACGACCGAGCCGAAGCTGTGCGGCTGGGCCCAGGAGTCGGGGATCATCGCGTAGAGCGGGAGCAGCCACCAGCCGCCGAGGTAGCCGTTCCACAGCAGCGACCAGATCAGCCAGCCCACCAGGAAGGCGATCACCGCGCCGCTGATCAGCTGGCGGGCGGGGATGAGCTCCGGCTCCTCCTCGGGGCGCGGCCGGTGCCCGAAGCGCCACACGCCGGGCAGCGCCTCGGGGCGCGGTGCCCGCAGCCAGTTCAGAAAGGCCGATCCGTCCGGCCGGGGCGGCACGCCCGGGGCCGTGGCCGGCCTGGGCGGCGTCGACGGCATCCGAGGTGGTCCCGCCGGACGTGGCACAGGATTCGCATGCGTGCCCCGCGCGTCCTGCGTCCCGTCGCTGTCCATCGCCCTCGCCCCTTGACCAGCCGCTCCGTCCACCGTCAGCGGTCAATCTAACGCCCCGTCCGGGCAGTTCACCGCTTTACACGGCCGGGCCCGTGACCACCGCCATGTCCACGGTGGACAATCACGTCGTCCGACAACGCCCACATGGAGCATGCCCACCTTTCGCGCCCCGTCCTAGCCTGCGAGAAAAGAAGGCAAGAGTCCGTAAAAGGCCATCGCACCGCCCCGCACAACCCCCAGGAGCCCCTCATGAGCGCACTTCCGCAGGAGCGCCGGATCGTCACCGCCATCCCCGGCCCGAAGTCGCAGGAACTGCAGGCCCGCCGTACCGCCGCGGTCGCGCAGGGCGTGGGCTCCGTGCTGCCCGTGTTCACCGCGCGCGCGGGCGGCGGGATCATCGAGGACGTCGACGGCAACCGGCTCATCGACTTCGGCTCCGGCATCGCCGTGACCTCGGTCGGCGCCTCCGCCGAGGCCGTCGTGCGCCGGGCCTCCGCCCAGCTCGCCGACTTCACCCACACCTGTTTCATGGTCACCCCCTACGAGGGCTACGTGGAGGTCGCCGAGGCCCTCGCCGAGCTCACCCCGGGTGACCACGCCAAGAAGTCCGCGCTGTTCAACAGCGGCGCCGAGGCCGTCGAGAACGCCGTCAAGATCGCCCGTTCGTACACCAAGCGCCAGGCCGTCGTCGTCTTCGACCACGGCTACCACGGCCGCACCAACCTCACGATGGCGCTGACGGCGAAGAACATGCCGTACAAGCACGGCTTCGGCCCGTTCGCGCCCGAGGTCTACCGGGTGCCGGTGGCGTACGGCTACCGCTGGCCGACCGGTGCCGAGAACGCCGGCCCCGAGGCCGCCGCGCAGGCCATCGACGAGATCACCAAGCAGGTCGGCCCGGACAACGTCGCCGCGATCATCATCGAGCCGGTGCTGGGCGAGGGCGGCTTCATCGAGCCGGCCAAGGGCTTCCTGCCCGCGATCAGCAAGTTCGCCTCGGACAACGGCATCGTCTTCGTCGCGGACGAGATCCAGTCCGGCTTCTGCCGCACCGGCCAGTGGTTCGCGTGCGAGGACGAGGGCATCGTTCCCGACCTGATCACGACGGCCAAGGGCATCGCGGGCGGTCTGCCGCTCGCCGCCGTCACCGGCCGCGCCGAGATCATGGACGCCGCGCACGCGGGCGGCCTGGGCGGCACCTACGGCGGCAACCCGGTCGCCTGCGCCGGTGCGCTCGGTGCCATCGAGACCATGAAGGAGCTCGACCTCAACGCCAGGGCGAAGAACATCGAGGCGATCATGAAGGGCCGCCTCACCGCCATGGCCGACAAGTTCGACATCATCGGCGACGTCCGCGGCCGCGGCGCCATGATCGCCATCGAGCTGGTCAAGGACCGTACGACCAAGGAGCCGAACCCGGAGGCGACCGCGGCGCTCGCCAAGGCCTGCCACCAGGAGGGCCTGCTGGTCCTGACCTGTGGCACCTACGGCAACGTCCTCCGCTTCCTGCCCCCGCTGGTGATCGGCGAGGACCTGCTCAACGAGGGCCTCGACATCATCGAGCAGGCCTTCACCCGCGTCTGAGGTCCGGAACGCTGTGTCAGGCCGTGTGAAGAACGTGTGCGAGGTGGATGGCGGGACGCGATTCCGCCTGTCTTCAGCCCATCTGCTGCCGTAGGTTCTACCCAGATGAGAGATACACCCCGCTCACAGGGGACTGTGGGCGACTTCAGGCCGTGGCCTCCCCAGCTACGACCTGGTCGTGCCCTCGCGCACACACCCGGAGCCTCCGGCTCCGGATCTCCTCACCGATCGGACAGTCGCCCGCCCCAAACCCCCCGGGGTGGGCGTCGATCCGGTCAGATCGGCCGCCTCGGAACCACCCCCCCTGTTCCGGGGCGGCCGGCCTCCTTTCTTCCGCTTCTCGGACTGCTCGGGCTTCCCGCCCTGCTCTTCGCGCTGATCACCTGGCAGGTCGTCTCCGACGGCCTGCTCGTTCGTGTGGACAAGCGCGTCAGCCACGCCCTCGTGGACCCGCTGCGCGTCTACGGCGGCCTCGCGGACCTGGGCAGCGTGGTCGTGGCGGTGCCGGTGCTCCTGGTCGTCATCGCCTACGTCGCCCGGCGCGGCCGTGCCGCGGGCACGTACCGCTGGTGGCTGCCTCCGCTGGCGGCGGCCGTGGCGATGGCGCTGGTCCCGGTCCTGGTCGTGCCGCTGAAGATGCTGATCGACCGCCCGGGCCCGCCGATCATGGGCCCGGGCACCGGCTACTACCCCTCCGGCCACACCGCCACGGCCACCGTCGCGTACGGCACCGCGACCCTGCTGCTGCTCCCGTGGCTGAGCCGCGCCGCCGTCCGCCGCGCCCTCGTCGCCGCCTGCGTGCTCGTCAATCTCGGCGTGGGCTACGGCCTGGTGCGGCGCGGCTACCACTGGCCACTGGACGTCGTGGCCAGCTGGTGCCTGTGCGCGATGCTGCTGACGGTCTTCTCGCTGGTCCTCCGCAGCGCCGGGGATCAGCCGAAGTAGCCGTCGAAGGTGTGCTGGAACTCCCAGTTCGAGTAGCGGTCCCAGTTCACCGACCACGTCATCAGTCCGCGCAGGGCGGGCCAGGTGCCGTGGGTGGGGTACGAGCCGCAGTTGCTCTTCTTCGTCAGGCAGTCGAGGGTCTTGGTGACCTCGGCCGGCGTGACGTAGCCGTTGCCCGCGTTCGTGGAGGCCGGCATACCGATGGCCACCTGGTCGGGCCGCAGCGGCGGGAAGACGTTGTTCGCGTCGCCCGCGACCGGGAAGCCGGTCAGCAGCATGTCGGTCATGGCGATGTGGAAGTCGGCGCCGCCCATCGAGTGGTACTGGTTGTCGAGGCCCATGATCGGGCCCGAGTTGTAGTCCTGGACGTGCAGCAGGGTGAGGTCGTCGCGCAGGGCGTAGACGACCGGGAGATAGGCGCCGCAGCGCGGGTCCTGGCCGCCGAACTTGCCGGTGCCGTAGAACTGGTAGCCCATCTGCACGAAGAACGTCTCCGGGGCCATGGTCAGCACGAACTTCGAGCCGTACTTGGCCTTCAGGGTCTTCAGCGCCGAGATCAGGTTGACGATCACCGGGGTCTTCGGGTTCTTGAAGTCCGTGTCGTCGGCGTTCAGGGAGAGCGAGTGGCCCTCGAAGTCGATGTCCAGGCCGTCGAGACCGTAGGTGTCGATGATGTTCGAGACCGAGGAGACGAAGGCGTCGCGGGCCGCGGTGGTGGTCAGCTGCACCTGGCCGTTCTGGCCGCCGATCGAGATCAGCACCTTCTTGCCGGCCGCCTGCTTGGCCTTGATCGCGGCCTTGAAGTCGGCGTCGGACTCGACGTTCGGGCACTCGGTGACCGGGCAGCGGGTGAAGCGGATGTCGCCGGAGGTGGCGGAGGTCGGCTCACCGAAGGCCAGGTCGATGACGTCCCAGCTGTCCGGGACGTCGGCCATCCGCGTGTAGCCGGAGCCGTTGGCGAAGCTCGCGTGCAGGTAGCCGACCAGGGCGTGAGTGGGGAGGTCGGAGGTGCCGCCCGACGAGCCGGCGGTGGTCGTGGCCGTCACGGCCGCCGACTTCGCCGATTCGCCCGCGTCGTTCACCGCGGTCACCTGGAAGCTGTACGCGGTCGACGGGGACAGGCCGGTCACGGTGGCCGAAGTGCCGCTCACCGTCTGGACCTTGGCGCCGTCGCGGTAGACCGCGTAGCTCGTGGCGCCGGTCACCGCCGTCCAGGACAGGGCGACGGTGGAGGACGTGACGGAGCCGGCCCGCAGACCGCCGGGCGCGGCGGGCGGCTGGCCCGTGCTTCCGCCCGGGCCGACGAGGGAGACGTCGTCGGCGTAGTAGGCGCCGGTGCCGTACCAGCCGTGCGTGTAGACGGTCACCTTGGTGGTGGCGGCGCCGGTGGTGAAGGTCGTGGTGAGCTTCTGCCAGTCGGGGGCGGACTGGGTCCAGGTGGAGACGTCGGTGGTGCCGGTGCCGGAGGCGCCGAGGTAGACGTAGGAGCCGCGGACGTAACCGCTCAGCGTGTACTGGGAGTTGGGCTGCACGGTCACGGTCTGCGCGCACTGCGCGTTGTCGCTGCCGGCCGGGGTCGCCTGCAGCGCGGCGCTGCCGCTGTGCACGGGTGAGCCGACCGTCGTGCCGGCGGTGCAGCTCCAGCCGTCGAGGCCGGACTCGAAGCCGCCGTTGCGTGCCAGGTCCGCGTCGGCCGCCTGGGCCGGCGACGAGAGGGCGGTCAGGCCGGGTACGGCCAGCAGGGCCGCCGTGAGCGCGGCGAGGACGGATCTGGTGCGTCTGGGGCGATCCACAAGTGCCTCCGGGCAGGGGGGAATTGGAGGGGTGGAGCGCGCCCAATTTGGTCCAGACCAATCCTCTTGTCAAGACCTCTGGCCCCGGCCGTCGTCCTCACCTGCCAGGCCCGCCGCCGCCTCGTGCAGGGCGAGTTCGAGCAGGGCCGGGTCGGTGAGCGTGCCGGAGCCGTCCGGCGGCACCAGCCAGCGGACCCCGCTGGTCGAGCGGCCCGGGTACGGCACCACGATCCAGGTACCGGCCCCTGCCGTACGGATGCCCGTGCCGAGCCATCGGGCCGCGGTGCCCGGTGGCACGAAGAAGCCCATCCGCGCGTCCCCGAAATCGGCCAGCACCGGGCCGGGCCGGCCGAGGATGCGGGTGAGGACGTCGAGGGTGGGATAGCCGAGTTCGCTCGGCAGGATGAGCACGTCCCAGGCCTTGCCGGCGGGCAGCAGGGCGATCCCCAGCGGATTGCGCTCCCACTCCCGGCGGCAGGCCTCGGGATCCGGAGCAACGGATGCCAGCCACTCGACCGCCGTCTTCGCCCCAGTCATGAGGAGACCTCCCTGTCGCTCCATGACGCCGTCGCGTCACGGAAGAGAGGGAGGTCTCCCCGCGGGCATTACGCGGATTCCGGGACCCAGTTGAAGTGAACTGGATCACACTCAGCTGTCGAAGCCGAGGCCCAGCCGGTCCATCGTCCGCAGCCAGAGGTTGCGGCGGCCGGCCTGCGCGTCGGCGCGGGCGAGCGACCACTTGGTGAGGGCGATGCCGGTCCAGGCGAAGGGCTCGGGCGGGAACGGCAGCGGCTTCCTGCGGACCATCTCCAGCGACGTCCGCTCCGTCGTCTCCCCGGCCAGCAGGTCCAGCATCACGTCGGCGCCGAAGCGCGTCGCGCCCACACCGAGGCCCGTGTAGCCCGCCGCGTAGGCGACGTTGCCCTGGTGCGCGGTGCCGAAGAACGCCGAGAAGCGCGAGCAGGTGTCGATGGCGCCGCCCCACGCGTGCGTGAAGCGCAGGCCCTCCAGCTGCGGGAAGCAGGTGAAGAAGTGCCCGGCGAGTCTGGCGTAGGTCTCCGGGCGGTCGTCGTACTCGGCGCGCACCCGGCCGCCGTAGGGGTAGATCGCGTCGTAACCGCCCCACAGGATGCGGTTGTCGGCGGAGAGGCGGAAGTAGTGGAACTGGTTCGCCGAGTCCCCGAGCCCCTGGCGGCCCTGCCAGCCGATCGACGCGAGCTGCTCGTCGCTCAGCGGTTCGGTCATCAGCGCGTAGTCGTAGACCGGGATGGTGTACGACCGCACGCGCTTGACCAGGTTCGGGAAGATGTTGGTGCCGAGCGCGACCTTGCGGGCGCGGACCGAGCCGTAGGGGGTGCGGACGGCCATGCCGGCGCCGTACTGCTTGAGGGCGAGGGCCGGGGTGTGCTCGTAGACGCGGACGCCGAGCCCGAGGCAGGCGCGCTTGAGGCCCCAGGCGAGCTTCGCCGGGTGCAGCATGGCCACGCCCCGGCGGTCCCACAGGCCCGCCTGGAACGTCGGTGAGTCGACCTGCCGCCGCACCGCCTCGGCGTCCAGGAACTCGACGCCGTCGGCGAGGCCCTCGCGCTCCATCTCCTCGTACCACTCGCGCAGTTCCCGCGCCTGGTACGCCTCCGTCGCCACGTCGATCTCGCCGGTGCGCTCGAAGTCGCAGTCGAGGCCGTACCGGGCGACCGCCTTGTCGATCTCGTCGAGGTTGCGGTCGCCCAGCTCCTGCAGCTTGTGGATCTCGGCCGGCCAGCGGGCCAGGCCGTTGGGCAGGCCGTGCGTGAGGGAGGCGGCGCAGAAGCCGCCGTTGCGGCCGGAGGCGGCCCAGCCCGCCTCACGGCCTTCCAGCAGGACGACATCCCGTCCGGGGTCGCGCTCCTTGGCGAGGAGCGCGGTCCACAGTCCGCTGTAGCCGCCGCCGACGACCAGCAGGTCGCAGGTCTCGGCGCCGGTCAGCGCGGGCTCGGGGTGGGGCTTGCCGGGGTCTTCCAGCCAGTACGGGACGGGCTGTGCGTCGGAGAGAGACTTCGTCCAGCGGTTCATGGCGCTCGCGGCCATGATTTCAACTCCCTACGAGGGGTGTGCGGTCATGCCTTCTGGCGGTTGCGGCGGTTGCTGATCAGCATGGACGCCAGCACCAGCAGCACGGCGACCAGGAACATGGCCGTGCCGATGACGTTGATCTGGACGGGCGTGCCGCGCTGCGCCGAGCCCCAGACGAACATGGGGAAGGTGACGGTCGAGCCCGCGTTGAAGTTGGTGATGATGAAGTCGTCGAAGGAGAGCGCGAAGGACAGCAGCGCGCCCGCCGCGATGCCGGGTGCGGCGATGGGCAGCGTGACGCGCAGGAAGGTCTGCGCCGGACCGGCGTAGAGGTCCTGCGCCGCCTGTTCCAGGCGCGGGTCCATCGACATCACGCGCGCCTTGACGGCGACGACGACGAAGCTGAGGCAGAACATGATGTGGGCGATCAGGATCGTCCAGAAGCCCAGCTGCGCGCCGAGGTTGAGGAACAGCGTGAGCAGCGAGGCCGCCATGACGACCTCGGGCATCGCCATCGGCAGGAAGATCAGCGAGTTCACCGTGCCCCGCGCGCGGAACCGGTAGCGGACCAGCGCGAAGGCGATCATCGTGCCGAGCAGGGTGGCGCCGACCGTCGCCCAGAAGGCGATCTGGAGGCTGAGCGACAGTGAGCCGCACATGTCGGCGACGCCGCACGGATCCTTCCAGGCGTCCGTGGAGAACTGCTGCCACTGGTAGTTGAAGCGGCCCTTCGGCTTGTTGAAGGAGAAGATCGTGACGATGACGTTCGGCAGCAGCAGGTAGCCGAGGGTCACGAGTCCCGCGATGACCACGAGATGGCGCTTGAGCCAGTTGACGAAAGGCATTTAGACCAGATCCTCCGTCCCGGCCCGGCGGATGTAGATGGTGACCATGAACAGGATCCCGGCCATCAGGATGAAGGAGAGGGCCGCGGCCGTCGGGTAGTCCAGGATCCGCAGGAACTGGGTCTGGATGACGTTTCCGATCATGCGGGTGTCGGTCGAGCCGAGGAGTTCGGCGTTGACGTAGTCGCCGGCCGCCGGGATGAAGGTCAGCAGTGTGCCGGAGACCACGCCGGGCATCGACAGCGGGAAGGTGACCTTGCGGAAGGTGGTCCAGGGCTTGGCGTACAGGTCGCCGGCCGCCTCGTGCAGCCGTCCGTCGATGCGCTCCAGCGAGGTGTAGAGCGGCAGGATCATGAACGGCAGGAAGTTGTACGTCAGACCGCAGACCACGGCCAGTGGTGTGGCCAGGACGCGGTCGCCGGCGGTCCAGCCGAGCGCGTTGGTCACGTCCAGGATGTGCAGCGTGTTGAGGGCGCTGACCACGGGTCCGCTGTCCGCGAGGATCGTCTTCCAGGCGAGCGTGCGGATCAGGAAGCTGGTGAAGAAGGGCGCGATCACCAGGACCATGATCAGGTTCCGCCAGCGGCCCGCCCGGAAGGCGATCAGATACGCCAGCGGGTAGCCGAGCACCAGGCACAGGATGGTGGCGGCGGCCGCGTAGAGCACCGAGCGCAGGAACTGCGGCCAGTACTCGGACAGCGCGTCCCAGTAGGTGGCGAGGTGCCAGGTGACCTTGTAGCCCTGCTCCAGGGAGCCCGTCTGCACGGACGTGGAGGCCTGGTAGATCATCGGCAGCGCGAAGAAGATGATCAGCCAGAGGAGGCCGGGCAGCAGCAGCCAGTACGGCGTGAAGCGGCCCCGTTTGCGCGGGGGCTTCTTCTCGGGGGTCGGCGCCAGGGGTGGCGCCTCGGTGACCGTGGCCATCAGGCGGCCTCCTCCTCGACCTCGGCGACACCGGCGTCGATGTCCTGCGCCGCGTCGAGGCCGAAGGTGTGGGCCGGGTTCCAGTGCAGGACGACCTCGGCGCCGGGCACCAGGCGGGCGTCCCGGTCGATGTTCTGCGCGTAGACCTCGAACTCCGGACACACGGGGCTGTCGATGACGTACTGCGTGGAGACGCCGATGAAGCTGGAGTCGGCGATCGTGCCGGTGATCCGGTTGCGGTTCTCGGCGATCTCGCCCGCGTCGTCGGCATGGGTGAGGGAGATCTTCTCCGGGCGCACGCCGACCAGCACCTTGCCGCCGGTCGTGGTGGGCGCGGAACAGCGCGCCTCGGGCAGCACCAGCTTGCCGCCGCCCGCCCTGAGGACGATGTCGTCGCCGCTCTTGGAGTCGACCTCGGCCTCGATCAGGTTCGAGGTGCCGAGGAAGTTGGCGACGAAGGTCGTCAGCGGGTTCTCGTAGAGGTCGGTGGGTGAGCCGAGCTGCTCGACGCGGCCCGCGTTCATCACGGCAACCGTGTCGGCCATGGTCATGGCCTCCTCCTGGTCGTGCGTGACATGGATGAAGGTGATGCCGACCTCGGTCTGGATGCGCTTGAGCTCCAGCTGCATCTGGCGGCGCAGCTTGAGGTCGAGGGCGCCGAGCGGCTCGTCCAGCAGCAGCACCTTGGGGTGGTTGATCAGCGCGCGGGCCACCGCGACGCGCTGCTGCTGGCCGCCGGAGAGCTGGTGCGGTTTCTTGCGCGCCTGCTCGCCGAGCTGGACCAGGTCCAGCATGTCCTCGACCTGCTTCTTCACGCTCTTGATGCCGCGCCGGCGCAGGCCGAAGGCGACGTTCTCGAAGATGTCGAGGTGCGGGAAGAGGGCGTAGGACTGGAAGACGGTGTTCACCGGCCGCTTGTAGGGCGGCAGCTGGGTGACCTCCTGGTCGCCGAGGTGGACGGTGCCGCCGCTGGGCTCCTCCAGGCCGGCGATCATGCGCAGGGTGGTGGTCTTGCCGCAGCCGGACGCGCCGAGCAGGGCGAAGAAGGAGCCCTGGGGCACGGTCAGGTCGAGCGGGTGCACGGCGGTGAAGGAGCCGTAGGTCTTGCTGATGCCGGCGAGGCGGACGTCGCCGCTGCTGTCTGTGGTCATCTTCGTCACGCCCCTGTGAGCTTCGCGAACTTCTGCTGGTAGGCCGTCTCTTCCTTCGAACTCAGCGCGCGGAAGGCGACCGACTTCGCCTCCATGGCCTTGTCGGGAAGGATCAGCGGGTTGTCCGCCGCCGTCTTGTCGATCTTGGCGAGGTACGGCTTCACGCCCGCGACCGGGCTCACGTAGTTGACGTAGGCGGAGAGCTCCGCGGCCGGCTGCGGCTCGTAGTAGAAGTCGATGAGCCGCTCGGCGTTCGTCTTGTGGCGCGCCTTGTTCGGGATCATCAGGTTGTCCGTGGACGTCATGTAGCCGCTGTCGGGGATGATGTAGCCGACGTTCGGGTTGTCCGCCTGGAGCTGGACGATGTCGCCGCCCCAGGCGATACAGGCGGCCAGGTCGCCCTTGCTGAGGTCCGAGGTGTAGTCGTTGCCGGTGAAGCGGCGGATCTGCCCCTTGTCGACGGACTTCTGGAGGCGGGCGATCACCTTGTCGTAGTCGTCGTCGGTGAACTTCGCCGGGTCCAGGCCCATGTCGAGCATGGTCATGCCGACCGTGTCGCGCATCTCGGTCAGCAGGCCGACCCGGCCCTTGAGCGCCGGGTTGTCCAGCAGGTCGGAGACCGACTTCACCTCGACGCCGTTCAGCGCCTTCTTGTTGAAGGCGACGACGGTCGAGATGCCCTGCCACACGTACGAGTAGGCGCGGCCCGGGTCCCAGTCGGGGCTGCGGAACTGGTCCGAGAGGTTGGCGTAGGCGTGCGGCAGGTTGGAGGCGTCCAGCTTCTGCACGTAGCCGAGGCGGACCATGCGCGCGGCCAGCCAGTCGGTGAGGACGATGAGGTCGCGGCCGGTGTCCTGGCCCGCGGCGAGCTGCGGCTGGATCTTGCCGAAGAACTCGTCGTTGTCGTTGATGTCCTCGGTGTAGTTGACCTTGATGCCGGTCCGCTTGCGGAACTCGTCCAGCGTCGGGTGGTGCTTGCCGCTGTCGTCCACGTCGATGTACTCGGGCCAGTTGGAGAAGTTGACCTCCTTCTCCTTGGCCGAGTGGTCGTCGGCGGACTGGCCGCCTTCCGTCTTGCCTGCCGCGGGGATGCCGCAGCTGCTCAGCGCTGTCATGCCGCCGACGGCGAGGGCGCCGCCCGCGGAGGCGCGCAGCAGCGAACGGCGGGTCATCGCGGCCCGTCCGTTGCGGAAACTGCGCCGCACGGCGGCCGCCACGGCCGGTGACAGGTCGGGCTCGTACTGCTCCATGCGCGTGCTGCCCTTTCGGGAGTGCGGCCGCGGGTCGGGCGGCCTGTTCTTCACCCGGCGGTAGCCGGATTTTGACTACAACCGGTCCCCGAAGATGGTGCGGTGCCAGTCCTTCCTGGCCACCGCCGTGTTGTCGAACATGACGTGCTTGATCTGGGTGTACTCCTCGAAGGAGTACGCGGACATGTCCTTGCCGAAGCCGGACGCCTTGTAGCCGCCGTGCGGCATCTCGCTGATGATCGGGATGTGATCGTTGATCCACACGCAGCCCGCCTTGATCTCGCGGGTGGCGCGGTTCGCCCGGTAGACGTCGCGGCTCCAGGCGGAGGCGGCGAGGCCGTACGGGGTGTCGTTGGCGAGCCTGATTCCATCGTCGTCGCTGTCGAACGGTACGACCACCAGAACCGGGCCGAAGATCTCGGACTGGACGATCTCGCTGTCCTGGGCGGCGTCCGCGACCAGTGTGGGACGGAAGTAGGCGCCCTTCTCCAGGTCTCCCCCGGGCGCCTCGCCGCCGGTCACCACGCGCGCGTAGCCGCGCGCCCGCTCGACGAAGCCGGCCACGCGGTCGCGCTGGACGTGCGAGATCAGCGGGCCGAGGTCGGTGCCGGGGGCGAAGGGGTCGCCGAGCCGGACGCTCTCCATGAGCGCGGCCGTCCGCTCGACGAACGCCTCGTACAGGGGCCGCTGCACGTACGCGCGCGTGGCGGCCGTGCAGTCCTGGCCGGTGTTGATGAGCGCACCGGCGACGGCACCGTTGACCGCGGCGTCGAGGTCCGCGTCGTCGAAGACGACGAAGGGGGCCTTGCCGCCGAGCTCCAGGTGGATGCGCTTGACGGTGGCGGTGGCGACCTCGGCGACGCGCTTGCCGACGGCGGTGGAGCCGGTGAAGGAGGTCATGACCACGTCGGGGTGGCCCACGAGGTGCTCGCCGGCCTCCTTCCCGGTGCCGGTGACGATGTTGATCACACCGTCCGGGACACCGGCGTCGGTCGCGGCCTGCGCGAACATCAGCGAGGTGAGCGGGGTGAGCTCGGCGGGCTTGAGCACGATGGTGTTGCCCGCCGCGATCGCCGGGAGGATCTTCCAGGCAGCCATCTGCAGGGGGTAGTTCCAGGGCGCGATCGACCCGACGACGCCGATGGGCTCACGGCGCACGTACGAGGTGTGGTCGCCGGAGTACTCCGCGGCCGACTGCCCCTGGAGGTGGCGGGCGGCGCCCGCGAAGAAGGCGGTGTTGTCGATGGTGCCCGGGACGTCGAACTCGCGCGTCAGCTTCAGCGGCTTGCCGCACTGGAGGGACTCCGCGCGGGCGAAGTCCTCGGCGCGGTCGGCGAGCACGGCGGCGAAGCGGTGCAGCGCGTCCGAGCGCTCGCCGGGGGTGGCGCCGGACCAGCCGGGGAAGGCGGCGCGGGCGGCGGCCACGGCCGCGTCGACGTCGTCGGGTCCTGCCAGCTCGTAGGTGTACACCTCCTCGCCGGTCGCCGGGTCGACGACCGCGTGCGTACGGCCGGAGGTCCCCTTCGTCAGGCGGCCCGCGATGAACTGCGCACCGTCCGAGAAGCGGTCCTGTGCCGGGAATCGTTCCGGGGTCTCACTGCCCGGGTTGTGCATGTCGCTCTCCTCCGCCGTCGCCCCGCGGTTCGCGGGGGCGGGTGGCGTAGCTCCAGCTCGATTTGAGTGCCGATCCTGACAGAGCAATAGCGGTCCTACAAGTGATTCCGTTGTTGCCTTTCGGTTACGCGACGGAATCTGTCGACCAGGTGTCGAGTGAGCGTGGAAAAGGGGGGACGGAGTGTCAGTGGTGCCTGCCAGACTCGCATGCATGGAAAGGATCACGGGGAAGATCGGCTCCCGGGAGGCCCTGGTCAGAGAGGTCCTCGCCGGGACTCGGATCAAGTATTTGCACTTCTGGGGTCATCGGGCGCGGGCCGACGGGCAGGTGGGTCCGAGTTGCCTGAGTCAGTGGTGGCCGTCGCCGTTCACCGTGGCCGGAGTGACGTACGGGACGGCCGAGCACTGGATGATGGCGGCCAAGGCCCGCCTGTTCGATGACGCGGAGGCGGAGCGCCGGGTGCTGGAGGCGGAGCACCCCTCGCTCGCCAAGAAGGCGGGGCGTCTGGTGCGCGGTTTCGACGAGCGGATCTGGGAGCGCGAGCGCTTCGCCGTCGTCGTGGAGGGCAGCGTCCACAAGTTCACGGCCCACGCGGACCTACGGGAGTACCTGCTGGGCACGGGCGACCGGGTCCTGGTCGAGGCGAGCCCGATGGACCGCGTCTGGGGCATAGGCCTTCCGGCGACCGACCCGGCGGCGACGAACCCAGAGCTCTGGCGCGGCCCGAACCTCCTGGGCTTCGCGCTCATGGAGGCACGGGGGCGGTTGCGGGGCGGGGAGGGCCAGGGCTGACGGGGGCGGGTCCCCCCGGGGGGGCCGGGGGCGGGCCCCCAGGGGGCAGGTCCCGGGGGGCAGGTCCGGGGGGCCGGTCCGGGGGCAGGAAAGGCCCCGTCCGCGTCAGGGATTGGCGATCAGAACGGCGATCATGACCAGGCCCAGGACGATGCCGACGGCGCCGCAGATGATGCCGGCCAGGGACTGGCCCGCGTTCGTCGCCTCGCCCCGGCGGGCCTTGGCCCGGCCGATCGAGCCGAAGATCACCGCGAGCACACCCAGCAGGATGGCGATCGGCCACAGGCAGAAGACGACGACCGCGATGATGCCGATCACCAGCGCGGCGGTGCCCATGCCGTTGCTGGGCAGGGGGGTCATGCCGGGCCAGCCGTAGTAGCCCGGCGCGGCGGGGGCGTGCTGGGGATAGCCGTAGCCGTAGGGGACCTGGCCCGGGCCGTCGGGGGCTATCGGGGGCGGCGGCACCGGCTCGCCGTGGTGGTGCACGGGAGGGGCGTAGGGGCTCGACGGCGGCGTCGCGGCCGGCGGGGAGAACGGGTTGGCCCAGGGCTGAGCGGCCGGCGGTGACGTGTCACCGACGCCGGGCATGGACGTGACCGTCTGCTGGTCGTGGACGGAAGGATGCGCCGGGCCCCTGCCCGGGTCCGCCGTCGGCACGTCGCTGCCGGCGATGGTGAAGCCCGGACCCGCCTGCCCGTCGTTCGCCGGCGGCGCCCAGGGGTTCGGCCCCGGCGCGGAGCCCTCCGGCTTGGCCAGCGGGACCTTCGGGGCCGCGTCACGCGAATCGGCCTCCGACGGCGCGGCCCACGGGTCGCGGGCGGCCGGCGTCTGCGCGTCGTCGGACATGCGCGGATTCCCCTCTGTCGAACGTCCCGTCATGCTACGGGCCGCACCCCCTGCCGTGGAGCGGGCCCCGGAAGCCGGATGCCCCGGCCTACGATGATCCCCGAGTCACCGATCAGCCGATCACCCGCGTCCCGCCCGGCCGAACCCGCCACGGGACGCCGCTTTCGGGGAGGAACCCTTGACCGAGCACCTCGACGCGTCCGCGGCACCGCTGCGCGACCTGCACGCCTTCATCGCCGGACTGCCCAAGGCCGAACTGCACGTCCACCACGTCGGCTCCGCCTCCCCGCGGATCGTCTCCGAGCTCGCCGCCCGCCACCCCGACTCCAAGGTGCCCTCCGACCCCGAGGCCCTGGTCGACTACTTCACGTTCACGGACTTCGCCCACTTCATCGACGTGTACCTGTCCGTCGTCGACCTGATCCGCACGCCGGAGGACGTACGGCTGCTGACGTACGAGGTCGCCCGCGACCTGGCCCGGCAGCAGGTGCGCTACGCCGAGCTGACCATCACGCCGTGGTCCTCGACCCGCCGCAACATCGACGAGCGCGCCTTCATGGAGGCGATCGAGGACGCCCGCAAGGCGGCCGAGGCCGAGTTCGGGACCGTGCTGCGCTGGTGCTTCGACATCCCCGGCGAGGCCGGCCTGGAGGCCGCCGAGGAGACGACGCGGCTCGCGACCGACGACCGGCTGCGGCCGGAGGGCCTGGTGTCGTTCGGGCTCGGCGGGCCCGAAGTGGGTGTGCCGCGGCCGCAGTTCAAGCCGTACTTCGACCGCGCCGTCGCCGCCGGCCTGCACTCGGTGCCGCACGCCGGCGAGACCACCGGACCGGAGACCGTGTGGGACGCGCTCACCCACCTCCAGGCCGAGCGCATCGGGCACGGCACCCACTCCTTCCAGGACCCGAAGCTCCTCGCGCACCTCGCCGAGCACCGCATCCCGCTGGAGGTCTGCCCCACCTCCAACATCGCCACGCGCGCGGTCCGCACCCTGGAGGAGCACCCGATCAAGGAGTTCGCGAACGCCGGGATCGTCATCACCGTGAACTCCGACGACCCGCCGATGTTCGGCACCGACCTCAACACCGAGTACGCGGTCGCCGCCCGGCTGCTGAACGTGCAGGAGCGGGGCCTGGCGGAGCTGGCGAAGACCGCGGTCGACGTCTCGTTCCTGGACGAGCCCGGCAAGGCCCGCATCCGGGACGAGATCGACGCCTACACCTCGGCGTGGCTCGCGCCCTGACGCCCACCACAATGGGGGCCATGCAGAACGTGACCGCCGTGGCCCACCGCGGCGACCCCTACCGGGTCCGCGAGAACACGATCGACTCGCTGCGTTCCGCGCTCGCCCAGGGCGCGGACGCCGTCGAGATCGACGTACGGCTGACCAAGGACGGCGTCCCCGTGCTCCTGCACGACCGCACGCTGAAACGGCTGTGGGAGCACGAGCGGCCCCTGTCCTCGCTGTCCGCGGACGAGGTGCGCGGCCTCACGGGCGGCGGCGTGCCGGCCCTGGCCGAGGCGCTCGCCGCGACCGGCGCCTGCCGGGTCATGCTCGACCTGCCCGGGACGAGCGAGGTGCGCACCGCCCGCCGGATCGTGGACGCCGTGCGCGAGGCCGGCGCGCAGGACCGCGTGTACTACTGCGCCGACGCCCAGGCCATGCTCGCCGTCCGGGCGGCCGACCCGTCCGCCGAGATCGCGCTCACCTGGTCGACGCTGGCCCCGCCGCGGCCGGCGCTGCTGGAGGCGGTGCGGCCGCGCTGGCTCAACTACCGCTTCTCCCTGGTCGGCAGGGACCTCGCCGCCCGGGTCCACCACGACGGCTACCTGCTGTCCGTCTGGACGCCCGACACCCGGCGCGCCATGCTCCGGCTGATCGACCTCGGCGTCGACTCGATCACGACGAACCGCGTCGACGTGCTGTGCGCGCTGCGCGACTACGCCGCCGAGAGCTGAGGCACCGCGGGGTCGAGCGCCTCCAGCCGCTTGATCTTCCTGCGGACGACGTAGAGGGGGATCACCCCGAAGACGCCGAACGACATGTCCAGCACCGTCCACCAGAACGGGATGCCGCGCAGCGGTCCGCAGATCAGGGCGAGCGGGATGATCCCCGCGCAGGCGATCATGGCGAACTCGACGACCCAGATGTTGCGGACCGGATCGCGGTAGGGACCGTAGAAGGCGACCGCGATGACGAGGTGGGCGAAGGCCAGCCAGTCGGTGCCGTAGAGGAGGAAGGGGTAGTCGGTGTCGGCGGTGTCGAGTCCGTGCCGGACGCGCACGATCCAGTCCATGAGGGCCGGGAGATGGTCCGGTACGGACAGGGACCGCAACAGGTCCTCGGTCCAGCGCAGTTCGTGGACGAGGGGGAAGGCCGTGGCACCGCTGAGCACCAGGCAGACGACGAAGAGGACCAACCAGGCGCGGATGCCCTTCAGCAGGGCGGCTCTGTCGCTCATGGCAGTAGCGTACGCCTGGAATTGAACACGTTCAAAAGGCTTGTCGGCCGGTGGCCGCGGACGGCGTCGTGGCGGCGCGGGTCCGGGCGGTCGACGGCGCCCCCGACGGGGCCCGGGTGTCGCTCTGCCCGGAGGAGGCGGACGGGCTCATGCGGTCGTTCGCGGACGGCCGGGCGGTGGGCGGGGTGCTCGAACGCGTGGTGGGCACGGCGGTCGGCGCGGTGGTCCCGGGGTCCTGGGTCGGGCGCGGGCTCTCCGGCGCGGGCGACGACGACCGGTGCGGCGGCGTGGACGGGCTGCTCGCGGGCGGCGGCGCGAGGGGCACCGCCGGGGAGCCCGCGCCGTCGGAGCCGGTCAGCCGCAGCGGCAGGACGACCAGGGCGGCGACACCGCAGGTCACGGCCGCTCCGGCGGCGGCGCGCAGCAGCCGGCGGCGGGACGCGCCGCGGCGGATCGCCTCGTAGCGGCCGGGGGGCGCGCCCAGGTACTCGCCCGGGGGCCGCAGGATGACGGTGAGCGGGTCGTCGGGGTCGTGGTCCGGGCCCTCGTCAGGGTGTGTGATCAAGGCTTCTCCTCAGGTGGGCACGGAGCAGTTCGCGGGCCGTGTGGAGGTCGGCCTTGACGGTTCCTTCCTTGCGTCCGGTGAGCACGGACACCTCCCGGATGGGCATGTCAGCGTAGTAGTGCAGCAGGATCGGGACGCGCAGCCGTTCCGGGAGGGACTGCACGAGCAACCGGACCGAGGGGTCGGCCTGTTCGGGGGGCGGGGTCACGGCGGCCTCCGTGGTCGCCCGCCGCACCGCCCTGCGTTCACGCTCCAGCTTGCGCCAGTGGTCCCGGACGAGGTTGGCCGCGGTGACGTAGAGGAATCCGCG
This sequence comes from Streptomyces sp. NPDC057616, assembly GCF_042800575.1. Lineage (NCBI taxonomy): Bacteria > Bacillati > Actinomycetota > Actinomycetes > Kitasatosporales > Streptomycetaceae > Streptomyces > Streptomyces sp. NPDC057616. Next base: position 53,153 of record NZ_JBHVGU010000028.1, read on the forward strand.
CGGTTCGGCCACCGACGTCCAGCGGGCCCAGAGCCGGGTGAACGCCTCCGAGGCGATCTCGTGAGCCGTCTCGTCGTCGTCGACCAGCCGGCGGACCCAGCCGGCGAGACGCGGATAGAGGGCGGCGAACAGCTCGGACGCGGCCTTCTCGCGGGTCCGTTTCAACGTTCTCCCGGGGTGTGGGGGGCTCGTGATCTCTCGTGGGGTCTCCCGGTGGAAGAGCCCGGGCCGACGGCGTACGTTCCATCGGCCCGGCCTCCACCGGACTTCGGGGCGGACCGGGGTGGTCCCTCAGCTGCTCGTGGAGCTCAGCTCCGCGAAGACGATGACGTTGTCGCGGTAGCCGTCACCGGTCCGTGCGCCGCCGCAGGTGATCAGCCGCAGCTCCGGCCGGTCCACGTTCCCGTAGACCTCGTCCGACGGGAAGTGGTCCTTCGCCACCGTCCGCACCTCGGTCACGGTGAACTCCGCAGCCGTGCCGTTCTCCAGGCGCGCCTCGATCCGGCCTCCCCGGCGCAGCTCCTTCAGGTGCCGGAAGACGCCGTCCCCGTAGGCGCCGACCGTGACATGGCCGAGGATCACCGACGGACCGGTCTGTCCCGGCGTCGGGGAGTGCTCGTACCAGCCCGCCCTGTCGTGCGCCGTGATCGGCGGCACCTGGACGGTGCCGTCCGCGGCCAGGCCCAGCCTCATGACCGGGGTGTCCACCCCGATGGCCGGGATGCGGAGCCTGACCGGGACCGATCGCCCCACCGCGGACACCGGCCCGGCGGTGTGCGGCGCGGAGGACGACGATGCGCTCGGCCGGCCCCCGTCCGCGGCGCCGCCGGCCGTGGCACCGGGGCCGCCGCAACCCACGAGCAGCGCTGCCAGCGCCACGGCGGCGAGGGCGGGCCTGGAGAAGGGGCTCATGCCCCGTTCGCCTGCCGGCGGCGTACGAGGAAGACCGCGCCGCCGCCCAGGACGACGGCCGCGGCGGCGCCCCCGCCGACCAGCGCGCCCGTTCCGTGCGAGTCCGAGCTCGTCGGCGCCACACCGGTGTCGGGCGCACCGCTCGGCACGACGGAGACCTGACCCGATCGCGGCGCACGGGTCGGGGCGGCGCTCGGGACGGCACTCGGCGCGGTGCTCGCGCGGTCGGAGGTGGGGGCGGGGCTCGGGGCTCGGGTGGCGCTCGGGGCGGCGCTCCGGGCCGGGCTCGGGGTCGCGCTCGACCCGTCGGCGAAGGCGGGCACCGCGCCCGCCAGGACGGCGGTGCACGCAAGTGCCATGGCACTGAGGCCCGTTCGGCGCATGAATCGCTCCCTTTCGTCGGCCCGCGCGGTGGTCGACCGGCGGGCTGTGTGACTGATCGAGCGGAGAGACGAGGCGGCCCCGTGGCGGGTTGTAAAGAGCGGGCAAAGTCGTCGGGACGGCTGTCGCGGCGGGCGCTCGGAGGCTATTTGGTGACGACCGTGTGCGCGGGTCTTGAAGGTGCCTTGCGGCCGTTCCCGCCATGACGTAGGTACGTGAATCATGAACCTGTTCACCCGAGCTGCGACCCTGCGCCGCCCGGCTCCCCCCACCGCACCCGCCCCCCAACGCACCCCCGAACAACCGGCCTTCCCCCCAAGGGCCGGTATGCCGGACCCGGCCCTGGCCGCGCTGACCGGAGAGTGGATCATCGATCCGGCGCACAGCCGCATCGGCTTCTCCGTGCGCCACGCCATGGTGACGACCGTCCGCGGGTCGTTCACCGAGTACCAGAGCCGGCTCCACTTCGACGGCCGCGACCCGTCCCGCTCCCGCGCCGAGATCGTGATGTCCACCGGGTCGGTGGACACCGGGGTCGAGCAGCGCGACGCGCATCTGGTCGGCCGTGACTTCCTGGACGCCAGGAACTACCCGCAGATGCGTTTCGTCAGCACGAAGGTGCAGCTGCTGGGCAGCGACGTCTACCGCATGACGGGCGACCTCACCATCAAGCGCACCACCCGGCCCGTGGACCTGGACCTCACCTACATCGGGCACGTCACCGACCCGTTCGGCATGCAGCGGGTGGGATTCGACGGCACGACCACCATCAACCGCACCGAATGGGGCCTGACCTACAGCCAGAAGCTGGCGGAGGGCGGTGCGATGGTGAGCGAGAAGGTGCGCCTCCAGTTCGACATCGCCGCCATCCGCGCGGACCCGGCCTGACCGGTCCGCCCCGTGGACCCGCTCGGCCTCCGCCTCAGGCGGCCGGGCCGGTCGACGCGGCCGGCTCTCGCGCGGCGGCCGTCCCCTCCGCCCGCAGCCAACCCTCCCCCTACAACCCCACGATCTTGTTCCAGCGCTTCGCGAACTCCACCCGCTCCCGGGACGTGATGTCACGCGCGATCACCAGCCGCCTGCGCATCCGCGCGTCCGGGAAGATCAGCGGGTTCTCCGCGAGGGCCGCGGTGTCCTTGTCCCTGGCGTCGGCGAGGACGTGCTGGGCGGCCGGGACGGGGCAGACGTAGTTGACCCAGGCGGCGAGGCCGGCGGCGACCTCGGGGTCGTAGTAGTAGTCGACCAGGCGCTCGGCGTTGCGCTTGTGGCGGGCGCGGTCCGGGATCATCAGCGAGTCGGACCACAGCTCGGCGCCCTCCTCGGGGACGACGAAGCGTATGTGCGGGTTGTCCGCCTGGAGCTGGATGACGTCGCCCGAGTAGGCCTGGCAGGCCAGGACGTCTCCGCTGACCAGGTCCTTGGTGTAGTCGTTGCCGGTGAAGCGGCGGATGCGGCCCTGCGCGACGTACTTCTCGACCTGGTCGCAGACCTGGTGGAAGTCGTCCGCGGTCCACCGGGTGATGTCGACGCCGTTGCCCTGCATCAGCAGCGCGAACGCCTCGTCCAGGCCCGACAGGAGGGTCACGCGGCCCTTGAGGTCGTCCGCCCACAGGTCGGAGACGTGCCGTATCTCGCGGCCCAGCCTGCGGTGGTCGTAGGCGATGCCGGTGATGCCGGACTGCCACGGCACGGAGTACTTGCGGCCGGGGTCGAAGGCGGGCGAGCGCAGCAGCGGATCCAGCTGCGTGGCCACGTTCGGCTGCCGCACCCGGTCCATCTCCTGGACCCAGCCCAGCCGTACGAACCTCGCGCACATCCAGTCGCTCATGACGATCAGGTCGCGGCCGGTCTGCTGATGGTTCATCAGGGCAGGGCTGATCTTGCCGAAGAACTCGTCGTTGTCGTTGATCTCCTCGGTGTACTTGACGGAGATCCCGGTGCGCTTCTCGAAGGCCTCGAGGGTGGGGCGCCGGTTGGGGTTGTCGTCGTCGGTGTCGATGTACAGCGGCCAGTTCGCCCAGGTCAGCCTCTTGTCGCTGGCCGACAGGTCCGCCACCGCACGCTCGCCGGGCCCCACGTACGCGGCCGGCACCCCGCACCCGGCCAGCCCGCCGAGCACCACGCCCCCGCCCAGCGCACGCAGCAGGGACCGGCGGGACAGGGCGGCGTTCTTCGCTGAGGAGGGCATTGCCGCAGCATGCCGCCCGCGCCGGCCCCCCGGCAATCGACGCAGCGTCGAGTCCACCGCCGCAGTCCGGACACCCTGTCGATCACCCGGGGATCTCCAGGGGGCGCGCTCCGGGCACCTCCGCACCGGGACCCTGACCGGGACTCACCCCCGGCTCCGGCCCCGACTCCGGGCCTGAGCCCGTACCCGAACCCGAACGCGCACCCGCACCCGCACCCGCACCCGCCAACGGCAGCACCACCTCCACCACCAGCCCGCCCGCGGGCCGCGTCCGTGCCCGTACGCGGCCGCCGTGGGCCGCGCACACCGCCGCGACGATGGACAGGCCGAGCCCGGAGCCGTCGGGCCGGCGGACACGGGCCGGGCCCAGCCGGCGGAACGGCTGGAAGAGGCCCGCCGCCTGGTCCGGCGGGATCGGCGGGCCGCTGTTCTCGATGCGCAGGGCGGGACGGCCCGCGGGGTCCAGTCCCGTCCACACGCTCACCCAACCGTCCTGCCCCGCGGGGAGGTTGTGGCGCACGGCGTTCTCCGTGAGGTTGACGACCAGGCGCTCGATCAGCTGCGGATCGCCGAGCACGGGCGCCGGCTCCAGCCGGGCCACCACCCGGCACCCGGAGTCCGGCAGCCGCTCCCGCACGATGGCCGTGAGGTCGACGAACTCCCGCCGCTCCAGGCCTCGTTGACTGCGCGCCAGGGTGAGCAGGGCGTCGATCAGCCGTTCCTGCTCCTGCCCGGCCGCGCGCACCCGCAGCAGGGCCGCCCGCAGGGCCTGTTGGGACGCCCCAGGGTCGGCGAGCGTCACGTCGACGACGGTCTGCTGCAGCGTGAGCGGCGTGCGCAGCTCGTGCGAGGCGTTGGCGACGAACTGCTTCTGCGCCTCGAACGCCCCCTCCAGCCGGGCCAGTACGTCGTCGAAGGTGTCGGCCACCGCCTTGAGTTCGTCGTCGGGGCCGGGCACGGCGAGCCGTTCGTGCAGGTTGTCCGCGGAGATCCGGCGCGCGGTGGCGGTCATCGCACGCAGCGGCGACAGCACCCGCCCCGCCATCAGCCAGCCGAGCGCGAGCGAGGCCAGCGCCATCACCGCGAGCGCCACGGCGGCCTCGACCAGCAGGTCGTGCAACTGGTCCCGGCGCATGATCTCCGCGACCGCGCTGATGGTCGCCGGTGCGGCCGGGGCGGACCCCGCGCCCGGCACTCCGGGCCCCTCGACCGAGCTGACCGTCCGGCTGCCCGACGCCGCGTGCGCGGCGAGGACGTAGACGAAGCCGAGGAGCAGTGCGCCCGCCACCACGAACAGGGCGCTGTAGAGCAGCGCCAGGCGCCATCTGATGCTGCGCGGGCCCCACCCCGACAGGACGCTCACCGGATGCGGTACCCGGCCCGGTCCACCGTCTCGATCAGCGGCGGCTCCCCCAGTTTGCGGCGCAGCCTGCTGACGGTGACCTTCACGGTCTGGCTGAACGGATCCGCCGCCTCGTCCCATGCCCGCTCCAGCAGCTCCTCGGTGGACACGACCGCCCCCTGCGCGCCGAGCAGCAGCTCCAGCACCGCGAACTCCTTGGGGCTGAGCGGCAGTCGGGCCCCGGCCCGGCTCGCCTCCCGGCGCGCCGGGTCCAGCCGAAGCTCCCCGCGGACCAGCACCGGCGGCAGCGCGGGCTGCGCACGCCGCGCCAACGCCCGTATCCGCGCGACGAGTTCGGCGAACGCGAACGGCTTCGGCAGATAGTCGTCGGCCCCGAGGCCGAGCCCGGCGACCCGGTCGGCCACCGTCCCGGACGCGGTGAGCATCAGCACCCTCGCCCGGCTGCCGTCCGCGGCCAGCCGCCGGCACACCTGGTCGCCGTGGATCCCGGGCAGGTCGCGGTCGAGTACGACGACGTCGTAGCCGTTGACCCCGGCGCGCTCCAGGGCGGCCGGGCCGTCGAGGGCGAGGTCGACCGCCATGCCCGCACGGCGCAGCCCGCCCGCCACCGTCTCGGCGAGCTCTTCGTGGTCCTCGACCACCAGCACACGCATGGCCTCCAGTGTGGCGAGCGTGCGGTTACACCCGGATAAGCCCGGCCGTTCCGCTGCTGTAACCGCCCGGCGGGTTGCCTTGAGGACGTCAGCAACAGCGCCTCACCACTGGAGGAACCCATGCATGCTCTGGCGACCAGGCCGGGGCGGCTCGCCCTCGGCATCGCCGTCCTGACGGCCGCCGCGCTCGGCACGGTCAGTGCGTCGGCGGCCCAGGCGACCGGCACCTCGACGGCCGAGGCCCCGGCGACCGCCGCGTCCGGCGTCTCCGTCGTCCACACCGAGGCGGGCCACGCCGGTGCGGGGCACACCACGGCGGGCCGCGCCGGGGCCGGGCACGGCACGCCGCCGAAGGGCGCGGGCTTCGGCGTCGCCTACCGGCCCACCGCCGACGCCCCGGACGACGTCAACTCGGCCGACGCCGACTTCGCGGCGTGCATGCGCGACCAGGGCCTGTCGGTCTTCCCGCGCTTCCACGCCTCGAAGGACGGCAAGGGCCACGTCCGGCTGCAGGTGAGGGTCCGCGGCGGCGGCTTCGACCCGGCGTCCGGGAGCTACAAGAAGGCCATGAAGACCTGCGGCCCGATCATGAAGAAGGCCGGCATCACCTTCCCGGCGGGCCCCGTCGTGCCGCCGCTGCCCGGCAAGCCCGGCGAGCCCGGAACGCCCGGCGAGGAAGGGCCGTCCCTGCACACCGAGAAGGACGGTGCGGACGACGGGCCCGGACTGACGACCAGCGCGCGGAGCGCCTGACCGCCGCACGGAGATCTGGCCGGGGGGAATCAGGAGGGGAAGCGGCGCGGCCCCGGACGGAAGGTCTCGTCC